>NZ_JAIUHU010000009.1:0-225615 GCF_020165275.1 Mesorhizobium sp. Ca11 | reverse complement strand
CCCTTTCTTAAGGTGTTTCGGATAGACCCGAAACCTTGGAAAGAGGCGGAAAACGGAGAGTATTCGGGGTGCGCTTTTCCGCGGCGACGACTGCCGGGCGGTTCCTGCCGCAGCGCTGGGCGCTGCGCATGCGGCCATTGCTTGGCCGCATCGATGCCGTGCTGTCCACCGCCGACGAGCGCGGCGAAGCCGGGCGCATGTCGCTGATCGCCTTCTCCATCCGCATCGTCAGCGCCTTCATCGCCTTTGTCAGCCAGGTGCTGATGGCACGCTGGATGGGCTCGTTCGAATACGGTATCTCGGTGCTGGTCTGGGTGACGATGGTCATCGTCGGCAACCTCGCCTGCCTCGGCTTTCACACCTCGGTCATCCGCTTCATCCCCGAATATCGCGAGCGCGGCATGCTGGCCGAGCTGCGCGGCATCGTGCAGGCGAGCCGCCTGTTCGTGCTCGTCGCCTCGACGCTGGTGGCAGGCCTCGGCGCCCTTGGCGTCTGGCTCGCCTCGGACTGGATCGAGAATTACTACGTCGTCCCCTTCATCCTCGGCGTCATCTGCCTGCCGATGATCGCGCTCGGCGACCTTCTGCAAGGGCTGGCGCGCGCCAATTCCTGGGCGCTGCTGGCGCTGTCGCCCACCTATCTAGTGCGGCCGGTGCTGATCCTGGCGTTCATGGCGCTGATGCTTGGCCTGCACTATGTGCCCGACGCCAAGACCGCGATCTTCGCCTCCATCGCCGCAACCTATGTCACCACGCTCGGCCAGCTGATGGCCGTCACCTCGCGCATGGAGAAAAAGATCCCGGCCGGGCCGATGGCGGTGCATTTCGGCCAGTGGATCCTCGTTTCGCTGCCGATCTTCCTGGTCGAGGGCTTCTTCTTCCTGCTCACCAATGCCGACGTGCTGATGGTGGGCGCCTATCTCGACCCCAATGACGTCGCTGTCTATTTCGCCACGGTGAAGACGCTGGCGCTGGTGCATTTCGTCTATTTCGCGGTCAAGGCCGGCGTTGCACAGCGCTACGCCCAGTTCACGCATGGCGAGCCGCATCGGCTCGCCGCCTTCGCCCGCGAGACCGTCTCCTGGACCTTCTGGCCCTCGCTGCTGATGGCGCTCATGGTGCTGGCGCTGGGCGAGCCTATGCTGGTGCTGTTCGGTCCCGAATTCGCCGCCGGCTACCCGCTGCTCTTCCTGCTGGTGCTGGGCGTCGTGGCGCGCGCCGCCGTCGGCCCCTGCGAAAGCCTGCTCACCATGAGCGGGAACCAGAACATATGCGCCGCCGTCTATGCCATGACGCTTGCGCTCAACATCGGCCTCAACGTGATCCTCATTCCGCTGTTCGGCCTCTGGGGCGCGGCAATCGCCACCAGCCTGGCCATGGTCTTCGAGGCCAGCGCGCTCTCCTTCACCGTCTGGCGCAAGCTCGGCATCGTGATGGCGATCTTCGTGCCCGCAAACAAGGAAATCGCCTGATGGCCGCCGTCCCGTTGCTCGAAGAGACCAGCGGCGGCACCGCCGGCGCCATGGTTTCCAACCTTGCCGGCCTGGCGCGCGAGGTCGACCCCGCCCATATCGAGCTCTTCGCCAGCAACAGGCCGGAGCGCAAGCTCGCCATCTACCCGGCCTCGGCCGGCTTCGACCTCGTCGAGGAACTCGACTATCTCAGCGCCCGCACGATCGAGCCGAACGTCTTCTTCAACCCGCGCTTCCTGGCGCCGGCGATGCCGCGGCTGGAAGACCGCGAGGTGCGGCTGGCCGTCATCCGCGACGGCGACGAATACCGCAACCGGCTTCGGCTTCTGGCGCCGTTCTCGGTCGAGCGGCCGGCGATCCCGCTCGGCGTCCCGGTGATGCGCACATGGTCGAGCCCGTTCGGCCCGCTCGGAACGCCGCTGGTCGATCGCGACGATCCGGTCGGCGTCATCGAGGATTTCTTCTCGATGCTGTCGAGGCCGCATCTCAAGCTGCCAAAAGTCTTCGTACTGCCCGATATGCGCCTCGATGGTCCGGTGGCGAGCCTGCTCACCTCCTTTGCCGACAGCCGCGGCTTGACCATGGTCACCACCGGCAAGGTCGAGCGGCCGGTGCTGGAAAGCAATGCCGACGGCGAGGACTACCTCAAGGCATCGCTGCGCGCGCATCACTATCGCGAATTCCGCCGCCTGAAGCGGCGTCTCGCCGACCTCGGCAAGCTGGAGCACACCGTGGCGCGCGGGCCGGACGAGATCCGCCACGCCATCGAAAGCTTCCTGACGCTGGAAGCGGCCGGCTGGAAAGGCCGCGAGCGCACCGCGATGGCGATCGACCGCTACCGCGCCGCCTTCGCCCGCGAGGCCGTGCACAGGCTGGCCGAGCAGGACATGTGCCGCATCCACCTTTTGACGCTCGACGGCCGCACCATCGCCTGCCTGGTCGTCTTCGTCGAGGCCGGCGTCGCCTATACCTGGAAGACGGCCTATGACGAGGCGCTCTCCGCCTATTCGCCAGGAACGCTGCTGATGATCGAGGTGACCAGGCAGCATCTCGACGATCCCAACATCGTCATGACCGATTCCTGCGCGGTTCCGGACCATCCGGTGATGAGCCGTCTGTGGAGCGAGCGCAAGCCGATGGGCACGCTGGTGATCGGGCTGACGCCGGACGCCGACCGGCTGGCCCGTCAGGCCGCCTCGCAACTGCATCTCTACCGCGAGACCCGCAACATGGCGCGCATCTTGCGCAACCGCATGCGGAGCCTGCTGAAAAGACGCTAGATGGGCGGCGAGACACCGGCTATGGCTTGCGGCGGCCGGACCCGGCCTGCCTTCACCACAAAGCACTTCAAATGATCGATACCGTACTGCGCTTCGCCCGCCTTTGTGCGCCGCTTGTCCTGCTCGCCATGCTTCCGGCTCGAGCCGTGGCCGACACCTGCCCGGAGGATTGCAGCGATCCGGCGCCTCCCCCGGTCAATATCTACAGCCAGACCACGGCCGGCCATCTGAGCCCCGCCACCGCCGGCGCGCTGCCGCGCGTCTATGTGCCGAACCGCTCCTCCAACAGCGTCTCGGTGATCGACACCGTCACCTTGAAGGAGGTCGGCCGCTTCCCGGTCGGCAGCAAGCCGCAGCATGTTATTCCGTCCTGGGATTTGAAGACGCTGTGGGTCGCCAACAACGGCACCGGCAAAAACGGCAGCCTGACGCCGATCGACCCGATGACGGCCATGCCCGGCCAGCAGATCGCGGTCGACGACCCCTACAATCTCTATTTCATGCCGGACGGCAGCGCGGCAATCGTCGTCGACGAGGCGATGGAGCAGCTCGATTTCCGCGACCCGCACACCATGGCGTTGAAATCGAGCCTGCCGACGCCGACTTGCCCGGGCATCAACCATGCCGACTTCTCTGCCGACGGCTCCTATGCGATCTTCACCTGCGAATATGGCGACGGCGGCTTGGCCAAGATCGACCTGAAGAACCAGAAGTTGCTCGGCCATCTGGACTTCTCCAGGATGGGCATGCCGCAGGACATCCGCCTGTCGCCCGACGGCAAGGTCTTCTACGTCGCCGACATGATGAATGACGGCGTGTTCCTGGTCGACGGCGACAGTTTTCGGGAAATCGGCTTCATCCCGACCGGCATCGGCGCGCACGGCTTCGTCGTCAGCCGCGACGGCAAGCGGCTCTACGTCTCGAACCGCGGCTCGCACAGGATGGAGCAGGGCAAGGCCAGGGGTCCGGGAAGCGTCACGGTGATCGACTTCGCCACCCGCGCGGTGGTCGCGCAATGGCCGATCCCCGGCGGCGGCAGCCCCGACATGGGCAATGTCAGCGCCGACGGCAGGCAGCTATGGCTGTCGGGCCGCTTCGACAGCGAGGTTTATATGATCGACACCACCAGCGGCGCCGTGACGAAAATCCGCGTCGGCGCCGAGCCGCATGGCCTGACGGTGTGGCCGCAGCCGGGGCGCTACTCGCAGGGGCATACGGGGAATATGCGGTAGGGCGTTCGGGATGGCCTGCCATGCGAAGCTCGTAAGGGCAATGGCCTGCCACCCGAAGCTCAAAAAGGGTGGCCTGCCATCCGAAGCTCGCAGAGCGAAGAATGGTGCCCCTAGCCGGGATCGAACCAGCACTCCTTGCGGAACTCGATTTTGAGTCGAGCGCGTCTACCAATTCCGCCATAGGGGCTCAGGCCGGGCGGCCTGGATGGGCGCGGACTATACGGTTGGACAGCCTTTCGTCAACTGGCCTGTTGCGGATTTGCCGGCACCGCTTCGGCCAAACAGCATCCGGCGGTCTTGTAAGGACCACCGCCATTGTGCGCCGCGGGAAACCTTTCTAGAGAGGCGAATGTTTAAGGTGCTCGGTCGATAATGGCGGCTGCGGCGCTTTGGGTCCTTGTTTCGTGCATGCCGGTGGCCGAAAACCGCTGCGCCGTTTGGGGTGACATGCATTAGGCAATTCCAGGAAAAGCGCAGCGGTTTTCCGTCCGGAATTGTGTCAATCGCATTAGGAGAGCCGATGCTTCGCGGACTTTACGACTGGACCCTGTCGCTGGCGGCGCGCAAATCGGCCGAATGGTGGCTGGCCTTCATCGCCTTCGTCGAAAGCTCGGTCTTCCTGGTGCCGGCCGACGTGCTCTTCCTGCCGATGGCGCTGTCCAAACCCCAGCGCGCCTATCGCTACGCGCTGATCGCCACGGTCGCTTCGGTCCTGGGCGGCGTCGCCGGCTGGTTCATCGGCCACTATGCCTATGAGGCAGTCGCCAAGCCGGTGCTTGAATTCTACGGCAAATATGATGAGTTCGAGCAGTTGCGCACCTCGTCCGGCGTCGGCTTCATCATCCTGATGCTGGTCACCTCGGGCGCGGCCCATCTGCCGCCGATCAAGGTGGTGACGATCCTGTCGGGCGTCATCGGCGTCAATCTGTTGCTTTTCATCGGGCTCGCGATCGTGGCGCGCGGCGCGCGTTTCCTGCTGCTTGCCTGGCTGCTTCGCCGCTATGGCGAGGAGATCAGAGAGTTCATCGAAAAGCGCTTGGGATTGATTGTCGGCGCCGGCGCCGCTGCCCTGATTTTGCTCTATATCCTCGTCAGATACGCCCACGGATAGCGACGCAACAACGGACCCGATAGATGACCGCGACCATGAATGCCGATACCGGACGCCAGCGCATGCGCGCGGCGCTCTTTCTCGCCGTCGCCATGGCCGCGACGGTCGGCTCGGCGCTCGCCTTCCAATATATCGGCGGCTACATCCCCTGCCATCTCTGCCTGGAGCAGCGCACGCCCTACTATATCGGTGTACCGCTGATGGTGCTGGCGGCGATCGCCTCGATGCTGCGCGCGCCGGCCTGGGTGACGCGCGGCCTGCTCGCGATCGGCGGCTTGCTGATGCTCTACGGCCTCTATCTCGGCGTCTATCATTCGGGCGTCGAATGGGCCTGGTGGCAAGGTCCGGCCGACTGCACCGCCGGCGCCGGTCCGGTCGACACCGGCGGCAAGGGCGTGCTCGACGCGCTCGACAAGTTCGTGCCGCCCTCCTGCGACAAGGCCGCGCTGCGCATCCTCGGCCTGTCGCTCGCCGGCTGGAACGCCATCGCCAGCCTCGTCCTCGCCGCCGTCGCCTTCCGCAGCGCGCTCGCACGGGACTGAGCCGGCACCAAAGCGGCGCAGAATTCGGCAGGATGAGTCGTATGAAGTGAGCGTCGAGAACCGGAGCGGAGCGTACTTACAGTACGTGAGCGCCGGAAGCGCAGACGCTTGCTTCAGACGGCCAGCCTCCCGAATTCTCGAACGATCTCAAGGTTCGAGTTCGACATCCCAGTAGAGATAATCCATCCAGCTTTCATGCAGATGGTTGGGCGGGAACAGGCGGCCGTTGTTGTGCAGGTCGTGCACCGTCGGCTGATAGGGTTTTTGCAGCGGCCACATCTTGGCCTGGGCCGGCATCATGCCGCCCTTGCGGAGGTTGCAAGGCGAGCAGGCGGCGACGACATTCTCCCAGGTCGTCGCTCCGCCGCGATGGCGCGGGATGACATGGTCGAACGTCAGATCCTCGGGCGTTCCGCAATACTGGCACTGGAAGCGGTCGCGCAGGAAGACGTTGAAGCGGGTGAAGGCGGGATGCCTGGACGGCTTCACATAGGCTTTGAGGCTGACCACGCTCGGCAGCTTCATCGAGAAGGTCGGCGAAGAGACGGCGTGCTCGTATTCGGCGACGATGTTCACCCGGTCGAGGAAGACGGCCTTGATGGCGTCCTGCCACGACCAGAGCGACAGGGGGTAATAGCTGAGCGGACGGTAGTCCGCGTTCAGCACCAGCGCGGGAAGCCCATCCGGAGATACGGCAACCGTCACGTCCTTCGCCTCCTTGCTTCTAGAACCGAACGGCGCGGATACTGTAAGCCCGACATGACAGGGATGTGAAGCGGATTGTCGTGCGTCGAAATCGCCAAAACCGCATGATTTTCAGGCTTTTTTTGCCATTTCGACAGTCGGCGCCGCATCCCTGCCCTTCAATTCCCGGTAATAAGCCCAAAAAAGCCGTGACGCGACACCCCGATACGGGCTCCATGATTCGGCCAGCCGGATAAGCATTTTCTCCGGCGGGCGCGGGTTGATGCCGAGCGCATGGCCGACCGCCGTCTGCAGTGCGACGTCGCGCGCGGGAAACACATCCGGGTGGCCGGCGGCAAACAAAAGGTAGCATTCCGCCGTCCATGGACCGATGCCGGGCACGGCCGTCATCGCCGCGATCGCCTCGCCGGCGTCCAGGGTGCACAGGTGATCGAGATCGAGCCCGCCGGCCACCGCTTCGGCCACGGCGAGCAGCCCGCGCTGTTTCGGCCGCGACAGCCCGGCCTCGCGAAACACGCCCTCGCCGGCGGCAAGGATCGCCTGCGGCGTCAGCGGGTCGACAAGCTTCACCAGCCGCCCGAAGATGGCGTCGGCGCTGGCGCGGGAAACTTGCTGTGAAACGATAATGGAAGCGAGGCTCTGAAAGCCAGGTTCCGACAGCCGCAGCGGCACTTCGCCCGCCCGGCCGCGCACGGTCGCCAGCCGCGGATCGATCCGGCAGAGCGCGTCGAGCCCTGTCGCAATGTCGTCCAGCGAGGCGATGCGTTGCACGTTGCTTGTTCCCAGGGCGCCCGCGAAATGGCAATTGATGGCTAACTAGCAACCGGCGGAAGCGCCTTTCAACCCGAATACCGCCCGAGATATGACACTCCTGACATTCCGCTTCGCGCCGAGCCCCAATGGCCAATTGCATCTCGGCCATGCCTACTCGGCTCTGCTCAACCAGCGCATGGCGGCGCAGGTCGGCGGGCGCCTGCTGCTGCGCATCGAGGATATCGATGTCCTGCGCTGCACGCCCGAATTCGAAGCCGGCATTTTTCGCGACCTCGAATGGCTGGGATTGCGTTGGGAAGAACCGGTGCGCCGCCAGTCCGAGCATTTCGCCGAATACCGGGAGGTGCTGGACCGGTTGATCGCCGAGGAACTCGTCTATCCGGCCTTCATGAGCCGCGGCGAGATCCGCGCCTTTATCGCCGAGACCGGCGGCCGCGACTGGCCGCGCGATCCGGACGGCGTGCCGCTCTATCCGCCGCTCGACAAGCACTTGCCGGTGAAGGAACGCAAGCGGCGGATCGCGGACAACATGCCCTTCGCCTGGCGGCTCGATGTCGAGGCGGCGATGGCGCGCGTCACGGCCGGCCTGTCATGGGTGGAGTTCACCGACGAGACGATGTCGGCGACGCGAGCAATCGAAGCGCAACCGCGGGCCTGGGGCGACGTCATCATCGCCCGCCGCGACATCCCGACCAGCTATCATCTCGCCGTCGTCGTCGACGACGCGCTGCAGGCTGTCAGCCATGTCGTGCGCGGCCAGGACCTCTATTCGGCGACCGGGGTGCAGCGCCTGCTGCAGCAACTGCTCGGCCTGCCGCAGCCGCGTTATTTCCACCACCGCCTGATCCTCGGTGCGGACGGCAGGAAACTGTCAAAGAGCCTCAAGGACACCGGCCTGGCCTCCCTCCGGGAGGCGGGCATGTCGCCGCAGGACGTCAGACGATTGGTCGGTTTTTAGCTGGCTAGAGGCGCGCCATCCCGGCCTTGATCAGCGCCAGCACGCTGATGAAGACAAAGGCGCCGCCCAGCCCGCAGGCCACCGCCAGCTTGAGATCGCTCAGGCTGATGCCATGCTTGTTTGCGACCCCCACCGCGACGAAAAAGCCGAAGATGAACAGCAGTGTGTTGCCGGTCGGGCCGAAGCCGCTCTCCTTCATGATCGCGTCGAGCGCCGTGCCGAAGAAGAAGCCGAAGGCCACAATGATCGCGAAGGCGAACAAGAGCCAGGTCGTGTCCAGATGCAAAAACATGCCTCACCATGGCGCGGCGACACGCCATGCCCCTGTTGGCACGGTTTGATGAATTCAACTTAGCTTATGGATCAACCGTTTCGTTTTGCTTGCGGGATTGAACGGCATTAGAGCAATTGCCGTCATCAACCGTTCATCCCGGCAGCCTCCCCCATGCAGAGCATCAAGCGGTTCATTCCCGCCTCCTTCGTCGTTCTGTGGGCGACCGGCTTCATTGGCGCGCGCTATGCCATGCCCTGGGCGGAACCCTTCACCTTCCTTGCCATCCGCTTCGTGATCGCGGCGGCCCTGTTCGCGGGGCTGACCGTTCTGCTTGGCTCGCGCAAGGCGACGCGCGAAGAGGCGCTGCACGCAACGGTGGCCGGCGTCCTCATGCATGGTGTCTATCTCGGCGCCGTCTTCTGGGCGATCCACAGGGGCATGCCGGCCGGGTTTTCGGCGCTGATCGTCGGCCTGCAGCCGTTGATCACCGCCGTGCTCGCCGGAAAGTTCCTCGGCGAAGCGATCCTGCCGCGCCATTGGGCCGGCCTCGCCGTCGGCCTTCTCGGCGTCGTCATCGTGCTGTGGCCGAAGCTGGGCGCGCTGGGCGGCGGCGTCACGCCGGCGACGCTGACGGCTTCGCTCGTCTCCGTGCTTGGCATGAGCGCCGGCACCATCTGGCAGAAGCGCTATGCCTCAGGCGGCGATCTGGTGTCGGCGACGATGTGGCAGTATGTCGGCGGCTCCGCCGTGATGATCCTGGGCTCGCTCGCCTTCGAGACCCGCGCCGTCACCATCAATGGCGAATTGATCTTCGCCATGGCCTGGCTGGTCCTGGTGCTGTCGGTCGGCGCCATATTCCTGCTGATGGTGATGATCAGGGACGGTGAGATGTCGAAGGTCGCCTCGCTATTCTACCTGGTGCCGGCCGTAACCGCGGTCATCGCCTGGCTGCTTTTCAACGAGCAGCTCAACCTGCTGCAGATCGCCGGCATGGCGATCGCCACGCTCGGCGTCGCCCTGGCGACGGCGCGACAGGCGAGGAAAGGGGAACTGGGGAATTGAAGAACTGGGGAACTGGGGAACTGAGGAATTGAGGAAGAAGGGCGGAGCCAAGCGTCGGCGCATTTTCCCCAGTTCCTCAATTCTTCAATTCTCCAGTTCTTCAGTTCCTCTTCTGACCGGCGCCAACTCACCCGACCCGCGCTCGGGCTTCGAGATAACGGCTGATCGCGGCATTGAGCTCGCCGCCGAGAATGAAGATCGCCGAGATGATGTAGAGGAAGACGACCGCGATCATGATCGAGGCGAGCCCGGCATAGGTCGTCACATAGGACGAGAAATGGTCGAGATAGGTGGCGAAGATCGTCGACCCGACCAGCCAGGCGACCAGCGTGAAGACGATGCCCGGTATGATCGAGACGAAGCGCCGCTTGCCGGCCGGCAGCCAGATATGCACGGAGAACAGCCCGATGACGATGACCGTCGAGGCGATCACGTAACGCCAGATGGTGATCGTTCCCATATAGGGCTTGATCCATTCCAGATGCGCTTCCGCCAGCCGCGCCAGCAGCGGCGCGAACACCAAAAGCACGCTGATGGCGAGAAAGCAGGCGGTGGCGATCAAGACGAAGATGATGCTTTGCACCCGGCGGTGGATGATGCCGCGCGTCTCGGTGACCCGATAAGCGCGGTTGAGCGAAGTGCGCAGGGCTTCGATGCCGTTGGAAGCGAAATAGGCCGCAAGCAGCACGCCATAGGTCAGAAGGTCGGTGCGGCGCACCGTGAGCACGTTGAGCACCTCATGCGCGATCGGCTTGGCGATCTGCTCCGGCCATGTGTCGAAGACCAGATGCACGGCCGTGTCGGCGAAGGCGCGCGCGCCGAGGAAGCTGGCCAGCGTCGTGGCGAAGATCAGGAACGGAAACAGCGCCATCAGCGAGGTGATCGCCAGATGGCTGGCCATCGCCCAGCCGTCATCGGTATTGAAGTGGCCTATCGCATCGTAGAGCACGCGCTTGAGGGCGACGATATTCCGCAGCAAGGGCCCGCGCTCCGCTCGATTGTGTCAACGCCGCGAATATGGGAAGTGATTGCGGTAAATGGCAACCCCAGGTCCCACAACGCGCCCCGCGGCAGAAGAGTTGCGCACCGTCATCGTCACCGGCGCCTCCTCCGGTATCGGCGCCTACTGCGCGCGGGCGTTGAAGGCGGAAGGTTGGCGGGTGTTCGCCACGGCGCGCAAGCCGGCCGACATCGCGGCCCTCGAGGCCGACGGCCTGGAGGCCTTCTATCTCGACTATCGCGAGCCCGAATCCATCGCCGCCTTGGTCGATGCGGTGCTGGAGCGGACCGGCGGCACGCTTGATGCGCTCTTCAACAACGGCGCCTACGCCCAGCCCGGCGCCGTCGAGGACCTGCCGGTCGCAGCACTTCGCGAGCAGTTCGAGGCCAATTTCTTCGGCTGGCACGATCTCACCCGGCGCGTCGTGCCGGTCATGCGCCGCCAGGGGCACGGCCGGCTCGTCCACTGCTCCTCGATCCTCGGACTGGCTCCGGTCCGCTTCCGCGGCGCCTATTCGGCCTCCAAGCACGCCATCGAAGGCCTGATGCTGTGCATGCGCCAGGAGCTCGAAGGCAGCGGCATCCACCTATCCTTGATCGAACCGGGACCGGTGAGGTCGAAGATCGCCAGCAATGGCCTGCCCTGGTTCTTGAAGAATATCGACGTCGAGAATTCCGTCCACCGCGCCGATTATCAGACGCAGCTCGCAAGGCTTCAGGCGGGCGGCAGCGTGTCGAAGCTGAAGCCGGGACCGGAGGTCGTGCACAGGGCGTTGCGCCACGCGCTTCTGTCACAGCGCCCGCGCCCGCACTATGTGGTAACGCTGCCGGCCAGGATCGGCGCGGCGCTGAAACGCATCCTGCCGGCCTCCCTGCTCTACCGCGTGCTCGCCAGGCGCGCCTGACCGAACCTGAACCGGAGCCAGCCAGATGCTCATCATCTTCAAGATTCTCGCCATCGTCGCGATGGCCGCCGTGGTGATCGTGCTGGTTCGCGGCCTGATCAACATGATGCGCGGCGGCTCCGGCTTCACCTCGAACAAGCTGATGCAGGCGCGCATCATGCTGCAGGCCGTGGCCCTGGCGCTGCTGTTGCTGGTTGTCTATTTCACGCGCAAATAGAGGATCTCAGAGAGGACGGCGTGGTCAAGCTCAACAAGATCTACACCCGCACTGGCGACGACGGCACTACCGGGCTCGGCACCGGCGAGCGGCGGCTGAAATCCGACCTGCGCGTCGACGCCTATGGCACCGTCGACGAGGCCAATGCCTGCATCGGCATGGCCCGCGTCCACACCGGCGCCGAGCATCTGGCGATCGACGCCATGCTGTCGCGTATCCAGAACGATCTGTTCGATCTGGGCGCCGACCTCGCCGTGCCGGACGACGGCAAGCCGCTGGAATACGAGCCGTTGCGCATCGTCGCCGCCCAGACCGACCGCGTCGAGCAGGACATCGACGCGCTCAACAAGGAACTGCAGCCGCTGAAATCCTTCGTGCTGAACGGCGGCACGCCGGCCGCGGCCGCGCTCCATCTTGCCCGCACCGTGGCGCGCCGCGCCGAGCGCCTGATGGTGGCGCTGGCGCAGGATCCAGCCGAGCATGTCAACCGCGAGGCGCTCAAATACATCAACCGCGTCTCGGATTTCCTGTTCGTCGCCGCCCGCGCGGTCAATGACAATGGAAAGGCCGACGTGCTATGGGTTCCCGGCAAGAACCGCTGAATCCGCAGGCGGGAGGGTCCGATGTTCATCCCGCTTTACGACACCAACAGGCTGCGCCATATCCGGCTGCAATATGTGACGATCGGCCTGATCGTGGCGAACGTGCTGGTCTACCTGGCGACCACGCTCGGCGGTGAGAACTTCACCAATGCCGCGGTTCTCGGTCTCGGCTTCATCCCGTCGGTGGTTCACGACAAGGTCGAGCTCTCGCCCGAATTCGTCGTCATCCCCGAGAGCCTGAGCTACCTCACCTATTCCTTCCTGCATGCCGACATCTTCCATCTCGGCGGCAACATGCTGTTCCTCTGGGTGTTCGGCGACAATGTCGAGGATGCGCTCGGCCATATCCGCTATCTGATCTTTTACCTCGCCTGCGCCATCGCCGGCGCCTTCTTCCAGGGGTTGGTGGCCTGGGATTCGCAGGTGCCGTTGATCGGCGCTTCGGGCGCCATCGCCGGGGTCGTCGCCGCCTACCTGATCCTCTACCCCCGGGTGAAAGTCTGGGTGCTGGCCTTTGCCCGCATTCCGTTGCGCATCCCGGCCTTCATTCCGCTGATCCTATGGATCCTGTTCCAGGTCGTGATGTTCGCAGCGGCCGGCGAGGACCAGATCTCCTGGGCATGCCATATCGGCGGCATCATCGCCGGATCGATCCTGGTGCTGGTTCTGCGCAGCCGGGGCGTGCCGCTGCTGGCCGGCGCCGACGGCGAGCCGGACCCGACGCCCAACATCCAGCAGCCGCCTGTTCCTGTCGAGCCGGCCGCGAGCGATCCGGCGCAGCCGGCGGCGCAATGGGGCCGTGGAGCAGCGGCGCCCCGGGACTGAACCGATTTGGGTGCGTCGTGGGATATTGACGCGCCGATTTGTCGCCACTACGGAAACGGCACAGTTGGGCGGATATTCCGTCCGCGATGTCGGCTTTCGACAACTCTGACAGGGCGCACGCTGCTATAGCGCCCCGACTATCTCAGGAGAGGTGACAGGAAAATGAAGATCCTTGTGCCCGTGAAGCGGGTTGTGGACGCCAACGTCAAGGTCCGGGTGAAGGCCGACGGACTGGGCGTCGAGCTTGCCAACGTCAAGATGGCGATGAACCCGTTCGACGAGATCGCGGTCGAGGAAGCGATCCGCATCAAGGAAGCCGGCAAGGCGGAAGAAATCATCGTCGTGTCGATCGGCCCGCAGCAGGCGCAGGAGACGCTGCGCACCGCGCTCGCCATGGGCGCCGACCGTGCCATCCTGGTCAAGACCGACGAGCAGACCGAGCCGCTGGGCGTCGCCAAGGTGCTGAAGGGCGTGGTCGAGGCGGAAGCGCCCGGCCTCGTCATCCTCGGCAAGCAGGCGATCGACGACGATTCGAACCAGACTGGCCAGATGCTGGCGGCACTGCTTGGTTGGCCGCAGGGCACCTTCGCGTCCAAGATCGTGCTCGAAGGCGATAAGGCCAAGGTGACGCGCGAGGTCGACGGCGGCCTGCAGACGGTGGAATTGAAGATGCCGGCGATCGTCACCGCCGACCTTCGCCTCAACCAGCCGCGCTATGCCTCGCTGCCCAACATCATGAAGGCCAAGAAGAAGCCGCTCGACGAGAAGAGCCCGGCCGACTACGGCGCCGACGTCAAGCCGCGCCTCAAGGTGATCAAGACCGAGGAGCCGGGCGGCCGCAAGGCCGGCGTCAAGGTGAAGTCGGTGGCCGAACTGGTCGAGAAGCTGAAGAACGAAGCCGGCGTGCTTTAAAGCGATCGGGAAAGGACAAAGAAAATGGCAATTCTCCTCATCGCCGAACATGACAATGCAAGCCTTTCCGACCAGACCGCCAAGGCGCTGTCGGCGGCCCTCCAGATCGGCTCCGATGTCGACGTGCTGGTGGCCGGCAAGGGCGCCAAGGGCGCGGCTGATGCCGCCGCCAAGCTGAAGGGTGTGCGCAAGGTGCTGCTCGCCGAGGCCGACGAGCTTTCCGAGCGTCTTGCCGAGCCGACGGCAGCGCTGGTCGTCTCGCTCGCCGGCTCCTATGACGCGATCGTCGCGCCCGCGACCTCGTCGGGCAAGAACGTCGCGCCGCGCGTGGCGGCACTCCTCGACGTCGCCCAGGTGTCCGAGATCATCGAGGTTGTCTCGCCCGACACCTTCAAGCGGCCGATCTATGCCGGCAACGCCATCCAGACCGTGCAGTCGACCGACGCCAAGAAGGTCATCACCGTGCGCACCGCGTCCTTCGCGGCGGCGCCCGAAGGCGGCTCGGCCGCGGTCGAGACGGTCAACGCCGCCGCCAATCCAGGCCTCTCCTCCTTCATCGAGAACAAGCTCTCCGAGAACGACCGTCCGGAGCTGACCTCGGCCAAGATCATCATCTCGGGCGGCCGCGCGCTTGGTTCCTCGGAGAAGTTCCAGGAAGTCATCCTGCCGGTCGCCGACAAGCTCGGCGCCGCGGTCGGCGCCTCGCGCGCCGCGGTCGACGCTGGCTACGCGCCGAACGACTGGCAGGTCGGCCAGACCGGCAAGGTGGTCGCGCCCGACCTCTACATCGCTGTCGGCATCTCCGGCGCCATTCAGCACCTGGCCGGCATGAAGGACTCGAAGGTCATCGTCGCCATCAACAAGGACGAGGAAGCCCCGATCTTCCAGGTCGCCGATTACGGCCTGGTCGGCGATCTCTTCGTCATCCTGCCGGAGCTGCAAAAGGCGCTTTGACGCCACCGGTTCTGGCATATTAAAATCGGAAGGGTGGGGTAGACGAAGTCGCCCCGCCCTTTTAGTTTGCACTGCACAAAAAGCGGGCCATCAAGGCCTGAAGCCAATCCGGCGGGTTGCGTCCGGGTTGCAGGAAATGAACAACAGGAGCGTTTCCGCGCTTCAAGACGCGGAAGATGCTCCGGACGGGATCGGGGTCATGAGCAAGATCGAGACGATCGGCATTGTCGGCGCGGGTCAGATGGGTGGCGGTATCGCCCATGTCTCGGCGCTGGGCGGCTACAAGGTCCTGATCCACGACGTGTCGCCCGACCGTATCGAGAAGGGCATCGCCACCATCAGCGGCAACATGGCGCGCCAGGTCGGCTCCGGCAAGCTCGAGGAGAAGGCGCGCAACGAAGCGATGGCGCGCATCTCCGCCGCCCCGGCTATGGCCGACCTCGCCGCCGCCGACCTGGTGATCGAAGCGGCGACCGAGGATGAGACGGTCAAGCGCAAGATCTACGCGCAGCTCTGCCCGCAGCTCAATCCGGAAGCGATTCTGGCGACCAACACCTCGTCGATCTCGATCACCCGGCTTGCCGCGCAGACCGACCGTCCCGAGCGCTTCATCGGCATTCATTTCATGAACCCGGTGCCGGTGATGAAGCTGGTCGAGCTGGTGCGCGGCATCGCCACCGAGGATCAGACCTTCGAGGCCGCCAAGAGCTATGTGAAGCACCTCGACAAGACCATCACCGTCTCGGAGGATTTCCCGGCTTTCATCGTCAACCGCATCCTTTTGCCGATGATCAATGAGGCGATCTACACGCTCTATGAAGGCGTCGGCACGGTCGACGCCATCGACACCGCCATGCGGTTGGGAGCCAACCATCCGATGGGACCGCTGCAGCTCGCCGACTTCATCGGCCTCGACACCTGCCTGTCGATCATGCAGGTGCTGCATGAGGGCCTGTCGGACTCCAAATACCGCCCGTGCCCGCTGCTGGTGAAATATGTCGAAGCCGGCTGGCTCGGCCGCAAAACCGGTCGCGGCTTCTACGATTATCGCGGCGACCATCCGGTGCCGACGCGCTGATCTTCTGCGGCTGAACCTTTTCGACGCGGCTCAGGACGCCGCGGCGAGCGGCGGAAGTGGCACGCCGCCGTTCGAGATTTCGCCTGTCGAAACTTCGTCGGGCGCGGCGGAAACGCAGCCGCGCCCGGCCGCCTTGGCGGCATAGCAGGCGGCGTCGGCGCGGGCGATGATCTCGTCCACTTCGCCGCAAGCGGCGCGGATCGGCGCAAGCCCGATGCTGGCGCCGATCGAATGCGGGCGCCCGTCCCAGCTGAAGTCGAGATTGCCGATGGCGTCGATGATCGAGCGCGCCGCGATCGGCCCGCAGGCCGCGGCGCCCGATTTGAGGACGATGGCGAACTCGTCGCCGCCAAGCCGCGCGACGATGTCTTCCGGGCCAAGCACATTGCGCAGGGCGTCGGCCACGCGCTTGAGCAGCGCATCGCCCGCGGCATGGCCGCCGGTGTCGTTGACCGCCTTGAAGTGATCGAGATCGACGAACATGAACTGATGCTCGCCGCCATTGAGGCGGCACTGGTCGACCAGGTCCTCCATGATGCGGATGAAGCTCGAGCGATTGGCGAGCCCGGTCAGCGCGTCGTGCGCGGCGGCGTAGGCCAGCTGGCGCTGCAGGGCGCGCGCGTCGCTGAAATCCTGGAAGACGATGACGAGGCCGCAGAACTCGTCGCGGTCGTTCATGATCGGCGACACCACCTGGCGGATGCTGCAGCGCGTGTCGTCGCGCCGGACAAGCACAGCGCGCGTGTTCTGGTCGCAGTGCGGCTGCTCGCTCGCGGAAGGGCGCGAGAGCCCGATTTTCTGCCCGCTTTCCTCGTCGACCGCCCAGTAGACATGGCCGAGCAGCTTGCCCAGGGCCTCGCCGGCCACGACGCCGGTGAGTTTTTCCGCGACCGGGTTCATGAAGGTGATGCGGTTGGCGGCATCGGTGCAGATCACCGCGTCGCCGATCGACTGCAACGTCACCCTGAGACGCTCTTTCTCGTCGGCCAGCATGGCCGCCGAAACCATCAGCCGCGCCTCGGCCTCCTTGCGTTCCGTGATATCGGTCAGGCTGCCGATTGCCCGAATCAGGCGGCCCTCGCCATCGCGCTCGATCGCCTTGCCGCGGTCGAGAATCCAGACCCAGCGGCCGTCCTTGTGCCGCATGCGGAACTCGGCCTCGAAAAAGGGCGTCTCGCCAGCAAGATGCGCGCGATCCGCCTCGGCGACGCGTTCCTGGTCGTCGGGATGGATCATGGCCAGCCAGCGATCGGGGTCGCCGTCGAGCTCGCCATCGGCATAGCCCAGCATCTTCACCCAGGTTTCGGAATAGGTGGTGCCGCCCCTGCGCATATCGAGGCTCCAGATACCCTGTCCGGCACTGGTGAGCGCGAAATTCCACCGGTCTTCTGCCTCGGCGATGCGCGCCTCGGCCTGTTTGCGCGCATCGATGTCCTCGATCTGCGACACCAGATAGAGCGGACGACCTGTCTCCTCTTCACGGATGACCGAGCCGGCGAGCTGCGCCCAGACCGGGGTGCCGTCCTTGCGCAGATACCGCTTCTCGAAATGGAAGGAGTGGATCTTGCCTTCCTTCAGGCTCGTCATCGTCTCGCGGCCGATCTGCAGATCGTCGGGATGCGTGATCTGGAAGAAGGTCAGCGCCTCGATTTCCGAGCGGGTGTATCCCAGCATGTCGGCGAAGGCAGGATTGGCCTGAAGGATGCGGCCATCGAGGCCGACAATGGCGACGCCGATCGCCGAATCCTCCATGGCCCGGCGGAAGCGTTGCTCGCTCTCGGCAATCTGCCGGCGGTCGTCGATGATCTTGCGGATGAACAGCGCCGAGACAAACAGCGTGACGGCCGTGACGGCGACGGATATCTGCAGGCAGACCTTCAACGCGTCCGTGCCGAGTTCCAGCGCCGGCAACAGGACCGATGCGGTCAAGGCAACGAGTCCGGCTGCCATCAAGACGGGCACGGCGCGCTTGCCGGCCCGCGGACCTTTCCAACTCAACCACGCCACAATGCGATCCCACCCAATGCGCGACTGCGCGTTGCCACAACTCTGGCGGATCGATTTTAAGGAATGGTTGCACGAGCGGCAGCGGCTGCTCCGATAACCGGCAAACAATTGCCGGTATGATTAAGGTACTGTTTCAAAACTGTACCGAAGGATCGGTGTCTAATCCTACCAGCGGACGAAAAACCGTCCGCCTAGCGCGCCGAGCGCGGTCAGGAAGGCGATCGCGACCGTATACCAGGTGGCGACGAAGAGCGGCGAATCGTCGAAGCAATGCGCGGCGTAGAAGGTCGCCGCGAGCCCGCCGGCGAGCAGGCCGGCCACCGCGCCCGCCAACACCGGCCGCGTCGGCGCGCCATAGCGCAGCATGCCGAGGAAGATAGCCAGCGGGCCGATGCCGATCAGCGGGATGAAGCTCATGCAGATCATCATGTTCGAGCCGATGAGCCGCTTGCCCCAATCGGCCTCGGGCACGACGAAAAGCTCGAGAACCACCGCGAGCACCACCAGAAGCGGTGCGGCAATCATCGAGGCCGTCGCCCACCTGGTCGAAGCACCCGGCATCGACAGCGCGCGAATCAACGCGAAGGCACTGGCGGCGAGCGTCAGCGTGAACACGAATTTGGACATGAAGCGCATCGTGTGCATGGCCGGCATGATGTCGGGACGCGGCCCGATGGTCGCAAAGAAGACCATCGCCGCGATCGCCATGGCCACGCCGACCGCCAGCCACCAGGCCCTGCCCATCGGCATCGCCTCGTCGCGGGCATCGGCGTCGAGCGCCTTGATGAGATCCTCTGTCCTCATGTCGCTGTTCGTCCAAATCTTTTGGCGATCGCGGCCAGGCCGCGATGCAGCGACACGCGCACCGCCGTCTCGCTGATGCCGAGCTTGCTCGCCGTCTCGCCGATCGAATGGCCATCGACCGAGATCGATGCCACCACCGAGCGTTGCGCCGGCGGCAGGCCGTCGAGCGCCCGGTTGATGTCGCGCTCGCTCACCGTTTCCGCCTCCGGCTCGGCGAAGGTTTCGGCGATCTCGTCGATCTCGACCTCGATGCGCCGCCCGCGCCGGCGGAACGCGTCGATCAGCTTGAAGCGGGCAATCGCATAGACCCAGGGCAGCACCGGCGCATCAGGCCGCCAGGTGTGGCGTTTGACATGAATGGCCAGCAAGGTTTCCTGCACGACATCCTCGGGATCGACCCCGCCTTGAACGATCTTGCGCCGGACAAAGCCGCGAACGAGGGCGGCGATCCCGTGCAGAAAGTCGGCATAAGCCCTTTCGTCTCCCGCGATCGCGGCCCTGAGCAGCCGGGAAAGCTCGGCCTCGTCCTTGCCGGTCACAAGAGTTTACCCCCAATGTTCGCGTCTCGGCCCTGGTTTGTTACGTGGCCGGCGAAATAATGTCCAAGCCAAACTGCCGCAAAATCACGAAAGTTTGCGGAACGGCGACCGATTGAAGCAGGATCACAATGTTGACTATAACAATCATGTATTGATAGGTGCAGCCGTGCCCAAACCCCTGTCTCGAATTGAGGACGATGCCCATGAAAATTGCCCTTTCCACGCTTGCCGGCGCCGCGCTGGCGCTCGGCCTGATCGCCGGCCCGGCCAAGGCCGAGGATCAAGGCATTATCGTCTACAATGCCCAGCATGAGAGCCTCGCCAAGGAATGGGCAGCGGGCTTCACCAAGGAAACCGGCATCAAGGTCACGCTGCGCAATGGCGGCGACAGCGACTTCTCCAACCAGATCGTCGCCGAGGGAGCGGCCTCGCCGGCCGACGTGTTCCTGACCGAGAATTCGCCGGCAATGGCGCTGGTCGAGGCCGCCGGCCTGTTCGCGCCCGTCGACGCCGATACGCTGGCGCAGGTTCCGCAGGAATACCAGCCGTCGACTGGCAAATGGGTCGGCGTCGCCGCCCGCAGCACCGTCTTTGCCTATAACAAGGACAAGCTGAAGGAAGACCAGTTGCCGAAGTCGCTGCTCGATCTTGCCGATCCGAGCTGGAAGGGCCGCTGGGCCGCCTCGCCGTCCGGCCCCGACTTCCAGGCCATCGTCAGCGCCCTGCTTGAGCTCAAGGGCGAGGCCGCTACCGCCGACTGGCTGAAGGCGATGAAGGAGAATTTCACCGCCTACAAGGGCAACTCGACGGTGATGAAGGCGGTCAATGCCGGCGAGATCGATGGCGGCGTGATCTACCACTATTACTATTTCGGCGATCAGGCCAAGACCGGCGAGAACAGCGGGAATATCGGCCTTCACTATTTCAAGAACCAGGATCCGGGCGCCTTCGTTTCGGTGTCGGGCGGCGGCGTGCTGGCTTCCAGCAAGCATCCGAAGGAAGCCCAGGCATTCCTGAAGTGGGTGACCGGCAAGGGCGGCCAGGACGTGCTGAAGACCGGAACGTCCTATGAATATGCGATCGGCAAGGATGCCCAATCCAACCCGAAGCTGGTGCCGCTGGCCAATCTGCAGGCGCCGAAAGTCGATCCGGCGAGATTGAATTCCAAGAAGGTCATCGACCTGATGACGCAAGCCGGCTTGCTTTAGTTCGCGTTCGTCCTAAAAGGGCAACGACCGTGCTCCCGCGGGAATTTGCCTTCCGCGGGAGCGTTTTTGTTTGGAGATCGCTTCGTCGATGACAGTCGACTGCGCTTCGACCCGCCTGAGTGGCACATCGGACCGCTTCCGCCGGCAGGCGGAGGCGACCCAGCGGCCTGCCTGATGCAATCGGCGATCGACATGACGCCGGCAAGACTGCCTGCGGCCCGGATGAAGGAGCGCCGGCCCACATCATGGATCACGCTCGCCGCGGCTCTTATCTCGCTCATCGCGCTGCTGCCGCTCGCCTTCATCATCTGGGTCGCGATCCAGACCGGCTGGGACACCGTGGTGGCGCTGATCTTCCGCCCGCGCGTCGGCGAATTGCTGGTCAACACCGTGCTCCTGGTGGTCGTCACGGTGCCGATCGCCATCGTGCTGTCGGTGGCGCTGGCCTGGCTTACAGAGCGCAGCGACCTGCCCGGCAATCGCTGGTGGTCGTGGCTTTCGGTCGCGCCGCTCGCTATCCCCGCGTTCGTGCACTCCTATGCCTGGATCAGCTTCGTTCCGGGCCTGCATGGGCTGTGGGCCGGCGTGCTGGTCTCCGTAATCGCCTATTTCCCATTCCTTTACCTGCCGATCGCCGCCGCGCTGCGCCGCCTCGATCCGGCGCTGGAGGATGCGGCCGCGGCGCTCGGTCTTGACCCGTGGCGGGTCTTCGCGCGCGTCGTGCTGCCGCAGCTCAGGCTCGCCATCTGCGGCGGCTCGCTGCTGGTCGGCCTGCATCTCTTGGCCGAATACGGCCTCTATGTCTTCATCCGTTTCGACACCTTCACCACCGCGATCGTCGACCAGTTCCAGTCGACCTTCAACGGTCCGGCGGCCAACATGCTGGCCGCCGTTCTGGTGGTCTGCTGCCTCTTCCTGCTCGCCCTCGAGGTGATGATACGCGGCGAGGAGCGCTATGCCCGCGTCGGTTCCGGCGCCGCGCGCAAGCAGCAGCGCGCTCGCCTCGGCCGCGCCACCCTGCCATGCCTGCTTTTGCCGGCCGGCGTCGCGCTGCTGTCGCTCGGCGTGCCCTTCGTCACGGTCAGCCGCTGGCTGATCGCCGGGGGCACGGAAGTCTGGCGCTGGGACGAGATCGGCCTGGCGCTCGGCCAGACGCTGTTCCTCGCCATCGCCGGCGCGGTGCTTGCAACGGTTGCCGCCATGCCCATGGCCTGGATTTCGATCCGCGTGCCGGGGCCGCTGCAGCGTTTGCTCGAGAGCTGCAACTATATCGTCGGCGCGTTGCCGGGCGTGGTCATCGCGCTGGCGCTGGTGACCATCACCGTGCGCGTCGCGCTGCCGCTCTACCAGACGCTGTTCACCATCCTGTTCGGTTACGCGCTGATGTTCCTGCCGCGCGCGCTGATAAGCCTGCGCGCCTCGATCGCGCAGGCGCCGGTGGAGCTGGAGCGCGCCGCCTCCAGCCTCGGCCGTCCGCCGGTCAAGGCGCTGTGGTCGACGACCATCCGCCTTTCGGCGCCGGGCGCCGCGGCCGGCATGGCGATGGTGGCGCTCGGCATCACCAACGAGCTCACCGCCACCCAGATGCTGGCGCCCAACGGCACCCGCACGCTGGCGATGGCATTCTGGTCCTATAGCGGCGAGATCGACTACGCCTCCGCCGCCCCTTACGCGCTGATCATGGTGGCGATGTCATTGCCGATGACCTGGTGGCTCTACATCCAGTCGAAGCGGATGGCCGGACGATGAGCTTTCTCGAACTCAGCGGCGTCGCGAAGAGCTACGGCCCGGTGACGGCGCTCGCCGGCGTCGACCTTGCGGTGGAAAGCGGCAGCCGCACCGCGATCGTCGGGCCGTCCGGCTGCGGCAAGACCACCTTGCTCAGGCTGATCGCCGGCTTCGAGGCGCCGGACCGCGGCCGCATCGCACTCGACGGCAAGGTGCTCGCCAATGGCGGCGCGGCCGTGCCCGCGCATCGCCGCGGCATCGGCGTGGTGGCCCAGGACGGTGCCCTGTTCCCGCATCTCACCATCGCCGACAATATCGGCTTCGGCATCCCGCGGAATGCCGACAAGCGAGCCGAGCATATCGTCGAGCTCGCCTACATCGTGGGGCTGGACAAGGCGATCCTGAAGCGCCGGCCGCACGAGCTTTCCGGCGGCCAGCAGCAGCGCGTGGCGCTTGCCCGCGCCATGGCGATGAAGCCCCGGCTGATGCTGCTTGACGAACCGTTCTCGGCGCTCGACACCGGGCTTCGCGCTTCGATGCGGAAGGCGGTGGCCGAGCTTCTGGAAGAGGCGGGCATCACCACCATCCTGGTCACGCACGATCAGGCCGAGGCGCTGTCCTTCGCCAGCCAGGTGGCGGTGATGCGCGAAGGGCTGTTCTCGCAGGTCGGCACGCCGCGAGAGCTCTATTTCCAACCCAGGGACAGGATGGTCGCCGAGTTCCTCGGCGACGCCATCATCGTGCCGGCCAGGATCGCGGACGGCTTCGCCGTCTCGCGGCTCGGCCGCATCGCCGTCGACACGAAGGGACGGCGCGATGTCGCCCGCATCATGCTGCGGCCCGAGCAGATCCTGCTCAAACGGACCTCGCGCGAAGGCATGTCGGGCACACCCGACATGCTGTTCGGCGAAGTGACGGACTGCGAGTTCGCGGGTTCGGTCTGCACCGTCGCGGTGCGGCTGCTCAACAGCCCGGACCCGCCCGATGCGGCCGCCATCGGCAACACGCCGCTGATCCTGCGCAGGACAGGCATGGACGCGCCGGAGATCGGCGAGATCGTGCGCTTGACCGTCACCGGCAAGGCGCATGTCTTTGCTTAGGTCGGGGTTGAGGCGTGTCGATATTCAGGTCAGGCCGAGCCGAAAACGGCGGGTTTCGAGAACCGGAGCGGAGCGTACTTGAAGTACGTGAGCACCGGAAGCGCAGGAAACCGCCGTTTGCAGGCCGGCCTCACCTGAATATCGGCATGCCTCAGCGCACGCGCTGCCCAGTTGCAGGCGACCAAAGCGGCCATTGCTCCAGGAAATCAACGCTGTGGATGACCACGCGCTGCCCATCGATCAGGATAATCGAATAGGCGGGTGGCGCCTGCTCGACCACTTCGTCGCCGACCAGGTCGAGCATGAAGCGGGCATGCAGGCCGCGCTGCACCGAGAACGGAATGCCGGCGACGGTGCCGGCGATGTCGCGATGGACATGGCCGAAGAAGATGTAGCGGACATTGCCGTGGCGGGTCAGCACGTCGATGAGCCGCTGCGGCTGTTCGAGGCCGAGCGGGTCGAGCAGGGTGAGGCCAAGCTCGACGGGTGGATGATGCAGGAAAATATAAACCGCCTTGCCTGCCGCCTCGCCAAGCCGTACGTCGAGCCATGCAAGCCGGTTGTCGCACAACTCGCCGGTGACACGGCCCTCCGCCATGCTGTCGAGAAAAACGAGTCGCCCTTCCGGCGTGTCGAGCACCGACTGCACGAAGCCGTTGCCGTCCGTCCCGTTATCCGGAAAGGCGGCGATCAGATTGGCGCGCCGGTCATGGTTTCCAGGCAGCAGCTGGTAAGGCACAGTGAGCCGGCTCAGCGCCGATTTCAAATCGGCATAGCTCTCGGCTTCGCCGTCGTCGGCCAGATCGCCGGTGAAGATGCAGAGCGCCGCATCTCCATGCCGAGTATTGATATGATCTATGCAGCGATCGAGCCGCTCGTTCAGATCCGCGCCATAGCGTATCTGGCGCCGACGATCGAGATGGAACGTCGGTGACCTGGATGATCTTCATTCCGTGAACCCTCAGATAATTTGCAAAGTCAGCCTTGCAAGGCCCGCCTTACAGCACCGGTTCCGGCACCGAGGCCTTGAACACGTCGAGCCTGCCGCCCGTCTCCGAGGAGAAGAAGTGCAGGTCCGCTTCGGCGAACTGCAGGCCGATCGTGCTGCCCGGTTCGGAGTGGACGATCTCCGACGTCACGACAGAGAACGGCACGCCGTCGAGATCGACATAGACGACGCGGCCGGCGCCCAATTCCTCGATGAGATCGACGGTCGCCGCAAGCGCTCCCGGCGTGCCCGGCGCCACCATGCGCACCGCCTCCGGCCGGATACCGACCGCGACTTTCGCGCCCACGGGAACGCCCGTGCGCGACACGTTGAGCTTGCGGCTGCCTCCGAGCAATGACAGCCCGTCGAGCGTGACGGTGCCTTCGAGCATGTTCATCGCCGGCGCGCCGACAAAGGTGGCGACGAAGCGGCTCGCCGGCCGGCTATAGACTTCCGCCGGTGTGCCCACCTGCTCGACACGGCCGCCATTCATCACCACCAGCCGGTCGGCCAGCGTCATCGCCTCGACCTGGTCGTGCGTGACGAAGACGGAGGTGGCGCTGAGGCGCCGGTGCAGCTTGCGAATCTCGGAGCGCATCTGCACCCGCAGCTTGGCGTCGAGGTTGGAGAGCGGCTCGTCGAACAGGAACACCTTCGGCTCGCGGATCATGGCGCGGCCCATGGCGACGCGCTGGCGCTGGCCGCCGGAGAGCGCCATCGGCTTGCGGTCGAGCAGGTGCTCCAGTTCTAGGACCCGCGCAACCGCCTGGACGCGCTGGGCGCGTTCGGCCGACGGAACGCCGGCCACCTTCAGCGAATAGCCGATGTTCTGGGCCACGCTCATATGCGGGTAGAGCGCGTAGTTCTGGAACACCATGGCGCAGCCGCGCTCGCGCGGCTCGAGCTTGTTGACCACCGTGCCGTCGATCGCGATCGTGCCGTCGGAAATCTCTTCCAGCCCGGCAATCATTCTAAGCAGCGTGGACTTGCCGCAACCGGACGGCCCGAGGATGACGACGAATTCGCCCGACGCGAAGTCGAGGTCGACGCCATGCACGACCTGCGTCTTGGCGTAGTTCTTCTTGACGCCGCGAATGGCGATGGAGGCCATTTTCCGTCTCCCTATTTTTCGGTGGCGATCAGGCCGCGCACGAACCAGCGCTGCATCAGCACCACGACGATCAGCGGCGGCAGCATGACGATCAGCGTGCCGGCCATGGCGATATGCCATTCCGGCGCGCCGCCGACATTGGGGATGAGCTGCTTCAGCTCTGTCACCGCCATCGCATGCGACTGGTCGGTGGTGATAAGCAACGGCCACAGATACTGGTTCCAGGCCCACAGGAACATGATGGTGCCGAGCGCCGCCATGTTGTTGCGCGACAGCGGCAGCAGGATATCGACGAAGAAGCGCAGCGCACCGGCGCCGTCCATGCGCGCCGCCTCGGTCAACTCATCCGGCACGGTCAGGAAGAACTGGCGGTAGAGGAAGGTGCCGGTGGCGGTGGCGACCAGCGGCAGGATCAGGCCGCTATAGGAATTGAGCAGTCCCAGGCTGAGCGAAACCTGCACGCCCGAGACCTTTTCGATCAGCCAGGAGAGGCCGGTCAGGTCCATGATCGCCTGATAGGGCTCGAGCACGTTGGCGACCACCGCGTAGGTCGGCACGATGCGCACCTCGAGCGGCAGCATCAGCGTGATGAAGATCAGCCAGAACATCAGCATGCGGCCGGGATAACGGAAATAGACGATCGAGAAGGCGGTCAGCGCCGAGATGATGACTTTCCCGGCGGCGACGCCAAACGCCATGATGAAGGAATTGAACAGCTTCGGACCGAGGTCGGCGGTCGTCCAGGCCGTCCTGATATTGACCCAGAAATCGCTGCCCGGCAGCAGCGACATCGGCACGTCGTTGACGTCCTTCAGATTATGCGAGGCGGCGATCGCCACGATGACGAACGGCGCCACGCAGAATACGAAGCCGACGAACAGGATCAGATGCGTGAAGAAATTGAGGATCGGGGTGCGCTCGACCATGGCCCGCCTCAACGATAATGCACGCGCCGCTCGATGAAGCGGAACTGGACGATGGTGAGCGCGATGATGAGCAGCATCAGGATGATGCTCTGCGCGGCGGCGCCCGAATAATCGAGGCCTTTGAAGCCGTCGGAATAGATCTTGTAGACCATCAGATTGGTGGCGTTGGCCGGTCCGCCTGCGGTCATGATGTCGACGATGCCGAAGGAATCCTGGAAGCTCTCGGTGATGTTGATGACCAGCAGGAAGAAGATGGTCGGCGTGATCAGCGGAAACTGGATATCCCAGAAGCGCCGGATGACGCCGGAGCCGTCCATCGCCGCCGCCTCGATCAGCGAGCGCGGAATCGCCTGGAAGGCGGCGAGGAAGAAAATGAAATTGTAGCCGACATATTTCCACGAGAAGGCGATGATGATCGAAGCCATGGCGTCGGCGCCGTCAAGGCCGGGGTCCCAGAAACCGGGCCAGACCTGGTTGACCACGGCCATGAAGCCGGCTTCCGGTGCCAGGATGAAGCGAAACGCCAGCGCCAGCGCCGGTGCGGCGATGCCGTAAGGCCAGATCAGGACCACGCGGTAAAGCCATGAGCCGGCAAGCTGGCGGTCGGTCAAGGCGGCGAGCACCAGCGCGATTGTCATCGCAAGTCCCGTGCTGATGCCGGCGAAGATCATGCTGGCGGTGATCGAGTCCCAGTAGCTGGCGTTGGACAGGATCGAGCGGAAATTGTCGAGCCCGACCCAGATATTGCCGCCCCCCCAGGGCTGCTGCAGCGTCAGCGACCAGTACACCGCCTGCCCGGCTGGCCAGTAGAAGAAGGTGAAGATCAGAATTAGCTGCGGCACCGCGAACAGGATGCCAATCGTCCATTTGCTGAAAGTGACGCGTTTTTCCATCGATCCGCCGATGTCGTTGAACCGCCAACCCGCTCGCGCGGCACAAGACTAAGGCATGTCTCCCGAAAGTGGGAACCGGTTTCGGGAGACAAAGGCATGCCCAAATCAAAAATCCATATGAAATGGCCGCCCGTCGATGCTCGGCGGGCGGCCGTTCCAGTATCCGGGATCAGGGCAGGGTCTTACCCGGATAGGTCTGCTGGAAGCGCTCGAGGATCGCGTCGCCATTCTTGACCAGCGCATCGAGGCCTTCCTGCACGCTGACCTTGTTGGCGAAGATCGCCTGCATCTGCGTGCCGAACTCGGCGCGGATCTGGGTGAAGTTGCCGAGGCGGATGCCACGGGTGATCTCGGTCGGCTCCGAGGCGGTCAGGCTGGCGATCGCCACTTCGCGTCCCTTATAGGGCGCCTTGTCGTAGAAGCCGTTGGACTTCATGAAATCGAAGCCCGACTTCGTCACCGGGATATAGCCGGTGTTGGTCGACCAGAACAAAGCGGTCTTGGGGTCGTGGATGAAGTTGAGGAACGCTGCCGCGCCCTTGTATTCCGCGTCCGACTTGCCCGACAGCACCCACAGCGAAGCGCCGCCGACCAGCGAGTTCTTGCGCTCGGTGCCGGCATAGACCGGGAGCTCGGCGACGTCCCATTTCATGCCTTCCTTCTGGGTGCGGCCGACGGTGCCGTGATCGCCGACCGAGGTCAGGATGAGCTGGCAGGTGCCGGTGGCGAAAGCCTGAACCATGTCCTGGCCGAGGTCCTTGGACTTGATCTTGACCAGACCCGCGTCATACCACTTCTTGAGATCGGTGACGTACTGGACGAACTTGGTCTTGTTGACTTCCAGACGAGCGTCGAGACCGTCATAGCCATTGTTCTTCGTGGCGATAGGCTGGTTGTGCAGCGCCGAGAACTGCTCCATCAATTGCCAGCTTTCATTGGCCGAGATGTTGATCGCCATCGGGCAATCATAGCCGGCGTCCTTCAGCGCCTTGAGGTCGGCGGCGACGTCTTCCCAGGTCTTCGGCGCCTCGGTCTTGCCGATTTTGGCGAAGGCGTCCTTGTTCCAGTACATCAGCGGCGTCGACGAGTTGAACGGAAAAGACAGCATCTCGCCCTTCGACGTCGCGTAGTAGCGGGCGATGCCTGGGAAATAGTCGCTATAGTCGATCTTGTAACCGTTCTCTTCCATCAGCTTGTCGGCGGGCTTGTAGGCGCCCGACAGCATCATGGTGGCGGTGCCGACGTCATAGACCTGGACGACGGTGGGCTGCTTGCCGGCGCGGAAGGCGGCGATCGTGTTCTGCAGGGTGGCGTCGTAATTGCCCTGGCTGGTGCAGACGACCTGGTAGTCCTTCTGGGAATCGTTAAAGTTCTTGCACAGCGTATCGACGACGCGGGCGAGATCGCCCGAAAGACCGAACCAGAAATCGAATTTGACCGGCTCCGCAAATGCAGGAATCGCAAGCGCGGTGCTGAGCGCGCCGGCGGCAAGGGCGGCAAAGCCCCGCTTGATGATCGTCATGGTTTTTCCCTCTTGAGTGGCAGTGTGACAAGGTTTTGCGCAAGTCCTTGCCCGCTCTCATAGAGAAGGTATGTGACAGTTCTGTTGTGGCCCTGAGGCCCTATGGACAGCCAGTCTCTCCTCCCCTGGCAGCGGTCGCGCCGGCATGAAAACGTCACATCGGCGCTCTAGGAAGCTAGGGCGCTGCGAAGCGTCGAAAAGGCCTCCGTGATTAACCGGCTAACTGGATGAGAAGAGACATGCTGGTCCCGCAGCTCACGCACGTGCCCGTCGTCGCCCGCAACGCCATGCGGGACGGACCGCGCGACAGCGCCACCCATCTGCGCCACGCCGCCGCCGTTCCCGCTCTCGGCGAGATCGAGATCGGCGGCAAGGCGTCGCGCGAGAGCGCCGGCGAGAGCCTGACCGTCATGGCCTGGAACGTCGAGCGGCTGCGCCATGTCGATGCGATCGCCGCAACGATCGCCGGCCAAGCGCCGCACGTTGTGCTGTTGTCGGAGGTCGACAAGGGCATGGCGCGCTCCGGCAACGGCCATCTTCTGAGCCGGCTTGCCGATCGTCTAGGCCATTCCTATGCCTATGGCGTCGAGTTCCTTGAACTCGGCGCCGGCAATGAGGCGGAGCAAGCGGCAAATGGCGGCGCCGAGAACGTTGAGGGCTTCCATGGCAACGCCATAACCAGCGCCGTCCCGCTGCTGCGGCCTTTCCTCGTTCGGCTGGATGCGGCCGGCGCCTGGTTCCTGCCGGAGCACGGCCAGCCGCGCATCGGCGGCCGCATGGCGCTTGGCGGCCAGGTGATGGTGGGCGAGCGCCGAGTCACCGTCGTCTCGGTGCATCTCGAGAACCGTACGACGCCTGCCGGCCGTGCCGACCAGACGCGCCACCTCCTCGACGCCATCGACAGGTATGACGCGGAAGCGCCGGTCCTGATCGGCGGCGACTTCAACACGCTGACCGCCACCTATGAAGAGCGTCACACCGACCCGGCAGCATGGCAGGCTTGCATAGATGCCGAGCCGGACCGGCTGATGTGCCCCGACCGCCACGAGCCCCTCTTCGCCATCATGGCCGGGCGTGGCTACGATTGGCGCGACGCCAATGCGTTTGACAAGCCGACGCAGCGGCGCCCGGCGGGCGACACCACGCCCACCGGCCATATCGACTGGTTCTTCACCCGCGGCCTTGCGGCAAGCGCACCGGAGACGCTGCCGGCGGTGTTGCCGGACGGCAGTCCGAGCGCCGACCACGAGGCGCTGGTGGTTACGGTGCGGATAAGATAGCGGCCACGATCAGGGTTCGAGCGCCGCTTCCACCAGCCGCTTGGCGTCGGGGCTCGACCATTCGGCCGGGCCGTTCATATGCGCTATCAAGCAGCCTTCGCCGTCGATCAGCATGGTCACGGGAAGCCCGAGCGCCAGCCCGCGCGTCTTCGCTTCATTGAACAGCGCGATCGTCGGGTCCCGGTAGAAGCCGAGCGTCTCGACGCCGATTTCCTTGAGGAACTTCTTCGGCTTCGCGTCGTCGCCGGTGTCGACATTGACCGCGACGACCTCGAAGGCATTGCTGCCCTTTTCCTTCTGCAGCGCATCGAGCGCCGGCATCTCGGCGCGGCACGGCGCGCACCATGTGGCCCACAGATTGAGCAGCACGGTCTTGCCGGCATAGTCGGCGATTGTCATTGGCTTGCCGTCGGGGCCGTTGAAGGCCAAGCTCTTCAGCGATTGCGGCGGATCGGCCGGCTGCAGCGCCGCGACCTGGCCGACGGCCTTGGCGGCGACCTGCTTGGCGCGGGCGGCCTTTGGCGCGCAGGCGGCATCGTCCTTGCCGGCGACCGCGACGGCCTTCTCGGGAGCGTTGTTGCCAGAACCGCTCTCGCTGACATATACCGCGACCGCGCCGGCCAGCACGCCCGCCACCAAAGCGGCGAGGATGAGGCGCGTAGTCGGAAAAAACAATCTCTTGCCGTCTGCCATTTTCAAAACTGCTCCGGAGCACGGGTTATAGCGATGAGCAACAAGAAGGCCAGCAACCAGATGTGGGGCGGACGTTTTGCCTCGGGTCCGGCCGCGATCATGGAAGCGATCAATGCGTCGATCGGCTTCGACCGCAAGCTCTATGCGCAGGACATAAGCGGATCGATCGCCCATAGCGAGATGTTGGCTCAAACGGGCATTATTTCGGCCGCCGATCAAGAAAAAATCGCTCACGGGCTGAACACGATCTTGAAAGAGATCGAGGCCGGCACGTTCGAATTCTCGACCAAGCTGGAAGACATCCACATGAATGTCGAGGCCCGCCTTGCCGACCTGATCGGCGCGGCGGCGGGACGCCTACACACCGCCCGCTCGCGCAACGACCAGGTGGCGGTCGACCTCCGGCTCTGGGTCAAGCAGGAGTGCCAGCGCGTCGCCCTGGCGCTGAAGGACCTGATCGCCGCGTTCCTGGAACGCGCCGAGGAACATGCGGCAACCGTCATGCCCGGCTTCACCCACATGCAGGCGGCGCAGCCGGTGACCTTCGGCCACCACTTGATGGCCTATGTCGAGATGTTCGGCCGCGACCTCTCGCGCGTCCGCGACGCCATCGAGCGCATGGATGAAAGCCCGCTGGGCGCCGCGGCCCTTGCCGGCACGAGCTTCGGAATCGACCGCCACATGACGGCGAAGGCGCTGGGTTTCCGCGAGCCGACGCGCAATTCCCTCGACAGCGTTTCGGACCGCGACTTCGCGCTCGAGTTCCTGAGCCTCGCCGCGATCTGCGCGACGCACCTCTCCAGGCTCGCCGAGGAGATCATTATCTGGTCGACGCCGCAATTCGGCTTCATCCGCCTGTCGGATTCCTTCTCCACCGGCTCCTCGATCATGCCGCAGAAGAAGAACCCGGACGCTGCCGAGCTGGTGCGCGGCAAGACCGGCCGCGTCAACGGCCATCTCGTCGGCCTGCTGACCGTGATGAAGGGCATGCCGCTGACCTACGGCAAGGACATGCAGGAGGACAAGGAAGCGGTCTTCGACGCCGCCGAGACGCTCGACCTGATGCTGGCGGCGACCGCCGGCATGGTGCGCGACATGACCGTCAACGCCGCCGCCATGAAGAAGGCCGCAGGCGCCGGTCACGCCACCGCGACCGACCTAGCCGACTGGCTGGTGCGCAATCTGGGCCTCCCCTTCCGCGAAGCCCATCATATCACCGGCCGCGCCGTGGCGCTGGCCGAGGAGAAGAAGCTCGGGCTGGAAAAGCTCTCGCTGGACGACCTGCGCTCGATCCATTCGGGCATCACCGACGACATCTTCTCGGTGCTTGCCGTGCAGAATTCGGTGAAGAGCCGCACGAGCTTCGGCGGCACCGCGCCGTCGGAAGTGCGAAAGCAGATCCGCTACTGGAAAAAGCGGCTCGCCAAGGCTTAATGCATGTCGCCCAGAAGTGTGCAGCGGTTCTGGGTAAACGACATGCATCAAAACAATTGCCGGGATGCAAAGCGCTGAGAACTCGGCTAAAAGCGCAGCACGCAATCAGTTTCGAACGGATGGATCGATGACCCGTAGCAGGATTTTGGTGACGCTGGCGCTGCTGGCTGCGGTAGTCACCGTCACGGCCTGCGGCAGGAAGACCGGCCTCGACACGCCTTATGAGGCGGCGGAGCAGGCGCGCAAGGATGCCGAACGCGCCAAGCAGCCGGTGCCGCCCGAGCCGGACAAACCGGTCAAGGACAGGAAATTCATCCTCGACCCCCTGCTCTAGAGCCGGTGAGATCGACCCGGTCCCATCGAGCTTCAACCTTCCGGAACCGAACCCGTGAACCATTTCGACTACCGCGACGGCGTTCTTCATGCCGAGGACGTCGCGATCCCCGACATCGCAGCCGAGGTCGGCACGCCCTTCTATTGCTATTCGACCGCGACGCTGACCCGGCATTTCCGCGTCTTCAGAGAAGCTTTCGCCGGCCTCGACGCACTGGTCTGCTACGCCATGAAGGCGAATTCCAACCAGGCCGTGCTGAGGACGCTGGCCAGGCAGGGCGCCGGCGCCGACGTGGTCTCCGAAGGCGAATTGCGCCGCGCTTTGGCCGCCGGCATCCCGGCCGGCAAGATCCTGTTTTCCGGCGTAGGCAAGACGGCGCGCGAGATGGACTTTGCGCTTTCGGCCGGCATTCTCTGCTTCAACGTCGAATCCGAGCCTGAGCTGGAGCTTTTGTCGGCGCGCGCCGTGGCCCTCGGCAAGGTGGCGCCCGTCTCGCTGCGCATCAACCCGGATGTGGATGCCAGAACGCACAAGAAGATCTCGACCGGCAAGGCCGAGAACAAGTTCGGCATTCCCTGGCAGCGCGCGCGGCAAGTCTATGCCCGCGCGGCTGAACTGCCCGGGATCAAGGTAACCGGCATCGACACCCATATCGGCAGCCAGATCACCGAATTGCAGCCTTTCGACGATGCCTTCGCATTGCTGGTCGAGCTGGTCGGAGCGCTGCGCGCCGACGGGCATGAGATCGCGCATGTCGATCTCGGCGGCGGCCTCGGCATTCCTTACCGCGTCGACAACAGCCCGCCCCCTTTGCCCGACGCGTACGCCGAAATCGTCAGGAAGCACGTCACCAAGCTCGGCCTGAAGGTGATGTTCGAGCCCGGCCGCCTGATCGTCGGCAATGCCGGCATCCTCGTGTCTGAGGTCATCTACGTGAAGGAAGGCGACGCCAAGAACTTCCTCGTCGTTGACGCCGCCATGAACGACCTGATCCGGCCGACGCTCTATGACGCCTTCCACGACATCAGGCCGGTGGTGCAGCCGCCTGCTTCGGCGCCGCGTATGAAGGTCGACGTCGTCGGGCCGGTCTGCGAGACCGGCGATTTCATCGGCCTCGACCGCGACCTTCCGGGATTGAAGTCGGGCGACCTGATCGCGGTTTCCACCGCCGGCGCCTATGGCGCGGTGCAAGCCGGCACCTACAACACCAGGCTCCTGGTGCCCGAGGTGCTGGTCGACGGCGACCGTTTTCACGTCGTGCGGCCGCGCCAGACCTATGAGGACCTGATTGGATTGGATTCGGTCCCCGACTGGCTGAAGTAACCGAGCGGCGCGCCTTAAGGAGCTGGCCCATGCTGGAAAAAAAGACGATCACGCGCGAACGCATCGGCGCCGTAGAGTCGCGCATCCGGCCCTATGTACGCCACACGCCGGTCATGCGCGTCGACATGGCGGATTTCGACCGGCCCGCCTTTCCGGTCGACCTGAAGCTCGAATGCCTCCAGCATTCCGGCTCGTTCAAGGCGCGCGGCGCCTTCACCAACCTGCTCGAACGCCGAGTGCCCGAAGCCGGCGTGGTCGCCGCGTCCGGCGGCAATCATGGTGCCGCCGTCGCTTACGCCGCCATGAAGCTCGGGCACAAGGCGACCATCTTCGTGCCCGAGGTCAGCCCGCCAGCGAAGCTCGCGCGCATTCGCGGCTACGGCGCCGAGCTGATCGTCGGCGGCGCGCGCTATGCCGAAGCGCTGGCCGCCAGCGAAGACTTCGCGGCCAGAACCAGCGCCTTGCAGGTGCACGCCTTCAACCAGGAAGAAACGCTGCTCGGCCAGGGCACGCTCGGCCTGGAGATCGAGGCCGACCTGCCCGAGATCGACACGCTGCTGGTCGCGGTCGGCGGCGGCGGCCTGATCGGCGGCATCGCGGCCTGGTTCGCTGGCCGCATCCGCATCGTCGCCATCGAGCCCGAGGGAGCGCCGACGCTTTACCGCGCCCTGGAGGCCGGCGAGCCGGTCGATGCGCCGGCCGAGGGCATCGCCGCCGATTCGCTGGCGCCGAAGCGCGTCGGCGAAATGATGTTTCCGATCGCCGAGGCCTTCGTCGAGCGCTCGATCCTGGTCAGCGACGACGACATCGTCGCGGCGCAGAAGGCGCTGTGGGACCGCGTGCGAATCATCGCCGAGCCGGGCGGCGCCGCCGCCTTCGCCGCCCTGCTTTCCGGACGCTATGTGCCCGGAGACGGCGAGCGCGTGGCCGTCCTCGTCTGCGGCTCGAACACGAATCTCGCCAATTTCTGATCATAACCGGCCAAACCGCTTCACGTTTTTTGGAACCCGCCTCGCCTTTGCCGTGTTTGCTGGTATCCTTCTGGCGATGACGTCCGGGCTATCGTGCCCGGGCAGGAAGGGCCGATGACCGAACGACCCATTTCCAGCGGCGAACGCAGCCGGGCCAGCGATGGACGCGGCTTTGCAGGGCGCTTGGCGCTCAGCCGGTTGGCGACGCGGGCCTCCATGACCTTCGAGCGCGCCTGGCCGCTCGTGCTGCCGCTGCTGGTCGTCGCCAGCCTGTTCTTCAGCTTTTCGTGGTTCGGCCTGTTCCCGCGCCTGCCCGACGCGGCACGCGTCGGCCTTCTGATCCTGTTCGGGCTGGCGGCGGTCGCCGCGCTCTACCCGCTGCGCTTCTTCCGCATGCCCTCGGCAGCCGAGATCGACCGGCGCATCGAGGCGGCGAACGAATTGCTGCACAGCCCGGTGCAGGTGCAGACCGACCGGCCGAGCGGCGCCGAGAGCATCTTCTCGCAGGCGCTGTGGCGCGAGCACCAGAAGCGCATGGCCGAACGGCTTTCGAGCCTCGGCGCCGACCGGCCGCGCACCGGCGTGCCGGACTACGACCGCTGGGGCTTGCGCGCCGTGGCGGGGCTGCTGTTCGTCACGGCGCTTGCCTTCTCCTTCGGACCCTTTGGCGGCAGGGCCAGCGACGCTTTTGTCGCCCGCGCCGCGCACGATGCCGTGCCCCCGCGCATCGACGCCTGGGTGACGCCGCCTGCCTACACCGGCAAGGCCCCGGTGTTCCTGACGGCCGATGCCAACCAGGCCGTCCAGACCTTTTCCGTTCCGCAAGGCAGCGACATCTCGCTGCGCGTCACCGGCGGTTCGGGCGAGGAGACGCTGAGCTATGCCGATCAAGGCGGCAATGACCGCGCCATTGAGCCCGCCGCGCCGAAAGGCCCCGCGCCTGCCGCCGGCCAGACCGCACCAAAAGTGCGCCAGTTCTCCGGCAAGCTGAACACCAACGGCACGCTGACGCTGAAATCCGGCGAAGGCGATCTTGGCCACTGGGCCTTTGCCGTCATTCCCGACAAGCCGCCGACGATCCGCTTCATCGGCGAGCCGAAGCGCGCCGTCAACGGCGCCATCGAGCTCAATTACGAGATCGCCGACGACTATGGTGCAGCCTCCGCCAAGGCCGTTTTCGAGCTGTCGGATCCGCCTGCCGCCAACGCGCATCCGCTCTACGGCGCGCCCGACATGCCATTGACGCTGCCGCGCCGCGGCGGCAAGCCGAGCGCGGCCAAGACGACCAAGGACCTGACCGAGCATGTCTGGGCCGGCAGCAATATCAAGCTGACGCTCACTGCAACGGACGACGCCGGCCACACGGCCACCAGTGAAACCAAAACGCTTGTCATGCCGGAGCGGCCCTTCGCCAATCCGCTGGCTAGAGCGGTGATCGAACAGCGCCGGCTGGTGGCGCTCGACACCAATGCCAAGCCGCGCGTTCTCGACCTGATGGATGCGGTCACGCTGCGGCCCGAGGACACGTTCGACAACATGTCGAACTATCTCGCCATCATGAGCGCGAGGAGCCGGCTGAAGCTCTCCGAGAGCGACGATCAGTTGCGCAACGTCGTGTCCTATCTGTGGGAGATCGCGCTCGGCATCGAGGAAGGCAACCTGTCGGCCGCCGAGCGGCGGCTGCGCCAAGCGCAGCAGGCGTTGCAGGACGCCATCAAGAACGGCGCCAGCGATCAGGAGATCGAAAAGGCGATGAAGGAACTGCGCGAGGCGATGAACCAGTTCCTGCAGGAATTCGCCCAGCGAGCGCAGCAGAACCCGAATGCGCCGCAGATGCAGCAGAACGGCCGCGAGCTGCGCCAGAGCGATATCGACCGCATGATGGACCAGATCGAGAATCTGGCCAAATCGGGCGATCGCGACAAGGCCCAGCAGCTTCTCTCCGAGCTGCAGGACATGATGAACAACCTGCAGGCCGGCCGCCAGCAGCCGGGCGGCGAGCAGGACAGCGAGATGCGCCAGCAGATGGACAAGCTCGGCGACATCATGCGCCGCCAGCAGGAAATGATGAACGACACCTTCCGGCTGGACCAGATGCAGCGCGGGCAGCGTGGTGAAGGCGGCGAGCAGCAGCAGCTTGGCGAGGATGGCGAACAGGGCCAGTCCGACGACCAGCAGCAGCGGCCCGGTCCCGGCCAGGACCGCGATCCGCTGGGCCGGCCGAAAATGTCGCCGAAGGATTTGGCCGATGCGCTGAAGCAGCTGCAGGAAGGCCAGGGCCAATTGCAGAGCGAGCTCGATCAGTTGAAGAAAGGCCTCGAAGGCCTGGGCATGGAGCCCAATGAGGGCTTTGGCGAGGCCGGCAAATCGATGGGCAATGCCGAACAATCACTCGGCCAGGGCGACGGTGATCAAGCCGTCGGCCACCAGGGCCGCGCACTGGAAGCGCTGCGCCGCGGCGCCAAGGAAATGATGAAGCAGATGCAGGCCATGCAGGGCGACCAGGGCGGCAGCGAGCAGGGCGGCCGCCAGCAGGACGCCGATCGCGACCCGCTGGGACGACCCCGCGCCACCAACGGTCCCGATGACGGCACCTCGGTCAAGGTGCCCGACGAGATCGACGTCCAGCGTGCCCGCCAGATCCTCGACGCGATCCGCAAACGGCTCGGCAACGCGCTCAGCCCCGATATCGAGCGCAGCTATCTCGAGCGGCTGCTGGAGCTGAAATAGTCCGTCATCGGCGTTGCGAGATTGCCCTGCACGTTCAGAACCGGTAGCGTCATGGCCGAGAGCACAGAGCGATGATCGATTTCTGGTTTTCCATCGGCAGCACCTACACCTACCTTTCGGTGATGCGACTGGCGAAGATCCAGGCTGAGACCGGCATCGAGTTCCGCTGGCGGCCGTTCAACGTGCGCTCGATCATGATCGAGATGGACAATATCCCCTTCGCCAAGAAGCCGGTGAAGGCCGCCTATATGTGGCGCGACATAGAGCGTCGCGCGGCGATGTACAGGATGGTGCCTAAACTGCCCGCGCCCTACCCGCTTGCCGAACTTGAGCGCGCCAATCGCGTCGCCGTCATTGCCGCGCGGGAGGGCTGGTGCGAGGCCTATGCCAGGGAGAGCTACCGACGCTGGTTCGAGATGGGTGAGCCGGCCGGCAGCGAGCCGAACATCTCGGCAAGCATCAAGAAAGCGGGGCAGGAACCGGAGCCGATCCTGCGGGAGGCCGACAGCGATGCCGCCAAGGCTGATCTCGCCGCCGCGACCGAACAAGCCAAGGCGCTCGGCATTTTCGGCTCGCCGAGTTTCGTCGTCGACGGCGAGCTGTTCTGGGGCGACGATCGCCTGGATGATGCCATGCGCTGGCTCAGGCAGATTGAAAGTGGCCCGCCGGACTAAAGCCCGGCCGCCGCGCCCGCCTGCCGGGTCAGCATGAACGCCTCGCGTATGGCGTTCTCCATGCCGTCGATCGCTTCGCCGGTCGCCAGCGGATTGCGGTGCAGGACGACGTTGGAGGAATCGATGTCGCCGAAACCGTCGGCGGCCGTCAGTTCGCGGCAATCAGGCGGGATGTTGCTGCGCGAGATCGGCGCGATCGCCAGGCCGGACGTGACGGCGAGCGTCAGGCCGCCATTGGTGTCGCTGGTGTAGGCGACGCGGTAGTCGAGGCCGCGCTGCTGCAGCGACTTGATGGCGAAGTCGCGGCACCAGCCGTTGCGGCTGTAGAGCGCGATCGGCACCGGCCGTTCCTCATGCATGTGGTGCAGCGTCGAGGTCACCCAGACCGTCGGGTCGTGCATCAGCACCTCGCCGCCGGAAGAGCCCTCCCATTCGAACACCACCGCGAGGTCGAGCTCGCCGGCCGCGAGCGCCCGCACCTGCGAATCCGAATGCGCGTAGCGCACTGTGACCTCGACGCGCGGATGGCGCTTGGCGAATTCGCCCAGCGCCCGCGACAGGATCGAACGTCCATACTCGGCCGGAATGCCGATGCGCACCAGCCCGCCCAGCGGCGGCGCCACCAGGGAGGCAGCGGTCTCGTCCAGCAGAGAGACGATGCGGCGCGCGTTGGCGATGAGCTCGCCGCCGCGGCGCGTCAGCGCCACGCCGCGCGAGCCGCGCTCGAACAGATTGTCGCCGACCATGTCCTCCAGCTTCTTCATCTGCATGGACACGGCCGATTGCGTGCGCCCGGCTTTCTCCGCCGCGCGGGTGAAATTGCCGGTTTCGGCCACCGCCACGAAGGTGCGCAAGAGATCGCTGTCGAGGACCGGTCGCATCGAGTCGCCATAAGCAAAGTTGATTGCTGGCATCATTCCAATTCGTTTGCCAGATGTCAAACGCCGCAGGATAGTCATGACACCCATTGGATATGCGGCCGCGAAATCGGTCGCGGACCAATCGAAGAGTCCTCACTCGTACCCGCTGCCTGAAAATGGTGGCGGGTTCTTTTTCGCTGGATAGATCATGCAGAACCGGACGGTGCTTGGCATTCTGAGCCTCTGCCTCGGCGTGCTGGTTTTTTCACTGCAGGATCCGCTGGTGAAGGCGGTTTCGGGCGGCTATCCGGTGACCGAGGTGATGGCAATCCGCGCCATCGTCGCGTTGCCGATCCTGATCGTGCTCGTTCAGGCCGATGTCGGCCTGAAGGCGGTGCTGTCGAAGCGGGCAGGCATGCTGACGCTGCGCGCCTTCATCCAGTTCTCGTCCTACACGGTCTATTATCTGGCGATCGCCGCCTTGCCGCTGGCCGATGCGGTGGCGCTCTATTTCATGGCGCCGCTGTTCATCATGGCGATGGCCGGTCCCTATCTCGGCGAGCGCGTCTCATGGAAAACCCTGTCGACGGTGCTGATCGGCTTGGTTGGAGTGCTGGTGATGGTGCGCCCTGGCGCCGGCGTGTTCGACTGGGCGGCGCTGCTGTCGCTGGGCTCGGCCTTCCTCTACGGCTTCTCGCAACTGATGGCGCGCCGTATCGGCGACACCGAATCATCGACCGTGATGGCCTTCTATCAGAACGGCGCCTATCTCAGCGGCGCCATCGCCGTCGCAACCGTCTTCCACCTTGCCGGCATCACCCATGCGGCGCATCCGAGCGTCGAATTCCTGGTGCGGCCATGGGTATGGCCGACAATGCCGGACTTCCTGAAGATGGCCGCCTGCGGCCTCGTCGCGTCCGCCGGCATGATCCTGCTCTCGCAGGCCTACCGGATGGCGCCGGCCAATCGCGTCGCCACCTTCGAATACACAGGCATCCTGTGGTCGCCGCTGTGGGGTTTCCTGTTCTTCGCCGAAGTGCCGCGTGAAACCACGGTGCTGGGCGCGGCGCTGATCATCGGCGCCGGCCTGCTTGCGCTCAGCGGCGGACGTCGGCGAAGTGCGGCGCCGGCCGCCGCTGTCACGGCCGATGCGGTATCAAGCGAAGCAGCTTAATGCCTTGCCGACGCGGCCACGGATCTCGGCAAGCGTGAACGGCTTCTGCACGACGTCGAGGATGATGCCGTTGAGCTCCTCGGCGCGCTCGCGCTGGTCGGCATAGCCGGTCATCAGCATGATCCGCATCGTCGGGAACTCTCTTGCAGCCGATGTCGCCATCTCGATGCCGTCCATCTCCGGCATGCGGATGTCGGACACCACCAGATCGAAACCGCCGCGCGCCTGCCGGATCATGTCCAGCCCCTGCGCGCCGTCGGTGGCGATGGTGACATTATGGCCATCGCGCTCGAGCGCGCGGGCAGCGAGGGTGCGGACGGACTCATCGTCCTCGACGATCAGAAGCTTTGCCATGCCGAGATAGATGCCGCCGAAACGTTGATGTTTTCTGAAAATTCTAACGATCGGCGGTTTTTCGGGATGGCGCCGCCTTCTCAGGCGTCGCCTTTCACCACCCCGACAAACGGCAGCTCGCGGAACGCATGGGCCACATCCATGCCGTAGCCGACGACGAAATAGTCCGGGCAGTCGAAGCCCACATAATCGGCGTTGAGCGAGGTCTGGCGGCGCATCCGCTTGTCGAGCAGCACCGCGATGGCGCAGCTCTTGGCGCCGCGCGAAAGCATCAGGTCGCGGGTGTAGGAAAGCGTCTTGCCGGATTCGAGTATGTCGTCGATCAACAGCACGTCGCGGCCGGCGACCTCGTTGTCGATGTCGCGCAGCACCCTGACCTCGCCGCTGGTCGTGCCGGCGCCGTAGCTGGAGATGAAGATGAACTCGACTTCCGGCGACAGGCCGACATCATGCATGGCGCGGATGAGATCGGCGGCGAAGACGAACGAGCCCTTGAGAATCGAGATCACCAGCAGGTCGTGGTAGTCGCGCCCGGCGATTTCCTTGGCGAGTTCGAGATTGCGGCGCGCGATCGCCGACGCCGAAAACAGGACCTCGATGTCCTTGCCGCGTACAACTGGCATTCTTTTGTCCTTCAAAACCACCTAGGACGCCAGGCGCTAGATGTGTCGAGATTCAGGTCAGGCCGAGTCGAGAACGATGGCTTCCGAGAACCGGAGCGGAGCGTACTTGAAGTACGTGAGCACCGGAAGCGAAGGAAGCTCTCGTTCGCAGGCCGGCCTCACCTGAATATCGACACACCTAGCCGGCGAAGATTACGGAGACTGTCCTTACGCCGTCTTTAGGCACATCGAGGCGGCTCGAAAAGCCGAATCTTTCGCCCGGGCCTAGCGAACGGTTGAATGTCCCCAGCCTGTAGCGGATGATATTGGAATTGTTATCGGTGACGCGGATTTCGAGCGGCGGCAGCGTTTCCGACTTCATCCCGTCATTCGCCGCCTCGCCATCCACGAACAGCACCGGCTTCAATCCCGACGCATCGATGCGCGACGTTACGCCGGAAATGGTGAGCGCGCTCGACGGCGCAGCGGTTGCCCAGAAAGGGCCCTGCCGGACCAGCGCATGACCACCCGACACCCAGAAGGATGCGAGCGCTACGCCGACGCCGGCTATCCAGAACAACGGACCGCCACGCGAGGATCGCGACGGCGCCGCCTCCGGCCTGCGCAGCATGCCCATGCCGCCGATCGATGGCGTCGACGGCATCTGCGGCGGCGGTGCCGATTCTGGATAAGCGGCAAAACGCGGCAGCACCACATAATCGGCATCGACGATGTCGGCCGCATCGAACGTGACGCGTTCCGGCACGGCATTTGTTGCCGTGCCGGTCATGATTTCGCCGGAAACAGGGCGCGCGGTTCTCTCGTCAGCCATTACGGCACCAGTGCAGTCTTCGTTTCTTTTGCGTAAACGCAATTGGTTAACGCTTCCCCACCGAAATGGCTTTTGATGCATGCTGGACGTTGCAAAATTAACCGCCGGTTAACCACGCCGGCCGATGGTCTGTTAAGATAGATTGTGGCGCGTCGCCGCCGAGAGTTTCCAGGTCGCCGAACGTGATCCGCTTCGAAAATGTCGGCCTCCGCTATGGCATGGGTCCGGAGATCCTCCGCGACATCTCCCTGCACATTCCGGAGCGCTCCTTCCAGTTCCTGAGCGGCCCTTCGGGCGCCGGCAAGACGACCTTGCTGCGCCTTTTGTTCATGTCGCTGAAGCCGACGCGCGGCCTGATCACCATCTTCGGCAAGGACCGCTCGCGCATTTCGCGCGGCGAGCTGCCGCTGCTGCGCCGCCGCATCGGCGTGGTGTTCCAGGACTTCCGCCTGCTCGACCATATGACGACCTACGAGAATGTCGCGCTGCCGCTGCGCGTGCGCGGGCGCGAGGAAGCGGGCTACCGCACCGACGTCACCGAGCTGCTGAAATGGGTCGGGCTCGGCGACCGCATGCATGTGCTGCCGCCGGTGCTGTCGGGCGGCGAGAAGCAGCGCGCCGCGATCGCCCGGGCCTTGATCGAACAGCCGGAGATCCTGCTTGCCGACGAGCCGACCGGCAATGTCGACCCGCCGCTGGCGCGCCGGCTGCTAAGACTGTTCATCGAGCTCAACCGGCTAGGCACCGCCGTGGTGATCGCCACCCACGACCTCGGCCTGATGGAACAGGTCGATGCGCGTCGCATGATCCTGGCCGGTGGAAGGTTGGACGTTTATGACTGACCTTCCGGCCGATCACCTCCACGATGAAGCCGAGGCGCCGGTGACGGTCCGGCGTGTCCAGCGCAAGACGGCGCCGATCGTGCCGGCGCAGAACATCGCTGGACGGGCGCTGGTGCTGGTCATCGCCATCATGACCTTCCTGTCCTGTCTCACCTTCGGCGCCGTGACGCTGGTGCGCGATACCGCCTCCGTCTGGGAGAACCAGATATCGCGCGAGGCGACGATCCAGATCAAGCCGGCCGACGGTTTGGACATGGAGGCGGCCCTTGCGCAGGCCTCGCAGATCGCCAGCGAGTTCCCCGGCGTGAAGGGCACCAAGATCATCGACCGCGACGCGACCGCGCGTCTTCTGGAACCGTGGCTGGGCAGCGGCCTCAACATCGATGAGCTGCCGGTGCCGCGCCTCATCATCGTCACCATCGACGAGGCCAGCCCGCCCGACTTTGCCGCCATGCGCGCCGCCATCACGCCGAAAATACCGACCGCGGCACTCGACGATCACCGCACCTGGGTCGACCGGCTGGTCGCCATGGCGCGCACGACCGTGACGATCGGCATTGCCGTTCTGGTGCTGATGCTGTCGGCAACCGTGCTGACGGTGGTGTTCGCCACGCGCGGCGCCATGGCCGGCAACGGCCACATCATCGAGGTGCTGCATTTCGTCGGCGCCGAGGCGCGCTTCATCGCGCGCGAATTCCGCTGGCATTTCCTGGTCACCGGCATGAAGGGCGCGGCCGCCGGGGGCGCCCTGGCGATCGCCGTCTTCATCGTCTTTTCCTGGTGGTCGTCGCGCAACATGGCGACGCCCCAGGCCGACCAGGCAACCGCGCTGTTCGGCAATTTCGCCATCGGTTCGGCCGGTTATCTCGGCGTCGGCCTGATGGTGCTGGTGATCGGCGCGCTGACCGCAGCCACTTCGCACGCGACCGTCGTCGCCTATCTCAGCGACATCGACGTTCGCCAGCCGGATGCGGGCTGACCGATGAGATCAATCCGGAAACCGGCGCAAAGCGCTATATTCAAACGGGACAATGATCACGCGTGGGACACCTGCCGTAACGCAATGTGCGCCGTCTCACCTATCAACGGCCGCATTTCGGAGTTAACCATTAGAGGCTTTCAGGATTAACCGGGGATGATGGAAGCGCGGGATTCGATCGAGACGGCTGGACGAATGCCGGCGATGCGTGTGCGCAGCGCTGCCTTCGCCGGGTTCGGTCGTTTGAGGCTCGCCCTGCGCGTCTGCGGTTTCGTGGTTCTCGCCGCGCTGGTGCTTTTTGCCGGCGGCTTCGGCTGGTTTGCCGACAAGGTCAGCCATATGACGACTCCGGCCAATCCGGCCAGGGCCGACGCCATCATCGTGCTCACCGGCGGGCAGTCGCGGCTCGACGCGGCGATGGACCTGTTGGCCTCCGGCAAGGGCGAACGGCTGCTGATCAGCGGCGTCCATCCGTCGGCAACCAAGCGCCAGCTGCAGGCGGCGATGGGCGGCGACAAACAGCTCTTTTCCTGTTGCGTCGATATCGACCGCGCCGCGCTCGACACCATCGGCAATGCCGAGGAAAGCGCCAAATGGGTGGAAAACCACGCCTATGGCAGCATCATCATCGTCACCAACAATTACCACATGCCGCGCAGCTTGCTCGAGATGGGCCGGCTGCTGCATGGCGCGCGCCTGGAGCCCTATCCGGTGGTCAATACCAATCTCGGCAACGGCGGCTGGCTGACCAAGCCGGAGGCCCTGCGTGTGCTGCTCACCGAATACAGCAAATATGTGCTGTCTCTGGCGCGCGGCTTCCTGCCGCTGCGCACGACGCCCGAGGGCGTCACACTGGCGGAAGCCTCGACCGTGGTGAAGAATTAAACGTCAGCCGCCGCGCAGGCGCGCAATCTCCTGCTCCAGGCCGGCGATGCGCCGGTCGCGCTCGGCAAGGGCGGCCGCGACATCCGCCGCCTCGAAGCGCTGCGGGATGTGCTGCGGGCAATTGGCGTCCCAGGCGGAGACCGTGAACAGGATCGCCTGCTCCGGCCGCGCCTTGTAGTCCGCGGGCATCAGCTTCGCCGTCAGCTCCGGGTCATTCTCGACGACGCGCGCCCTGCCCCAGATCTTGATGCGCTGCCGGAGCATATAGTCGATCAGGAACAGGAAGGCCTGGTCATTGTCCTCGAGATTGCCCTGGGTGATGAACTGCCGATTGCCGGAAAAGTCCGCAAAGCCGATCATGTGCTCGTCCAGCACCTTGAGGAAACCGGCCGGCCCACCGCGATGCTGGATGTAGGGCTGGCCTTCGGCGTTGGCCGTCGCCAGGAACACGCTGGTCTGTGCTTCGATGAAGGCGGCAAGATCCGGAGCGATCGTTGCCCGCCAGCCGCCGTGCTGCTCTACGCGCGCATAGGAATTGCGCGACCCCTTGCGGGACTGGATGGCCTTGACGGTAGGCGTGAAGGCGACGTCGCTGGTGAATTCATTCATGCTGGCGCTCCGCGGACAGGATCGCACATCAGTTAGGCTCTTCCGAAAACCGGATGTAGAGAGCATGTTTGCAATCTATCTTTCCATATTTCGGAAGAATAATGGACCGCCTCAACGCTATGTCCCTGTTCGTTGCCACGGTGGAGGCCGGCAGCCTTTCCGCTGCAGCCAAGCGCGCCGGCGTGCCGCTGCCGACGGTGAGCCGCAAGCTTTCCGAACTGGAGAAGCATTTGGGGACGCGTCTGCTCAACCGCTCGACGCGGCGCCTGACGCTGACCGATGCCGGCCAGTCCTATCTTGCCGCCTGCCGTCGCATCCTCGACGAGGTGAGCGAGGCCGAGCGCGATGCTGCCGGCGAATATTCGAGCCCGACCGGCGAGCTGGTCATCACGGCGCCGGTCGTGTTCGGCCGCCTGCATGTGCTGCCGGTGATCGCCGGCTTTCTCGCCGTCTACCCGCAGGTGGATGTCCGCTTGACCCTGTCGGACCGGATCACCCAACTGGTCGAGGAGCATATCGATCTCGCCCTGCGCATCGGCGAGCTGCCGGATTCCGCCATGGTTGCAATCCGCATCGGCTCGATCCGCCGTATCGTCTGCGCAAGTCCCGCCTATCTCGCCTTGCATGGCACGCCGGCGACCCCGCAAGACCTTGCCGGCCACGACTGTGTCACCTTCGAAGGTCTCGCCGCTCCCGCGGCATGGAGCTTCGGAACCGGCAAGACGGAAACGACAATCCCTGTTCGCTCGCGCCTGCAAGTCAACACCGCCGAAGCGGCCATCGATGCCGCGATTGCCGGGCTCGGCCTGACGAAAGTGCTCTCCTACCAGGCGGATGCCGCGGTGCGCGCCGGCGCGCTGCGGCTGGTGCTGCAGGCCTTCGAACCGCCGCCCTGGCCGGTGAGCCTCGTCCATGCCGGCCAGGGCCGGCTGCCGGTAAAGCTGCGCGCCTTCCTCGATTTCGCCGCGCCGCGTCTCAAGGAACGGCTGGCTCGGTCACTCTAGCGGCACCATTCGACAATGGCGGCGTTTCCTTTTTGCCGCCGCTTGGTGTAACCAACGCACACTTCCTCACGGGCCCCTTGCATGCTCATCATCCGCTCGCTGGCGTTCAACTTCGTCTTCTATCTCAGCCTGATCGTCCAGATGATCTTCTGGACGCCTTTCTATTTCCTGTCGCCGCGCCACCGCGCCTGGTTCGTGCCGAAATTCTGGTCGCGCACCTCAATGTGGCTCTATGACAAGATCGCCGCGACGAAGAGCGAGATCACGGGTGTCGAGAACCTGCCCGAAGGCTCCTTCATCCTGGCGCCGAAGCATCAGTCCTTCTGGGACGCGATCGCCTTCTTCCCCTATCTCGACGACGCGCTCTACATCCTGAAGCGCGAGCTGACCTGGATCCCCTTTTTCGGCTGGTACATCTTGAAAATGCGCATGATCCCGGTCGATCGCGGCAACCGTTCGAAAGCGCTGAAGGCTGTCGTCGTCGCGACCAGGCAGGAGATGAACCGCAATCCGCGCCAGCTCATCATCTATCCCGAAGGCACGCGCCGCCCGCCGGGCGCCGAGCCGTCCTACAAATACGGCATCGTCGAGCTCTACACGCAGCTCGGCGTTCCTGTGGTCCCGGTGGCTCATGTCGCCGGCCTCTACTGGCCGCGCCGCAAGTTCCTGCGCTATCCCGGCACCATCAAGGCCCGCTTCCTGCCGCCGATCCCGCCAGGGCTCGGCAAGGAGGAATTCATGCAGCGGCTGATCGGCGAGATCGAGGCCGCCTGCGACCAGATGCTTATCGAAGCGGCGCAGGCGCCGAACCCGCCGCCCATGCCGCCGACGGCGGTGAAGCGGCTGGCGGAACTCGGCGTAACCGCGAAGACCTGATCGGCTACCGCAGCACCGCCAGCAGAGTCGTCAGCACCAGCGTGGCGGCAAACACCAGGTTGATGATCCGCGAGGCCAGCGGATGGCGCAGGACGCGTGCGAACGCCGTTCCGGCAAGCAGCCACACGACGTGGATGGCGACGATCATGGCGGCAAGCACCAGCAGCCTGGTGGAGACGCCGAGCGCATCGGCCTGCGACGCGGCGCCGGCGAAAACCGCTGCGATCGCCACATAGGCTTTCGGGTTGGCGACGGCGAGCATGAAGCCGCCAAGGAAATCAGGCTTCGTCGCCGTGCTTCCGCGCTCGGCCAATGGCGGCGCTGTCGCTATTTTGAAGGCGAGATAAAGGATGTAGCCTGCCGAGGCGACCGCCAGCACCGGCGCCACTCCCGGCACCGAGGTCAGCATGCCGAAAATCCCGCCCGCCACCGCCAGAAGCACGGCTATCGTGCCGAGCACCACGCCAGACGTGTAACCCAGGGAAGGACGCAGACCGAAAGCCGCGCCGACGGCGGTCACGCTGATCGTCGCAGGTCCCGGACTGCCCATGACGACCGTCGCCGCCACGATAAGCGCCAGCACCTGCTGCCAGGTCTGCGCCTCGTTCAAGATGCCATCGGCCATGCCGAACGCTCCTGCCGCCGCGATGCGACAGGATTTAGGAGGGATCGTCATGGCCGTCTTGGACGTTCGTGCGCAGCGCCCGTCTCAGGCGCTGGCCCGGTCCAATGCCGCGATATCGTCGGCCGAAAGCTTGAGCGACGCGGCGCGGATTAGGCTATCCATCTGGGCCAGGGTCGTGGCGCTGGCGATCGGCGCGGTGACGCCAGGCCGCGCGATGATCCAGGCCAGCGCCACCTCCGCCTGCTTGGCCGAATGGCGCTCGGCCACGGCATCGAGCGCGGAAAGGATGCGCATGCCGCGCTCGTTGAGATATTCGGCGACGTCTTCGCCGCGCGCGCTCTGGCCGAGATCGGCCTTGCTGCGGTATTTGCCGCTCAGGAATCCCTTTGCGAGGCTGAAATAGGTGATGACGCCGATATCCTCGGCTTTGCAGAGGTCGAGCAGCGGTCCGTCGAGCGACGAGCGGTCGTACAAATTGTATTCGGGTTCCAGCACCTCGTAACGTGGCAGGCTGCGCAAGCTGGCGACGTCGAGCGCGGCGCGCAGCTGCCCGGCATCGAGATTGGAGCAGCCGGGATAGCGGATCTTGCCCTTTTCGAGCAGCCGCTGATAGGCACCGAGCGTTTCCTCGTAAGGCGTGGCCGGATCCGGCCAGTGCGACAGATAGAGGTCGATGACATCGGTTTGCAGCCGCTTCAGTGAAGCGTCGACCGCCTTTTCGATATAGGCAGCGGAGAGGTCGCGCTTGCCCTGGCCCATGTCCGAACCGACCTTGGTGATGACGATGACCTGATCGCGGTTGCCGCGGCTCTTCATCCAGTTGCCGATGATCGTTTCCGATTCGCCGCCCTTGTTGCCGGGAACCCAGCGCGAATAGGCATCGGCCGTATCGACGGCGTTGAAGCCGGCAGCGACGAACCGGTCGAGCAGGTCGAAGGAGGTCTTCTCGTCGGCGGTCCAGCCGAAGACGTTGCCGCCCAGGACCAGCGGCGCGATGGAAAGGTCGGTGCGACCGAGACGACGTTTCTGCAAGACTGATCTCCGTGATGCTGGAACGGGCCTGACGCCCAAGGAATGGGATGCCGCTAAGCTAGGTCGCGGCCGGGCGAGGTCAAAGGCATGGTTTTGTTTTTTGATCGGACCAGAGCAATTCCAGCAAAACTGCGTCGCGGTTTTGCGTCTGGAATTGCGTAAAAACAAAAAGATAGAGCATTGGAGGCGAAATTATTTCGCCGAAAATGCGCTTCACGAAGACGCGACCCGACGGCCCACCTCCTCCAGCCAGTGATCGCGGATGCCGAGCGCCTCGAGATGCTCAAGTGTGCTCAAGAGATAGTCCTCGTTTCGCCCGGATTGGCCGACCGCGCCGCGAACGATCCTGGCCGCGTGATCGGCGTCGAGCGCGCCGGCATACTGCTCATGCCGGCGGTCGACGGTGTAGGCGACCGCCTCGACCGCGCCTCCACCATCCAGCCGGACATCGAGAATGCGTTCGAGATAGATGCTGGTGACCAGCTCGCGCTCGCGCAGATAGGAAAGCACCTCGTCGCGCAAATTGCCGGGAACACGGTAGGCGAGGCCGACGCAGGAGCCGCCCCGGTCGAGGCCGAGCACCAGGCCTGGCCGCGCGCGCGTGCCGCGATGCACGAAGGAATAGACGCAAAGCGAGCGGCGATAGCCGTAAAGCCGGGCGCGGCGCGTCTCGACATGGGCAAATCCGGGCCGCCAAATCAGCGACCCATAGCCAAAAACCCAAAAATCGCCCATATCGCCAAGCCTGATCGCATTCGAGTGAACGACACCGCACCGCCGAGGTGCTTCTTCTGGCCCCCGCTTGTTTGCGTATTGGTAAATGCCCGCTCGCCGGGTTAACGAGAGCCGCAGCATGACGTCAAGTGACGAGCGATCGCCCAAACTTCGCCGCCGGCTGTTCTGGCTTGCCGCGCTCCTTGTCGTGCTGTTCGCCGCCTATAGCGGCGGCTGGTTCTATCTCGCCGACAGGCTCAAGACCGAGGCAGATCAGGCGGTGGCGAGACTGGGCAGCAAAGGGATCGCCGCCGGCTGCGCCAACCTCGCCGTCAGCGGCTACCCGATGAGCTTCACGGTCTCCTGCGACAACATCGCCTATGAAGACGACACCAGGAAGGTCGCCGCCTCCACCGGCAGCTTCAACGCCGTCGCCGGGATCGCCGGACCCTTGTCGCCGGTCGCCGACCTGCGCGGGCCGTTGAGAACGATGGCGCCCGGAATGCCGCCGCTCTGGATCGACTGGGACCGGTTGCAGGCCAATGTCAAAGTGTGGTGGCCGTTGCCAAGGAGCGTTTCCGTGCAGGCTGAAGGCCTGAACGGTCAGACCGACCCGCAGGACGACACGGATCCGATCCAATTGTTCAGCGCCGGCAAGGCGGCCGGCCAATTGCAGCCGGCCGGCCAGGACATCAATTATGTCGGCAGCTTCGGCGACCTGGAGATCAACGCGGATGCCATCGACGGACGCGTGCTGCCGGCGCTGGACGGCAGCGGCGACGTGACGCTGAAGAACGGCGTGGCGCTGATCGCAGCGCCGCCGAAGAGCCTGCGCGGCCAGTCGATCGAGATCGCCAAGCTCGACCTGTCGTCCGGCACGGCGCGCATCATCGTGTCCGGACCGGTCTCCGTCGACGCGGAAGGGCTGGTCAACGGGGACCTGACGATCAAGCTCAAGGACCCGAAAGCGGTGGCATCTATCCTTGCCGGCGCGATTCCCGAGCATAAAAGCGGAATCGAGCAGGGCTTTGCCGCCCTGTCGATGCTTGGAAAAGAACCCTCGATGCCGCTCAAGATCGTCAAGGGCAAGGCCTCGCTGGGCTTCATCCCGCTCGGCAAGATCAAGCCGCTTGAATAGAGCGTGGTCCCGAACCGAAGGTCAGCATAGCAAAAGGTGGGGACCGGTTTTCGGGTGAGATCATGCCGACTGAGAAGAGTAAAGCAACGATGCCGAAGCCGGTCAGACTGCTCAGCGTCGGCGCCTTCACCCTCGATACGATCCTTCGCGTCGAGACGCTGCCCGCGCATCAGGGCAAGTTCATCGCCAGCGACGGCGTCCAGATCGCTTCCGGCATGGCGACGAGCGCCGCCTGCGCCGCTCGGCGTCTCGGCGCCGAGGTCTCGCTTTGGGCAAGCACGGGCGACGATCCGGTCGGCAATCAGCTGATCGCCGACATTCAGGCCGAAGGCGTCGACTGCAGCCTTATCCGCCGTGTTCCCGGCGCGCGATCGGCGCTGGCCGCGATCCTGGTGGATGCGCATGGCGAGCGCGTCATCGTTCCCTTCTATGACAAAAAGGCGCAAGCCGATCCCGAGGCGCTGCCGCTCGCCGACCTCTCCGCCTTCGACGCCGTGCTGGTGGATGTCCGCTGGCCGGGCGCCGCGGCGCTGGCTCTGGGCGCGGCCAGATCGACCGGCCGTCCGGCGATCCTGGACGCCGACACCGCGCCGATCGAGGTGCTGGAGCGGCTGTTGCCCTTGGCCTCGCACATCGTCGCTTCCGAACCGGCGGCGCGCATCGTCTGCGGCCACGCGCTCGACCCAGAAAGCGCCTGCGCCGACCTCGCTTCGCGCACCGATGCCTTTGTCGCGGTGACCGGCGGCGCGGCCGGCACCTGGTGGCACGACCGCGCGACTCGGCGCGTGCGCCATGTCGAGGCGCCGAAGGTCAAGGCGATCGACACGCTCGCCGCCGGCGATGTCTTCCACGGCGCCTTCGCCGTCGGCCTCGCCGAGGCCCTGCCCATGGAGGAAGCCCTGCGCTTTGCCAGCGCCGCCGCGGCGCTCAAATGCCTGCGCTTCGGCGGCCGCCTCGGCGCGCCGGATCGGGCCGAAACGCTGGCGATGATGGCGGCGCACTGGCCGCCAGCCCAGGGCTAGAACGCAAAAGTATCTCGGCTATTTCCGCGAAATCGGCACAAATGCTGGGGTTGGCGTAAGCCGCTCAACCTCGTCATTCCAGGGCGGAGCAGTCGCGAGGCGGCGTCGCGGAGACCCTGGAATCCATTCCGTGACCTGAGCCATGGAACGCGGCGGAGCAGAATTCTGCACCGCGACAGCGCTCGGAAGTCACGGAATGGATCCTCGGGTCTGCGCGGGTCGCTTCGCTCCTTGCTCCGCCCGTGGATGACGATCGCGATGGGCGTTTCGGCCAATCTCCAGCGCATGCGCCTGCCCAGGCTGACAGGTCAATCCACGCCAGAGAACGAGGGAAAAGCCTAAGGCTTGGCCGGGTGCTCGACCGCCTGGCGGCCAAAATCCGGCACATCGATATCCTGGCCGGCCTCGATGATCGAACGGCGGATTGCGCGGGTGCGGGTGAAGAGGTCGAACAGCTTCTCGCCGTCGCCCCAGCGGATCGCCCGCTGCAGTGAGGCCAGATCCTCCGAGAAACGCGCCAGCATCTCCAGGATCGCGTCCTTGTTGTGCAGGCACACGTCCCGCCACATGGTCGGGTCGGAGGCGGCAAGACGGGTGAAGTCGCGGAAGCCGGAAGCGGAATATTTGATGACTTCGCTCTTGGTCACCGCTTCCAGATCGTCCGCCGTGCCGACGATGTTGTAGGCGATGATATGCGGCAGATGCGAAACGATCGCGAGCGTCATGTCGTGGTGCTGCGGGTCCATCGTGTCGATGTTGGAGCCGCAGCGCTGCCAGAATTCCGAAAGCGTCTCGAGCGCGGCGGAATCGGTTCCCGGCAGCGGCGTGAAGATGCACCAGCGGTTCTCGAAGAGATCGGCAAAGCCGGCATCGGGTCCGGACTTTTCCGTGCCGGCCAACGGATGTCCGGGGATGAAGTGCACGCCTTCGGGCACATGCGGCTGCATTTGCGCGATGACGGAGGCTTTGGTCGAGCCGACATCGGTGAGGATGGCGCCCTTCTTCAGCGCAGGCGCGATCTCGGCCGCAACCTCGCCGGACGAGCCGACCGGAACCGAGACGATGACGAGATCGGCGTCACGCACCGCTTGGCTGGCGTCGGTGCTGTAAGAATCGCCAAGGCCAAGCTCCTCGGCGCGCTCGAGCGTCGAAGCGCTACGCGTCGCTATGGCGATATGGCGCGCCAGGCCCTCGCGGCGGATGACGCGGGCGAGCGACGAGCCGATAAGGCCGATGCCGACCAGCGCTATTTTCTCGAACATCGGTGATGCCATGGTGTCTAGCTTTTCAGGAAGGTCTTCAGCGCATCGATGACGCCGCGATTGGCTTCCTCGGTGCCGACGCTCATGCGCAGCGCATTGGGGAAGCCGTAGCCGGTGACGCGGCGCAGGATGTAGCCGCGCGCGCTCAGATAATCGTCCGCCGCCGCCGCCGAATGTTTCTTGCCGTCGGGAAAATGGATCAGCACGAAATTGCCGACGCTGGGCGTGACGCGCAGGCCGAGCCCGGTCAGCTCGGCGCTGAGCCAAGCCAGCCATTTCTCGTTATGCGCCACGCTGCGCTCGATATGGGCGCGGTCGCGGATCGCGGCGATGCCGGCCTCGATCGCTGTGGCGTTGACGTTGAAGGGGCCGCGAACGCGGTTGATCGCATCGACGATATGCGCCGGCCCGTACATCCAGCCGATACGCGCGCCGCCGAGGCCGAGCTTGGAGAAGGTGCGGGTCATCACCACGTTCTCGGAGCTGCCCGCCAGCTCGATGCCGGCCTCGTAGTCGTTGCGCCGCACATATTCAGCATAGGCCGCGTCGAGCACCAGGAGCACGTTCTTCGGCAATGCAGCGTGCAGCCGGCGCACTTCCTGGAACGGCACATAGGTGCCCGTCGGATTGTTGGGATTGGCGAGGAACACGATCCGCGTCGCCGGCGTCACCGCCGCGAGAATCGCGTCGATGTCGGCGCGCTCGTCGGTCTCCTTGACCGCCACCGGCTTGGCGCCCGCCGCCTGGATATAGATCTTGTAGACCATGAAGGCGTGCTCGGTGAACACGGCCTCGTCGCCCGGCGCGAGATAGGTCTGCGCCAGCAATCCCAGGATCTCGTCGGAGCCGTTGGAGCAGATGATGTTGGCCGGATTCAGCCCATGCACCTCAGCGATCGCCTCGCGCAGCCGCCGCGCCGTGCCGTCCGGATAGACATCGAGCTTCGCCGCCACCTCGCGCGCAGCCTCGATCGCCTTAGGCGAGGGCCCGAGCGGATTTTCGTTCGCCGACAGCTTGTAGACTTTCGTCACGCCGGCCGGCGCGTTGCTTTTTCCCGGCACATAGGCCTCGATGTCCATGATGCCCGCGCGGGGCGTCGGACGGGGCTGATCCTGCTTCATGTCACAAATCCGTCGAGAAGGCCTTCAAGGCCGCAGCGGAAATACAGGCCACGGGCTGGAATGTCGAGGGCCGGCGCCTGGCACCCGTATCCGGTCGCGAGGAGGCCACCCGTTGACGAAGCGCGGCGCTGGTCCTAGAAGGATTGCCAGACTCCCGTGGTGATTTGGCCGGTCGGCTTGCAGCCACGTTAAACAACTCGCTAAAGGGCCGTTTGCAACCTGTAACCGGCTTTGCGACGGCAATGCCGGTTTTTTATTGTCCGCTGCCGGCCGGACACCGCGTCGGGACGAGTCCGATGCGGGACAGGATGAGGACGGACATGGCCGCTCAGCGTGCTGCAAGAACCAACGACGAGGCCGACCATCCGTCGAGCCCGGTGCTGCGGTTCGGCCCGGACAAGCCGCTGAAGCTCGACGCCGGAACGCTGCTCTCGCCCTTCCAGATTGCCTACCAGACCTATGGCACGCTCAACGACGCGCGCTCCAACGCCATCCTCGTCTGCCACGCGCTGACCGGCGACCAGCACGTCGCCAACACCAATCCGGTGACCGGCAAGCCGGGCTGGTGGGAGGTTCTGATCGGCCCCGGCAGGATCATCGACACCAACCGTTTCTTCGTCATCTGCTCCAACGTCGTCGGCGGCTGCCTCGGCTCGACCGGCCCGGCCTCGACCAACCCGGCGACCGGCAAGCCCTACGGGCTCGACCTGCCGATCATCACCATACGCGACATGGTGCGCGCGCAGACGATGCTGGTCGATCATTTCGGCATCGAGAAGCTGTTTTGCGTGCTTGGCGGCTCGATGGGCGGCATGCAGGTTCTGGAATGGGCGGCGAGCCATTCGGAGCGCGTGTTCTGCGTCCTGCCCATCGCCACCGGCGCCCGCCATTCCTCGCAGAACATCGCCTTCCATGAAGTCGGCCGACAGGCCGTCATGGCCGATCCCGACTGGCATGGCGGCAAATATCTCGATTTCGGCAAGCGGCCGGAAAAAGGGCTCGCCGTCGCGCGCATGGCCGCTCACATCACCTACCTTTCGGAAGCCGCGCTCCACCGCAAGTTCGGCCGCAATTTGCAGGACCGCGAGGCGCTGACCTTCGGCTTCGACGCCGATTTCCAGATCGAGAGCTATCTGCGCCATCAGGGCATGACTTTCGTCGACCGCTTCGACGCCAATTCCTACCTCTATCTGACCCGCGCGATGGACTATTTCGACCTTGCCGCCGATCACGGCGGGCGCCTCGCCGACGCCTTCGCCGGCACCAAGACGCGTTTTTGCCTGGTTTCCTTCACCAGCGACTGGCTGTTCCCGACCGAGGAGAGCCGATCGATCGTGCATGCCTTGAACGCGGCGGGCGCTTCCGTCTCCTTCGTCGAGATCGAAACCGATCGCGGCCACGACGCCTTCCTGCTCGACGAGCCGGAACTGTTCGCGGCCATCAACGGCTTCATCGCCTCCGCCGCCCGCGCCAGGGGGCTAAGTCTATGACCCCGAACCGAAGGTCAGCGAACGCAAAAAGTCGCCGACTTTTCGGACCGGCATCATGCGCTATGCAGGAGGCGAAGCCATGAGCGTCAATCGCGCCCAGCGTGTCGACCTCGAGGTCGTCACCGATCTCATCCCGGCCAATTCGCGCGTCCTCGATGTCGGCTCGGGCGACGGACTGCTTCTGGAACTCCTGCAGGAGACCAAGCAGGTCGACGGCCGCGGGCTGGAACTGTCGCAGCGCGGCGTCAACGAATGCGTGGCGCGCGGCCTTTCCGTCGTCCAGGGCGATGCCGACAAGGACCTCGAATTCTATCCCGACAAGGGCTTCGACTTCGTCGTGCTCTCACAGACCCTGCAGGCGACCCGGAACCCGAAGCTGGTGCTCGACGAGCTGCTTCGTATCGGCAACCGCGCCATCGTCTCCTTCCCCAATTTCGGCCACTGGCGCGTGCGCTTCTCGCTGTTGGTCAAGGGCAGGATGCCGGTCACCAAGGACCTGCCCTACTCCTGGTACGACACGCCCAACATCCATTTCTGCACCATCCGCGACTTCGTCAACCTCTGCGAGGAACTCGGCGCGACCGTCGAGAAGGCAACCGCGCTCGACGCCAACGGCCAGAAGATCGGCCTGTCGATGCCCTGGTGGTTCTGGAATTTTTTTGGTCAGCAGGCGGTGTTTTTGCTGAGGCGATGACGGAAATTCGTTTCTTTCGTCGATCGCCGGCAGTGGTGGAAATCCCCCCGAATATTCTTTCCGAAATACGGGCGGGAATTCTCGTCTGCACATCGCCGCGCAGCGGTCATCTTGCAGGTTTGATGGTTTCCGCCGGGCTGGGCCATCCGCTGGAATGGTTCGGCGGCGACGTCTGCTGGAGCTGCCGGATTATCCGCGAGATCCCCGCGCCCAGCTACTGCGTGCGCTGACAGGGGCGGTCCTCTACCGGCGTCTATGCAATCAAGCTCTTTGCGAGTCAGTTCGCACAACTTGCCGATAAGATAACTCATCTGACAAATTCGCAGCGCATAATTGCATCCCGATAGTTTGACAGCATGCTGTTAGGACTATAGCCACTGGGTTGATCAACCGGTTGTGCCGCGATGGCTGAACATCCCACCTATTCTATCGTCTTGGAGATGGAAAATGCCAAATCCATCGACTGGGACGAGATTGGCCTTGGGCTGAAGGCCTTGGCGCGCGAGATCGCCCAGGCTTCCGCTACCGGATTTCCGAAGCCGAAGGTCATAATCTCGCACGGCGGCCTCGAAACTGACGCAGTCTCACTGCGAAGCAGTATCGGAGCTGAAGCGCCACAACTGGAGCAGGTTGCCGATCTGGCCTTCGCGGCGTTCCCTGGCGGCAGATATTACGACCTCAAGAACAACGGCATTCCCTCGTGCGAAGGGAGCGTCCTTGTTTTTCTCGATTCCGATACAGTTCCGGAACGGAACTGGCTCTCAACTCTGCTGAAACCCTTCGTCGACCAGCCTGAAACCATCTGTGTGAATGGACACACCTATCTTTCATACGATGACTTCTTCTCGCGAACCTTCGCGTTGATCTGGTTTTTCCCGATGGCTGAGGGAGACGAGAGATTCGCCTCGAAGCGTGCTCTCAACGCCAACAACATCGCCTTTCGGCATGACTGGATATCCAGTCACCCATTTCCAGTTCACAACGGCTTCAAGGTCTCGTGCACGTTGCTGATGCACCAGCTTTGGAGCGAAGGCCACAAGATAGTCAACGTGGACGCACGCGTTCACCACTACTCGCCGCGGGGCTGGGGGTTCTTCTTTTGGCGCGCGCTGGTAACCGGCAGGGACGCCGATCGAAAATTCGTCGAGCTTCATGCACCTGGCAGGGCTCGGCGTATCGTCAAATCCTTCACGCGCTGGGGGACTATGTCTTGGCGCACGATCCGGCGAGTGACAGGCCATGCGCGGCAGACCGGCATGCCGTTCTGGCAAATCCCGTTTGCTGTCATTGTCGGACTGGCGTTCTATACACTGGCGTTTTTCGGCCATTTCAGCCTGGCGGCCGGCCTTGTCCGCGACGAGGTCGAAATGGTGCCGGACTATATCGGGCACAGCTAGCGTCAATCTTTTCCCGCTAGCGAAGCACATCCCTAGCCTTGTGCGGATGCTCGACGCCGTCGACGAAGATCACGTCGGACTGCGAGCTCTGGGTGCGCAGCGAAAGGATCGCCTGATAGGCCGGTGAATTGTACCGGTCCCGCATATGCTGCCTGCCGGGGAATTCGATGACGATCAGGTGCCCGGGCCAAGGGCAAAACCGTCCGTTGGTTCCTGTTGGCGGGCCGCCTAATCAACAGGAAGGCCAGTTGTGTTGCCATCAGACCGCAATGTTGCGGAAAAACCGCTAATTTTGGCATTTCTCGGCCGGCCTGGCGTGACACAAAGGGGGGTTTTTTGTAGCGTCGGCCGCAAATCAGAGGTGGGACACGAAGATAGCCATCGGACCCATCCGACAAACGCTAGATCCGACCGGTGGTGGCAGCCCGATGTCGAGCCAGGACGTTCCGCTGATCTCAGTGATCACGCCAACCCATAACCGTCGCAGCCAGGTCGTGCGCGCGGTGGAAAGCGTTCTGGCGCAGACACTTACCCGCTTCGAGCACATTGTGGTCGACGACGGTTCGACCGACGGGACGGCCGCTGCGCTCGCCGAAATCCGCGACCCGAGGCTGATTTATGTCGGCGCCAAATGGCGCGGTGCAAATGCCGCGCGCAATGCGGGCATCGAGCGCGCGCGGGCGCCGGTCGTGACGTTTCTCGATTCGGACGACGTCTATCTGCCCGACCGGCTGGAACGGACGCTGGCGCGCTTCGACCAGAACCCCTCGCTCGAAGTCCTCATCAGCTCGTTCGTATCGCTGAAGGGCGGCCGCAGCACCAAATGCATCAATCGCGACGCCTTCCTCGACAAGAGCACGCTGCAGCGCGCCCTGGTCTCGCAGACCATCTTCATTGCCGGCTCGGCGATCACCGCAAGACGCGAGTCGCTGCTCGCGATCGGCGGCTATGACAGCGACATCACGCGCATGCAGGATCGCGAATTGCTGCTGCGCTTTGCCCAACGCGGCGGCGCCTTGCTGTCCGAGGATATCGACTGGAAGAAGTACAATTCGGAGAATTCGATCTCCGGCCGCCGCGACGGCTATGTCGAGGCCTATGCCAGTCTGATCGACAAGCATCCTTATATCGCCGACCGCTATCCCGACGTTCCGCCTTACATGATTGCGCGTCAGATCATCGCCGATATCCTCAAGGGCAGGTTGCCGCAGGCGTTTTCGGGCTATCATGCCAACCGGTCGTCCAAGTCGCTCGGCTACTCGCCCGCCGAACTCTTGCGCGGCTATGTCGTCGGCCGCCGCTGGCGGCGCGATTGCTACGATGAGTTCCGCGCCAAATACGGCGCCCGGGCGGTCTGAGAACCGCAAGACGGCTATCTGTCGAGTTCCGGGAAATAAGGATCGGAAAACCGCTGCCGCAGGCGCTCGCCCAGCAGGCAATCGACCGGCATCGCATCCTCAACGTGGAAGGAGCTGGCGTCTGTCAGGCCGCTGACTTCCTGGACCAGCTTGCGGCGGACGGCGGTGGAGAATTCGGACGCCGCGTAGATCGGCAGCACGAACGAACCGGCTCCTCCGGTCACGCAGTCGGCGTAGTAGCGGTCGAGACGGCCCACACTCGGCGACGGACTGATCAGTATAGGCAGGCCGTTGATGACGACACCGCTGGCAACGGCGGCATCGCGGACTGCCGTGACGGGCAGCCCGGTATTGTTGGGCCCGTCTCCCGATATGTCGATGACGCGGCGTGGCGCCGAAAAGCCGGTTCTCTCCAGGAGCCCGGCGCCGAAGCCGAGGGCGCCCGAGATCGAGGTGCCTCGGAAGCTGCGGAACGGCCGCGTGGCGATCTTGTCGGCGAAGGCGTTGGCGCTGTCCTCGCCGTCGATGATCTGCCAGGCAATGGCCCCGTCCTCGCGCACGACGCCCGCCCATTCGAAATAGGCGAGCGCTATGCGGCCATTTGGACCCGAGCGTACGGCGTTGATGAAGTCGGGATGGCGTAGCGCTTCGACATAGCCGGCGCGCTGCAGGGCGAGTTCACGCTGGTCCATCGACTGCGAGATGTCGACGGCAAGCACAAGTTCCACGTCCACCGGCGCGCCTTTGCCCGGCATGGGCAATGGCGCCGCCTCGGCGCAGGCAAGGCACACAAGCAGGCCGAGCATCGCAAGCATGGCAGCCTCGAACGACCCGGCGGATTTTCCCGGCGATCACGGCGAAAATAAGCTATTTCTTCCCCTGGCGGGCAGCGATGGGTGGTGGCTCGATCGCGCCGGCGCGGACACGGGCCGGCTTCAAAGCCGGTGCGCCGGTATCCTTCACGATATTCAGCGCGCGCGGGAAGAACTGGGTGTTGTGCTGGCCCCGCCCGATATTGATGATTGCGGTTTCGGGCAGGCGCTTCTGCAGCATGGCTAGCACCCGCCGCAACGTCGGCCCGTCGAACGCATCCAGGGCTTCGTCGATGATCACCCATTTCGGCTTGCGCAAGGCGAGCCTGGCGAAAGCCAGCGCCCGTTGTTCGTCATCGCCGAGCTCGCGTTCCCATCGCCTGGGACGATCAAGGGTGGTTGCCAGTGGATCGAGGCCGACCTCGCCAAGCACCGCCGCGATCTCGGCATCGCTGGCCGGGGCCTTGCCGTTCGGATGATCGAGCACCTCGCGCAGCGTGCCGGCCGGGAAATAGGGCACGCGCGGCACGAAGATGGGGGTCTCGCCAGCCGGCAGGCCAATCCGGCCGCTTCCCCACGGCCACAGGCCGGCAAGGGCGCGGAAGAACAATGTCTTGCCGGCACCCGGCTCGCCGGTGATCATGACGCGCTCGCCGGCGTGGATTTCGACATCCGTCTGGGCAAGCTTGGTGCAGCCTTCCGGCGAAGCCACCTGAAGCGTGTCGAAGGTCAGGCTGCCATTGGCGTTTTCGCCGAACTGGATGTGTTTTTCCGTGTCATGCAGCGCGTCGGTTTCGGTGAGCGCGATGCGGAAATCGGCCACGCGCATCAGCGTCGCGCGCCAGTCGGCGATACTGCCGATGTTGTTGATGAACCAGCGCAGGGATGAATGAACCTGGTTGAAGGCGCCGACCGCCATCATCAACCCGCCGAATGAGATGTCGCCCGAGAAATAGACCGGCGACGCCACCAGGATGGGCGCCACCACCGTTATCCAGCCATAGGTGTCGGTCACCCAGGCCAGGTTGATCTGAGCGGTGAAGATGCGCCGCATGGCGCCCAGCACCGTGCCGAGATCGAGCTCGAGCCGGCGTCTGGCGTCGGGCTCGCCATGATAGAGCGCGATCGCATCGACATTCTCGTTGACCCGCACCATGGAGGAGCGCAGCTCCGCCTCGCGGGTGTAGCGCTCGCTGTTGAGGCCGATCAGCGGACGCCCGACCAGCCAGCTCAGCCACGAGGCGATGCCGGCATAGAAGAACGCGGCCCAGACCATGTAGCCCGGTATCTCCAGCGAATGGCCGCCGACATGGAACACGAAGCCGGAAGACAGCTCCCAAAGCACGCCGATGAAGGAGACAAGCAGAATGAACGACTGCAGCAGGCCGACGCCCAGATCCGTCGACAGATCCGACAAATGAGCGGCATCTTGCTGCATGCGCTGGTCGGGATTGACGCCGATGGCGCCGGCATTGGCAAGCCGGAAGGCCCGCGCCGGGCGCATCCATTGATCGATGAGGTCGAGCGTCAGCGCCTCGCGCAGCCTCAGACGGATCATCTGGTTGAGCCAGGTCTGGCCGATATTGAGCACCAGAAGCCCGCCGGCGATCATCGCAAAGACCAGAAGCTGGTGCAGGAAGGCCGTCATGTCGCGCCGGGCCAGCGCATCGTAAAAAGGCTGGTTCCAGCGATTGAGCAGGACCTGTCCGACCGAGGTTGCGACGATGACCGCGACGATACCGATGGAGACCCAGGCAAGTTGCCTGCGCACCGGCGAGGATTTCAGCCCCAGCTTGATCGTCGCCACCTGGTCGGCGAGGCTGCTCGCCTCCACCGAGACAACGGGTTTCTGCGGCCCCGGCTTTTTATTGGTCTGGTCGTCCATGAAGGATATTCCTGATTTCCGCTTCGGTCATGAATACCGCGCCGAGCGAGCATGCCTTAGCTCGGGCATGCCTCAGATAGGGTGACGATTGCCGCGCGATGCAAGGCGCGGCGATCACGAACGCGTCACTTGGCCAGGCGCGGCATCAGCCGCACGCCGGCCAAGCCGCGTTGCCCCCTGCGGCGAGAAGACCGGCACGAACACGCGGCGAGAGGCACGCTGCGCGACCGGCACACCCTGATAGAGCCGCTTCTGCGCCTCGACGACAATGACGCCGGAAAAGATCGGCCAGAACCGCCGGCCGGCCTTCTCCAGCACATTGTGGAAGCGCATCATGAAACGCCGCGGCGACGGCGGGAAGAACAGCGCATCGCTCCATGTCGCCGGGGTGAAATTCGCCTCGCGCAGCAGCTCGGTCAACTGGCCGCGCGAGAACGGCCGGCCATTGCCGAAGGGCGTGTGCTCGAACCGCGCCCAGACGCCGCGCCGGTTGGGCACGACGATGACGACTCTGCCCGCCGGCGACAGCACCCGCCAGATCTCGTTCAGCGTCTCGCGCGGATTTTCGGCATGTTCGAGCGAATGCACCAAAAGCACGCGGTCGATGCAGGAATCGACCAGCGGCAGTTCCTCGTCGAAGACTAGCGCCGTCGCCGTCGGCCCCGACACCGGCCACACCACCGCGCCTTGCGTCGCCGGCATGAAGGCGAAGACGCGCTCGGCATCGGTGCCGAAGCGTTCCAGCCATGGCAGCGCATAGCCGAGGCCGACCAGCCGCTCATTGGGAACGGTCGCCCATACGGACGACAGCGCCATGGTGATCGAATGCTCGGCCAGGCGCCCGAGCGTGGTCGAATAGAAGGAACGCAGGTCGACGATATCCGAATGCATGCGCGCGACGGTAGCTGCGAAGGGGCCCAAGTTCAACAAAGGCGGAAAGTTCAACAAAGGTGCCGAGTTCAACAAACCCGGATGACATCGGCGGCCGGCCGCCCTATGTCTGCGACGACAAAGGGAGACATGCGATGCCGGTCGAAATCGAGCAGTTCATGTGCCGCACCGACAATTTCGGCGTGCTGGTCCACGACCCGAAAAGCGGACAGACGGCGATCATCGACGCGCCGGAAGAAGCGCCGATCCTGGCGGCGGTCAAGCGCACCGGCTGGACGCCGACATTGATCCTCACCACGCACCATCATGCTGATCATGTCGAAGCCAATCTGGCGCTGAAGGAACGCTTCAAATTGCGCATCGTCGGCCCGGAAGCGGAGAAGGCGAAGATCCCGGGCATCGACGAGACGGTCAGCCAGGGCTCGGTCGTGCTCCTTGGCGAGGAACGCATCGAGGTCATCGAGACGCCCGGCCATACCGCCGGCCACGTATCCTACTATCTGCCGGCTTCGAAGGTGGCCTTCACTGCCGACACGCTGTTTGCGCTGGGTTGCGGCCGCCTGTTCGAATGCAAGCCGCCGGTCATGTACGAATCGCTGAAGAAGCTGGCGGCGCTGCCGGCGCAAACCGCCATCTATTGCGGCCACGAATACACCTTGGCCAATGCCCGTTTCGCGGTGACGGTCGACCCGACCAACTCAGCGCTGAAGCAGCGCGCGGCGAGGATCGAAGCGCTGCGCGCCGACAACAAGCCGACATTGCCGACGACCATCGGCGAGGAGTTGTCGACCAACCCGTTCCTGCGCTGGCACGACCCGGCGATCCGTAAGCGTCTCGGCATGGAGAAAGCCTCGGATGCCGAGGTGTTTGCCGAGATCCGCAAGCGCAAAGACAATTTTTAGTTCCACCGCATGTCGACCAAAAGGCTCGACGTTCGTCGCAGCAAAGGCCGCCAATGACCAGCGCCGCCGAGATCATCGCAAGGCTAGGCCTCGAGCCGCATCCGGAGGGCGGCTGGTACGCCGAGACCTTTCGCGACGCCACAGGCGGCCCGCGCGGTCATTCGACCGCGATCTATTTCCTGCTCGAGCACGGCCAGCTTTCGGCCTGGCACCGGGTGAAGGATGCGGCCGAGGTCTGGCATTTTTATGCTGGAGCGCCGCTGGCGCTGTCGATGCATGAGGAAGGCGCAGGCGCCGTCATCGAGCAGGTGCTTGGCACGGCCCTTACCGCCGGCGAGCGGCCGCAGATCATCGTGCCGGCCGGCTGGTGGCAGTCGGCGCGCAGCCTCGGCGAGTGGACGCTGGTCGGCTGCACCGTGGCGCCGGGCTTCGATTTCGCCGCTTTCGAACTGGCCGAGCCGGGCTGGCAGCCGGTCTAGAGCAATTCCAGGAAAAGTGTGAGCGGTTTTCCGTCCGAAATTGCGAAAAAAAGAGATAGGGCGTTTCGTCGTTTCCGTGAAACGGTGAAACGCACTAGGCGAGTAGAAGTCCCAGCGTGATCGCCAACTGGGCGGCATAGTAAAGCACCCAGACCGCATGGCGCATCCACACGAGCTGCGGCGAGATCGCCGCGAGCAGGAAGCGCTCGGCCGCCAGCAGCCCGTCCGAGGCGATGAACAGCACCGCGCCGGCAATCACCCAGGGATGGTCCGTGGTGAGCGCCGAAATGCCCATGGCGAGGATCGCCGCGACATAGACGGCGACTGGCGCGCGCAGTTGCGGGCCGACGCGGCGCCAGAGCGCGGCGAGCATGACGATGCTGAATGCGGCCATGGCCAAGGCGATCGCGCCGCGCCAGGATTCGGCGCTCAACAGGCCGAGCCCGCCGCCTGCCTGCGAAAACAGCGCGATATAGGCGATATGACCGGCGAGAAAGCTCGCCAACCCGCTGAGAAAGGCCTTTTCGCCGTCGCGTGACAGAAAGGCGTCGCCGACGGCGCTGAGTGCCAGCGCCGCGACGAGCAGCAGCGGACCGCCCTGCATGGCGGCAAGCACGGCCAGCAAAGCCACGGCAAGCGTCTTTGCCGCCGTGCGCGTCCACTTCGGCGGCATGTCGAGCGCAAAGGCGTAGATCACGGCCGCGACGAACGAGAACAAAAGCGTCGCGTTGGCGTTGGCCTCGATGCCGCCGGAAAACGGCATCATGCGTTGACCTCTTTCGCCGCCGGCTTGCGCATCAGCAGCGACTTCGCCGCGAGCGCAGCGCCACCGGTGATGAGCACGCAGGCAGCGAGGATGCGCAGCGACGGCTCGGCGACGCCGGCAGCGATCAGCACCAGCGTCGACAGAAGCGGCGCGGCATAGCTCGCCGCGCCCAGCACCTGGATGTTGCCGCGCTTGACGCCGATGTCCCAGGCATAGAAGGCCGCGCCCACCGGCATCAGGCCGAGCCCGATGACGGCCAGCCATTGCCCGAGGCTGTCCGGCAGCACCGTCTTCTCAAGCAGCAGATGGCAGGCCAGCGACAGCGCCGACGTCGCCGCGCAGAACCAGGTGACGATCGAGGTCGGCACCGACGGAAAGCGCCGCGACAAGAGCGAATATGACGACCACAACAGCGCGCAGACGGCCGCCATCGCATAGCCGAAGGCGTAGCGCGCGTCGAAGGCCAGCCCGCCGCCCTTGGTGACGATCAGGAAGGTGCCGGCAAGGCCGAGCAGCGCCCCGACGACATGGTTCCAGGCAAGCCGCTCGCCCGGCATCAGCGCCGAGCCGAGCACGATCAGCAGCGGCCACAAATAGGCGATCAGGCTCGCCTCGACCGCCGGCGCATTGCGCAGCGCCGTGAAGTAGAAGAAATGATAACCGAACAGCCCGGCAATGCCGATCACCCAGACTTGGCGAGGGATCTTCCGGCCCCGGTCGGAAGCCGGCATCACCAGCCGCGCCACGAGCCCGACGCAGGTGCCGATGGCGAAGGTGATGGCCGACAACAGGAAGGGTGGCACCTGTCCGGAAGCGTTGGTGAGCAGCGCCAGCAGCGCCCACATGGCGACCGCCGAAAACCCGATCAGTGTTGCGCGCCCCATATTTCCCCCGCCGGCGCGCGGTGGCGCCTGTCCTAATTTACCGCCTCGAACCGTCTCGCGCTGATGGTCAGCGGACCAATCTGGGTCCCGACCGTGGCGCGGATCGGCGCATATATGCCGGATTGGCCGAGCGGTGCAAACGTCACCAGCATGCGGCTCTTGTTCTTCAGGAAATTCAGTGCCTTGCGGCCCTTGCGATAGCCCGCCACCGGCTCGAAGCCCATTTTGCAGGTCACCGTGTCGCCCTTGTAGCCCGGCACCGAGATCGATCCCTTGGAGGCATAGGTCAAGGTCAGGTCGGCGCGCATCTCGCCATCATAGAACTTGACCGTGCGTCCGCAGACCTTGTCCAGGCTGTCGGCATGGATGACGGTCGCGGCCATCGGATCGAGCACCGATTTCAGGTCGCTATCGCCCAGCGGCACCCAGCTCTTCGGATCGCGCTTCTTTGGCGCGGGAACGACTTGCGTGGAGGTGACGGCGCCGTTGTTGAAGCGGATATCGACCATCGAGGCCTTCTTGCCCGACGTATAGTCGGCCCGGAATGCGTGCGGTTGCATCTGCTTACCGGAAATGGTGCCTTTCGAGGAAATCGTGCCTTTCGTGTCGTCGAACAACTTGCCGAGGCCGGCGGCCGAGACGGTGCCGTCAATGGCATAGTTGTCGCCTTGGTATCGGCTGGAGAAAGTCGCCCTGGCGATCGAAAGGCCGAGAAACGACACCGTATACTCGCCCTTGAACGACTGCGGCGGCGCGGCGGCGAAGCTCGTTGCCGGCACGGCAACGGCAAGCAGGGCGGCAAGTGCATGAGAAGGACGGAGCATGGCGGCTGGCTGATCCCTGGCGGTTCGGCCGGAACGCAGCGGCTCCAGCCTGTCAGATCCCTTCGCGAGGGGCTTATACTGTGAAATCCGGCCTTTATATGGAGCGTGCCTGACAGCGGGGCGCGTGCCGGAGCTTGACGCAGTGGTGAAATGCCACTATGGAACGCCAACTTTTCCAAAGGCCGCCTGACCGAGACCGCGCGCCGCCCGGCGCGGGCAGAATGGTTTGGCAGGCTTAGAACTGAGGTTAGACAAGATGTCCCGCACCTGCGAACTCACTGCCAAGGCAGTCCAGACTGGCAACAATGTGAGCCACGCCAACAACAAGACCAAGCGTCGCTTCCTGCCGAATCTGGTTAATGTGACGCTGATTTCCGAAGCGCTGAACCAGAATGTTCGCCTGCGCATTTCGGCCAACGCGCTGCGTTCGGTCGAGCACCGCGGCGGCCTCGACGCTTTCCTGGCCAAGGCCGACGTCAAGGAATTGTCGCAGCGCGCCCGTCTGCTCAAGAAGCAGATCGCCAAGAAGCTGGCCGAGCAGTCGGCCGCTTAAGCCGCAGTTTTTAGGCGGGGGACGACCGCCTCGAGCCCCGGCCAGACCGGTGCTCGAAACAGGAGCGAGCGTCGGCATGACGCTCGGCTGGTTCCATTACCCAGGATAAAAAAATGTATTTCCTGACGCGATATTTGCCCTTCGTGGCCGCCATGGCGTTTGTCGTCGTGGCGTCGAACATCCTCGTGCAGTTCCCGATGCAGGGCCAAGTCGGTGGCCTGTCGTTGGCGGACCTGCTGACCTGGGGCGCCTTCACCTATCCTTTCTCCTTCCTGGTCACCGACCTCGCCAACCGCCGCTATGGCCCGGCCGTGGCGCGCAAGGTGGTGTTCGTCGGCTTCATGACCGCGGTGACCTGTTCGATCCTGATTCCGCCCTTCCTGTTCCGTCATGGACTGATCGAGTTCGAGACCGCCGCCGACCGGCTGGTGCGCATCGCAGCCGCCTCGGGAGCTGCCTTCCTCGCCGCGCAATTGCTGGACGTTACCGTCTTCAACCGGCTGCGCCGGCAGAGCTGGTGGCGCGCGCCGATCGTCGGCACGCTGGTCGGCTCCATCTTCGATACCGTCGTCTTCTTCGGCGTCGCCTTCTCCGCCGCCTTCGCCTTTGCCGGTCCCAACGACAGCTTCGCGCTGGAGACCGCGCCGCTGATGGGTGTGCTGCCGGTCGAGACGATGCGCTGGGTCTCCTGGGCGCTCGGCGACCTTTCGGTCAAGCTGATCATCGCCGTAGTGGCGCTGATCCCCTACCGGCTGCTCGCCGCGCGCTGGAGCCAGCCGGCGGTCGCGGTCGGAGCATGATCCCAGCAAGTGGAATCGGGCCGTGATCCCCTGGGTTCAGCTTGACTCCGCCCGCACGCCCGATGGCGGCCAGGAGCTGCGCCTGAAGCGGCGCGGCGCTGAATTCTCGATCATGCTCGGCACCAAGGAGCTGATGAACAGCCGCCTCAGCGGTTCCGAGGAAGCGCTGGCCAGGCTTTCCTGTCAGCGTATCGCCGGACGCGGGCGGCCAAGCATCCTCATCGGCGGGCTTGGCATGGGCTTTACCTTGCGCGCCGCTCTCGCCGCGCTCAATGGCGATGCTGCCGTCACCGTTGCCGAACTCGTCCCCGCGGTCGTCGCCTGGGCACGCGGTCCCATGGCGGAAATCTTCGGCGGCTGTCTCGATGATCCCCGCGTCACCATTCGCGAGGCCGATGTCGGCCAGGTGATAGGGGCGGAGAAAGCCGTCTGGGACGCGATCCTGCTCGACGTCGACAATGGTCCCGAAGGCATCGTCCACGAGGGCAACGATGCGCTCTATGGCGCCGCCGGCCTTGCGGCCGCACGCACCGCGTTGAGGCCCGGCGGCGTGCTGGCGGTCTGGTCGCAGGGGCCGGACAGCGGCTTCACCCGGCGGCTGAAACAGGCCGGCTTCGTGGTCGAGGAGATCAACACGCGGGCCAACGGCAAGCGCGGCGCCCGCCACGTCATCTGGATCGCAACCAATCAGGGCTGACGCTTTCAGCCACAGCCGCGGCGGCTTTACGCTTTCTTACGCCCGATCGTGCAGGATCGCGAAAATTCTCCAGAGTGGTCCGCCATTTCACGGAAACGGCGGACCACTCTATCTCTTTGTTTTGACGCAATTCCTGACGGAAAACCGTGGCACATTTTTCCTGGAATTGCTCTAGGACATCGCGACCAGCATGACCATGCCGGGCACCGGTTGGAAAAACGACCTTCTGCTTGCGCTGTGCGCCACGCTGGTGGTGCTGACGATCAACGCCGTTTCCGGTTTTCCGACCCTTGGCGACTATGGCGCCGATAATGACAGCATGCTGCGGCTGGTCGAGGTTCGCGACCTGCTAGGCGGCCAAAGCTGGTTCGATCTCCACCAATACAGGATGGGCATCTCGGGCGGCTTCGTCATGCATTGGTCGCGGCTTGTCGATACGCCGCTCGCGCTGATCATCATGGCCTTCGATGCGCTGGGCGCCAGCACGGCCACGGCCGAGCGAGCCGCGCAGATCATCTGGCCGACCCTCCTCTACGGGCTGACTATATTCGTGCTGATGCGCGCCTCGCAGCGCTTCGCCGCTGCGAATGTCGCGATGCCGGCAGTCATTCTGTCGACGGCGGCGCTTTTCTACCTGGTGATCTACAGCCCGGGCGTGATCGATCACCACAATGTCCAGCTGCTTCTGACGGCGGCCGGCCTCTGGCTTCTGATGGAAGCGCCCTCCTGGCGGCCCGCGGCCCTTCTGTCGGGCATTTGCGCCGGCCTGACGCTCGCGGTCGGCATGGAGACGGCTCCCTATGTGGCGGTGCTTGGCATTTGTGCGGCTGTCCTGTTCGTCCTCGACGACAAGGAGCGCGTCACGGCGCGAGACTTCGGCCTCGGATTTGCCGGAATTGCATCCCTGGTCTTCGTGGCGACCATCCGGCCCGCCGACTGGGGCGTGGCCCAATGCGACGCCTTCTCCTCCTTCCAGTTCGCCGTGGCCGCATTGTCCGGCTTCGGCCTCGTGATCGCCAGTACCTTTGCCGCATCGAGCCGCCGGGCGCGGCTGGTTTCGATACTGGCGCTGATGGCGGCGGTCGCGGTCGTTGTGATCGTGTTCTTCCCGCAATGCCTGGCATCGCCCTATGCGGGCATGGACGAACGTATCCGCACCTATTGGCTGGCCGACGTGGTCGAAGCGCAGCCCTTCTGGAGCGTCGCCATCCACCAGCCGAAGCTGATGGCGGCGCGCTATGTGACGCCCTTCATCGCGATCCTGCTGGTCGGCTTTCAGCTCCGAAGCCGTCGCCTGCGCCGCGCCGAGATGCTCGCCACCATCCTGCTCGTCGTCGCCTTCGGCGTCAGCCTATGGCAGGTGCGCGGCTCGACCTTCTCCGTCGCCATCGCCGTGCTGCCGCTTTCGGCCTGGATCGCGAGAATCCGCCTGCGGGCGGACGCCGCGCCCTCGTGGCGCCTTTCCACCGGCATCGTCATGGCGTGGCTGGTCTCGCTCAACGCGACCTGGGCCGGGGTCGCGGTGGCGGCGCAGTCCGTGGTTCGGCAGGCGCCACAGCGGGTTAATTCCGACCCCGACCATGCCGTGACCTGCGGCAAGCCGGGCGACTTCCACGATCTTGCCGCGATGCCCGCGACGACGGTGCTTGCCTCGTCCAATCTCGGCTCGGGAATATTGACCTTCACCGGCCATCGGGCGCTGGCCGGCCCTTACCACCGCAATGTCGGCGGCAATCTCGCCATGCTCGACGCTTTCATGGGGACGCCGGAGGCCGCCCGCGCCGTCATCGAACGCGAGCATGTCGGGCTGGTCGCGATCTGCCGCGGCAACACGGAAGAGATATCGCTGGCTCTGGACGCGCCGAAGGGCCTTGTCGCGGCGTTGCTGCGGGGCGACCTGCCGGAATGGCTCGAACTGGAGCAGTCTACAGCCGGAAAGCCGATCGAGATCTACAAGATCCGCTGAATATCGGCCCGCGGCCATATCAGCATCGTCGACAGCGCCCTCGCAACACGGCTGCTCTGCGCTGATGCAATTTCACTGCGTGATTTAGAAAACCGCTATCGAAATCAGTTCCGTGGATCGTTGCAATCCAGCCTGTGCTTTGGTTAGCATTTCGTTTAGGCGGCGATATATGTATTCAAGAAATTTGGATTCGGGGTTTTAGCTTGGGGAGAAGACATCCATGTCGGCCATAGAGGGCGCGGCGGCGCCAGCATCAGCCACACAAACGCTGCAGCATGTTGTCTCTCACATGGTGGACGCCGTGAACCGCGCCGCGTTTGTGGAAAAGCCTTTCTGGCATCTGGAAATGACCGATGTTTTCCCGGCGGACCTTTATCGGCGCATGCGCGCCGCCATGCCGGAGGCGCGCGAATATCGTGCGCTCAAGGGACGCAACAATGTGAATATCAAGGCTGACGGCACCGCAACGCGGATCAAGATCGACCTCTACCCCGAATACATCCGCCATCTGCCGCAGGAGAAGCGGGCGATTTGGTCCCTGGTTGGCAAGGCATTGCATGCGCCGCAGCTTAAGGACGCATTCATGCGCCGCCTTGCCCCGGGCTTGGAGCGCCGGTTCGGCTCGGACTTCATGAAGGTCGGCATGTATCCGGTGCCGATGCTGACGCGCGACGTGGCGGGCTACAAGATCGGCTTTCATACTGACACGAAATGGAAGGGCATCACGGTCCAGTTCTACCTGCCGGAGGACGACTCGATCAACCATATCGGCACCCGCTTCGCCGAGCGCATGCCGGACGGGCGTTTCGAGAATTCGCACCGGATGTCGTTTTCGCCGAACACCGGCTACGCCTTTGCGGTCGGCACCGACACCTGGCACGCGGTCGACACTGTCGGACCGGAAATCCGCACCCGCGACAGCATTATTCATACCTATTTCGTGGACAACACCGCGACGCTCAAGATCCGCAACCGGAGCAAGCGCGCGGCCAATTTCGTGATGAACGAAGTCCGCCACGTCGGCCGGTAATCTTTCGGCGCGCCCCGTCGGCACGGCTGAATCCATACCGGCCAGCCGTCGTCAATCCTGGTGCAGGATGAATTCCAGGTAGAGGTTGCGCTGCAGGATCGAATGGTTGTCGTCGGATATCAGCGACACCATCAGCGCGCCATCCTCGCGGGTCCAGACATCCAGCCCTTCCATATTGTCGATCTGGTAGCCCATATCGGCCTCCATCAGTACCGGCCCGTCGGCGACCGCGCCCTTCTCGACGCTTTCGCCAAAGATGCGCCGCAGCCGCATTTTCACCCCGCGCGCGATCGAAAAACTGCGCTCAAGCAGCAACAGGTCGCCATCCGGCAGGAAGGCGCCGTCGGTTACGTCGAAATCGCCGTCGCGTCTGACGGTGAAGATGCCCTTATGCGGCCCCTCGATGATGGCGGCATAGACGTTGCCGGCTTCATCGAGGCTCCTCTCCGAGACCACGACCAGGCCGCCCGCGTGCTGCCCATAAGGATTGGCATGGGTGACGGTCTCGAAGCCGCGGTTCTGGCGCAGCTCCCGGGCGGGGATCTGGTAATCGAGCTGCCGGATCGGCGCTTTCATATTGTCGGGATCGATCTTGAACTGGGCGACGCGCTGGTCGCGCTCAAAGCCGACGGTGGCGATACCGTCCCTGACCGCGAGCCCCTCAGCGTCGACCTTCCATTTCCGGTTGATCGGCCGGCCCGAAGCGTCGACCATCTGCTGCAGGCGGAAGTTCGAAACGCCCGACGGACGTCGGTCGGCGTCATGCGTGATCGTGCCGAAGAACCAGAAGCCGGTGTCGGCGACGCCGATGAAGTCGCTGCCCGGCTTCAGAAAGCGAAAGGCCGACAGCGCGCCGAAATCGCGCGCCTGCGAAGTCATCTCCAGCCCGCCGACGAATTCAAGCGGCCCGAACCGCGTCTCGTCGCGGCCGATATGGAACTGGCTGATCGGCCGCGCCGAAATCCCGACTGTTTCGACGGGAGTTCCCGGAGCGGCCATGGCCGGTGAGGCGCAGGCCAGCACGCAGGCGAAAAGCGTCCGCCGCGCACACCGCCCCGAAAGGATCATCCGGCGCGTCGCAATCCGCCGCGCCGCGTGTCGCGTGCGCTCTCCTCGCCGAACAGCGAGGCGAGCTGCTCGGTCATGGCGCCGGCGAGTTCCTCGGCATCGACGATGGTGACAGCGCGGCGATAATAGCGCGTGACGTCGTGGCCGATGCCGATCGCCAGAAGCTCGACCGGCGAGCGCGTTTCGATCAGCTCGATGACCGCCCGCAGATGGCGTTCCAGGTAATTGCCCGGATTGACCGACAGCGTGGAATCGTCGACCGGCGCGCCGTCGGAGATCATCATCAGGATCTTGCGCTGCTCCGGCCGGCCGATCAGGCGGTTATGCGCCCATAGTAGCGCCTCGCCGTCGATGTTTTCCTTCAGCAGGCCCTCGCGCATCATCAGCCCGAGATTGCGCCGCGCACGCCGCCACGGATGATCGGCGGACTTATAGATGATGTGGCGCAGATCGTTGAGCCGGCCGGGATTAGGCGGCTTGCCATCCTTCAGCCACTTCTCGCGCGCCTGCCCGCCTTTCCACGCCCGCGTGGTGAAGCCGAGGATTTCCACCGAAACGCCGCAGCGCTCCAGCGTGCGCGCCAGGATGTCGGCGCAGGTCGCGGCGACGGTGATCGGCCGGCCGCGCATGGAGCCCGAATTGTCGAGCACCAGCGACACCACCGTGTCGCGGAACTTGGTGTCGCGCTCCTGCTTGAAGGACAGCGGCTGCATCGGGTCGATGACCACGCGCACCAGGCGGGCCGGATCGAGATAGCCTTCCTCCAGGTCGAAATCCCAGGAGCGGTTCTGCTGCGCCATCAGCCGGCGCTGCAGCCGGTTGGCGAGCCGCCCGACGACGCCGGAAAGGTTGGCAAGCTGCTTGTCGAGGAAGGCACGCAGCCGGTCGAGCTCCTCTTCCTCACACAGGTCCTCGGCGCCCACCGTCTCGTCGAAGGCGGTGGTGAACACCTTGTAGTCGATCTCCTTCGGCAGGTTCAGGAACGGATTGTCGTTGCGCTTGGCCTCGCCCGGCGTCTCGGCGTCGGCGTCGTCCTCATCGGACAGGTCGTCGGAGGTGGCGTCGGTCGCTTCGGTCTCGGCCGACTCTTCGTCGTCGGCGGAGGCTTCGGCATCTTCCGACTGCGACTGCTCGGAGCCTGAATCCTCCTCGCCGCCTTCCTCGCTCTGTTCCTCGCCCTGCTGCTCGTTCTCTTCGTTTTCCTCCGAGTCGTCGGTTTCCTGGTCGTCGCCGAGTTGCTCTGCCATTTCCATGGAAACCAGCATGTCGCGCACGACGCGGGCAAAGGCCTGCTGGTCCTCGAGCTTGGCCGACAGGCCGTCCAGCTCGCCGCTCGCCTTTTCCTCGATCCAGGGACGCCAGAGATCGACCAGCCGCTCGCCGCTCTTCGGCACGGAACGTCCGGTGAGCTTCTCGCGCACCATCAGCGCAATCGCTTCCTCGAGCGGCGCGTCCGCCTTGTCCCTGACGTCGACGAGGTTCGCCTTGGCGTATTTGTCCTCGAGCATCGAGCCGATATTGTCGGCCACGCCCTGCATGGCGCGGCTGCCGATCGCCTCGACGCGCGCCTGCTCGACGGCGTCGAAGATGGAACGCGCCAGCTTGCCTTCCGGCGCCAGCCTGTTGTGGATGCGCTGATCGTGACAGGCGCGCTTCAGCGCCATGGAATCGCCCAGGCCGCGCGTGATCGCAATGTCGTTGCGGGACGCTTTCTTCGGCAGTTCGGGCAGGCGCGCGCGGTTGCCGGCCAAAGCCGGCCGGTCCTTGGCAAAACCGACCTCGAGGTCCTTGTCGCCGGCGACGGCGCGCATGCACACGGTCACCGCGCGCTTGAAGCTGTCGGCTTCAGACCCGTTCTTCGGCTTGTTGCGCGTGTTGTCGCCTGGACCCGCCATGATCATTCCCTGCGCGATTCATGCTGAAAGGCTGGAGGCCTTTTCAGCCGCGCGCCTACCCCAGCACCACGTTGGCGGCGCTTTCCGGCAGATCCTCGCCGAAGGCGCGCTGGTAGAACTCGGCCACCACCGAACGCTCCAACTCGTCGCACTTGTTGAGGAAGGTCAGCCGGAACGCCATGCCGATATCGCCGAAAATCTCGGCGTTCTCGGCCCAGGTGATGACGGTGCGCGGGCTCATCACGGTCGACAGGTCGCCATTGATGAAGGCCGAACGCGTCATGTCGGCGACGCGCACCATCTTGTTGACGATGTCCTTGCCCTTGCTGTCGCGATAGTGCTTGGCCTTGGCCAGCACGATATTCACTTCATTGTCGTGCGGCAGGTAATTGAGCGTGGTGACGATCGACCAGCGGTCCATCTGCGCCTGGTTGATCTGCTGCGTGCCGTGATAGAGACCCGTGGTGTCGCCGAGGCCGACCGTGTTGGCGGTGGCGAACAGCCGGAATGCAGGGTGCGGGCGGATGACCCGGCTCTGGTCGAGCAGGGTCAGGCGGCCCGACGATTCCAGCACGCGCTGGATGACGAACATCACGTCCGGACGGCCGGCATCATATTCGTCGAAGCAGAGCGCCACATTGTGCTGATAGGCCCAGGGCAGGATGCCGTCGCGGAATTCGGTGACCTGCAGCCCTTCCTTGACGACGATGGCGTCCTTGCCGACGAGGTCGATGCGGCTGACATGGCTGTCGAGGTTGACGCGCACGCAGGGCCAGTTGAGCCGCGCCGCGACCTGCTCGATATGCGTCGACTTGCCGGTGCCGTGATAGCCCGACACCATGACGCGACGGTTGTAGGCAAAGCCGGCGAGGATCGCCAGTGTCGTCGCCTTGTCGAACAGATAGTCGGGGTCGATGTCCGGCACATGCTCCGTCGCCGCCGAATAGGCGGGAACGATCATCTTGGAATCGAAGCCGAATTTCTCCTTCACCGGCACGGTCGTGTCGGGCAGGTTGGCGATGTCGCGATCGACCTTGTTCATCACTATCAACGTCTCCACGGGCGAAACGCCGCGTTTCGCCGGCAATCGATTTTGTCCGGGGGCGGTCTTAGAGCCTTTTCCAACCATATGAAAGTTGGAAAAACGACTTGGTACCGTGGGGCCGCTCAGCACAATCCTGCTTGCTTGAGCACGCGATAGGCCTGCAGCACATCGCGGAACCGGTCTTCCGAACCTCTGTCGCCGCCATTCGCATCCGGATGGTGGCGCTTAACGAGTTCCTTATAGCGCGCCTTGATGTCCTGACCAGTCGCCTTTGTGTCAAGGCCAAGCGTTTCCAGCGCCTTGGCCTCAAGTGGCTTTGCCTTGCGCTCGCGCGGCTCGCGTGCTCCGCCGCTGAACAGGTTGAAGGGATCGCGCATGCGGTTGTAGTAGCCGGCCCGTCCCGAACGCTGCTGCGCGAAATCCGGCGCCGAGCGCGTCCCGCCGCCATTGGCGCCCATGCGCCATGTCGGCCTGTGGCCGGTCAGCGCCTCCTTCTGGAAGCGGGCGATCTCAGTGTCCGACACGCCGGAGAAGTAATTGAAGCCCTTGTTGTATTCGCGCACATGGTCGAAGCAGAAGCGAAAATACTCGCCCTCCTTGAGGCGCCCGACCGGCGCGCGATGCGTGCCGGCTTCGTTGCAGCCGTCCCACTGGCAGATCGGGGCGCGCGACTTCAGCTCCGCGTCCTTCTCCGGCCGAATTCGAATTTTCTCGAAATATTTGGGGTACGCTTTCATCTCACCCATTTATGGGCTGTTCGCATGTGCGAAACAAGAATTGACATTTCGCCGATGATCGCCCTAACCGCTGAATCGCGGCTTAAAAGCGGTCGAAATTCAAGATTTTGCGGCTATGCCGCAGATGTGGGGAAGGGAAACCCGGATGTCCATACAGTCGACAATCGAAAACAAGCTGAAAGCGGCATTTTCGCCCGAACGGCTAGCGGTCATCAATGAGAGCCACCTTCACGCCGGTCATCATCACGTCGAGTCCGGCCACCACGCGACGTTCGACGGCGGCGGCGAGACGCATTTTCGCGTTCGCATCGTTTCGCCGAACTTTGCCGGCATGGCTCGCATCGAGCGCCACCGTGCCGTCAACGAATTGCTCGCGGACGAACTGAAAGCCGGCGTGCATGCGCTGGCGATCGAGCCAGCGGCACCCGGCGAGAAGACGCGCTGGTAAGCTCTCAGCCGACGCTCGCCTTGAGGAAGGCCAACACAGCCGCGGTCAAGGCGTCGCCGTCCTGGCCGAAATCGCGATTGATCGACATATGCGTATAGGCGCTGCCATCGAACAGCGTGACCTTGGCGCCGGCGGCGCGCAGGCGTTCCGCGAAAGCCTTCGACGCTTCGGCGCGCCCGGGCGCGCGCGAATAGGCGATGAAGGTCGGCGGATGTTTCCTGCCGTCGACATGGGTCGACGGCGATAGCGCCGCCCATTGTGTCGGGTCGGGAAAGGCACGCGCATAGGCGCCCATCATGCCGCCATTCATGGAAAGCGCCGCAAGATCATAGGCCCTGGTATCGTCCAGGATCAGCGCGGCGACACCGGGCAACCCGCCGCGCATGCCGGTCAGCGCGATCAGATGGCACCCGGCCGAATGGCCCATGCCGACGATGCGACTGGGATCGCCGCCGTATCGGGCAATGTTGGCGCGCACATAGCCGTAGGCCTTTTCGACGTCGCCGGCCTGGGTAGCGACATCGGTTTCTGGCAGCATGCGGTAATCGATCGAGACGAACACGAAGCCATTGGCGAGCAGGAAGTCCGGCTTTGAGCCGACCTGGCCGCGTTTGCCGAACCGCCAGGCGCCGCCATGGACAAAGAAAACCACCGGCAGGTTGTTTGCGCCGTCCGGCGCGTAGACATCGAGCTTGGCCGGACCGTAATCGAGGGTTTGCGGTGCCTGCCGGCCCGGACGCCTGGCGGCTGACGCACCTGCCGGCAGCAGCGCCCCCAGGCATGCCGCGATGAAGCCGCGTCGATCGATCATGTCATCTCCGGCCAGGCTGCGGCGCAAGCGCGCCGCGCACCTCGATTGGATCAATAATGACAACTTGTGGGCAGCAAACCAAATCAGGACCTTGAAGCTCCGCCGGCAATCACCACGTATTTCTCGGGCGAGCATTTTCGGCCGCGTCGGGTATCCCCCGGGTCAATGCCAGATTGCATGCGCTATCCTTCGTGTGAAGGGAACAAACAGTGCTTTCCGGCAGTTGATGCAGCGATGAGCCGATTGGCAGCCCACCGGCTCCGAGGCAAAGCACCATGCGCGAGAACCAATCAGACGTCTTCGATCTGTTTTCGGAGATTTATTCCAACGCGGCTCAGGAAGAGATCAGCCTGCAGCAATATCTCCTGGCCTGCCGCGAAGACAAATCCATGTATGCGTCGGCGCCCGAACGCATGGTTGAGGCGATCGGTGAGCCGAACCTGGTCGACACCAGCAAGGACGAGCGGCTCGGCCGCATTTTCTCCAACCGCACCATCAAGGTCTATCCCTCCTTCTCCGATTTCTACGGAATGGAGGATACGATCGAGCGCATCGCCGGATATTTCCGCTATGCCTCGCAGGGCCTCGAGGAGCGCAAGCAGATTCTCTATCTCCTTGGCCCGGTCGGCGGCGGCAAATCCTCACTGGCCGAACGGCTGAAGAAGTTGATGGAGGAGCGCCCGATCTACACGCTCAAGGTCGGCAATAAGATCAGCCCGGTCTTCGAATCGCCGCTCGGCCTTTTCCATCCCGATCGCATGGGCGATCTGCTGGAGGATAAATACGGCATCGCCCGCCGCCGCCTGAACGGACTGATTTCGCCCTGGGCGGCCAAGCGCCTCGACGAACTGTCGGGCGACATCTCCAAATTCAGCGTGGTCAAGCTGATGCCGTCGCGGCTGCGCCAGATCGCCATCGCCAAGACCGAGCCCGGCGACGAGAACAACCAGGATGTCTCGGCCCTGGTCGGCAAGGTCGACATCAGGCAGTTGGAGCACTTCAGCCAGTCCGACCCGGACGCCTACTCCTACAGCGGCGGCCTCAACCGGACCACGCAAGGGCTGCTCGAATTCGTCGAGATGTTCAAGGCGCCCATCAAGGTCCTGCACCCATTGCTGACGGCAACCCAGGAAGGCAGCTACAACGGCACCGAGAATTTCGGTGCCTTCCCCTATCAGGGCATCGTCGTGGCCCATTCCAACGAATCGGAATGGCAGCAGTTCAAGAACAACAAGAACAACGAAGCCTTCCTCGACCGCATCCTCGTGGTCAAGGTTCCCTATTGCCTTCGTGTTACCGAGGAGAGGCACATTTACGAGAAGCTGCTGCGCGAGAGCGAGCTGGCAAACAGCCCCTGCGCGCCCGAAGTGCTGGACATCCTCAGCCGCTTCACCGTCTCGACCCGCCTTGCCGAGCACGAGAACTCGCCGCTCTACACCAAGATGCGCGCCTATGACGGCGAGAACCTCAAGGAGATCGACCCCAAGGCCAAGTCGGTCCAGGAGTATCGCGACGCTGCCGGCGTCGACGAGGGCATGACCGGGGTCAGCACGCGCTTTGCCTTCAAGATCCTGTCGCAGACGTTCAACTACGACACCAAGGAGGTGGCGGCCGATCCCGTGCACCTGATGTACATCCTCGAGGAGGCCATCAAGCGCGAGCAATTTCCGAAAGAAACGGAAGCCGCCTTCCTCGAATTCATCAAGTCGGAACTCGCGACGCGTTATGCCGAGTTCATCGGCCATGAGATCCAGAAGGCCTATCTGGAATCCTACAGCGAGTACGGTCAGAACCTCTTCGACCGCTACATCGCCTATGCCGACGCCTGGATCGAGGATCAGGACTACAAGGACCCCGACACCGGCCAGATCCTCAACCGCGAGGTGCTGGACAAGGAATTGTCGCAGGTCGAAAAACCGGCTGGCATCGCCAACCCGAAGGACTTCCGCAACGAAGTGGTCAAATTCACCCTGCGTGCCCGGGCGCGCAACCATGGCCGCAATCCCTCCTGGACGAGCTATGAAAAGCTTCGCGAGGTCATCGAGAAGCGCATGTTCGGCCAGGTCGAGGACCTGCTGCCGGTGATCAGCTTCGGCTCCAAGCAGGACAGCGTCACGGAGAAACGGCACAACGAATTCGTGCAGCGCATGGTGGAACGCGGCTACACCCAGCGGCAGGTTCGCCGGCTGGTCGACTGGTATATGCGCGTGAACAAGGCGGGTTGAGCAAAGCCGGGACGGTTCCATGCCGATCTTCATCGACCGCCGCCTGAACCCGAAGGACAAGAGCCTGGGCAATCGCCAGCGCTTCCTCCGGCGCGCCCGTGATGAGCTCAAGCGCAGCATCCGCGACCACGTCCGGACAGGTCGTATCGCCGACATTGACCGCGAGCATGCCGTGCCGATGCCTCGCAAGGGCACCAGCGAACCGACCTTCGGTGACGACAAGGAAAGCGGCAGGCGCCAGCACATCCTGCCCGGCAACAGGACATTCAGCCCTGGCGATCTTATCTCCAAACCGGGCGGCGGCGGAGGCTACGGATCGGCTCCAGGGACCACGGAATCCGAAGACGACTTCCGCTTTGTGCTGTCACGCGAGGAAGTGCTCGACCTTTTCTTCGAGGACCTCGAACTGCCGGATCTGGTCAAGCTCAATCTCAAGCAGATACTGAGCTTCAAGCCGAGACGGGCAGGCTTCACGGCAAGCGGAGCGCCGACCAACATCAATGTCGGGCGCACGATGCGCAACAGCCATGGGCGCCGCATCGCGCTCAGACGCCCCAAGCAGGCGGAGTTGGACGCAATCGCCCTGCAGATTGCCGAGCTTGAAGCGAAGCCGGCAAGCACGGCCATGAGCGAACGCATCGCTGCCCTGCGCGAGGAGTTCGACCGGATCGAGCGCAGGCGCAGGCGAATTGCCTATGTCGATCCGGTCGATATCCGGTTCAATCGCTTCGATCCCCAGCCGGTGCCGAACGCCAGCGCGGTGATGTTCTGTTTGATGGACGTCTCCGGCTCGATGGGAGAGCGCGAGAAGGATCTGGCCAAACGCTTCTTCGTGCTGCTGCATCTGTTTCTGACACGGCGCTACGAACGCACCGAGGTCGTCTTCATCCGCCACACTCACGAAGCCAAGGAGGTGGACGAGCATACGTTCTTCTACCACACCGAAAGCGGCGGCACGGTCGTCTCCACCGCGCTCGAGGAAATGCACCGCATCATCGAGGAACGCTACCCGGTCGCCGAATGGAACATCTACGCCGCACAGGCCTCCGACGGCGACAATTTCGCCACCGATTCCGAGCGCTGCATAGAACTGCTCGACCGCAAGCTGATGCGGCTTTGCCAGTATTTCGCCTATGTGGAGATCATCGACGAGCGGGAAAGCCACATTTTCGGCTCGACCGAGAACGGCACATCGCTCTGGCGCGCCTACAATGCCGTCGATGGGAAATGGCCGAATTTCCAGATGAGGCGCATCGCCGCGCCGGCCGACATATACCCGGTCTTCCGCGAGCTCTTCGCCAGGCAACCTGATCTGCGCAAGAGCGCTTGAGGACTGAGGCTCGAAGGAACATAGGCCGATGGTCAGCCAGGCGCGCAAATCCGAATTGCTGTTTTCCGGGTCGGACTGGGATTTCAACAAGCTGTCCCGGGTCTATGACGAGATCGAAGCGATCGGCCTCGAAGAGCTTCGCCTCGACATCTACCCTGTGCAGATGGAGATCATCTCTTCCGAGCAGATGCTCGACGCCTATTCGTCGGTGGGCATGCCGCTGATGTACCGGCATTGGTCGTTCGGCAAGCACTTCCTCTACAACGAACTGCTCTACCGTAAGGGCGCACGCGGTCTGGCCTATGAACTGGTCATCAACTCCAATCCCTGTATCGTCTACCTCATGGAAGAAAACACCATGGCCCTGCAGGCTTTGGTGACGGCGCATGCCGCGCTGGGACACAATCATTTCTTCAAGAACAATCACCTTTTCCGGCAATGGACGGACGCCGGCGGCATCCTGAGCTATCTGGATTTTGCCAAGAGCTACATAGCCCGATGCGAGGAACGGCATGGCTTGGCGGCCGTGGAGGCAATCCTGGATTCGGCCCACGCGCTGATGGAGCAGGGTGTGTTCCGCTATCATCGGCCGCCGAGACTGTCGTCCGAGCAGCAGCGTGAAGGGCTGCGCGAGCGCCTGGAATACGAGGAGCGTTCGTTCAACGATCTCTGGCGGACACTACCGCCTTCGCAAGAGAGCGACGATACCAAAACAGCCGGTGACGACGACGCGGCCGAGCGGAAGAAATCGCTCAATCTGCCAGAGGAGAATCTGCTCTATTTCCTCGAAAAGAACAGTCTCGTCCTCGAGCCTTGGCAGCGCGAGATCGTCAGGATCGTGCGCGTCATCGCGCAATATTTTTATCCGCAGCGGCAAACCCAGGTGATGAACGAAGGTTGCGCGACCTTCGTGCATTACACGCTCATGAACATGCTGTTCGACCGTGGCCGCATCAGCGAAGGCGCCATGCTCGAAATCCTGCGCAACCACTCGAACGTGGTCTTCCAGCCGGCCTATGACGACCCCCGCTTTTCCGGCATCAATCCTTATGCGCTGGGTCTCGACATGATGCAGGACATCCAGCGCATCTCGACCGCGCCGACCGCCGAGGACCGCGACTGGTTTCCCGACATCGCCGGCCGCGGCGACTGGCGCGACACCTTGCTCGACGCCTGGGCCAACCATCGCGACGAATCCTTCATCCGGCAGTATCTGAGCCCAAGGCTGATCCGCAAATGGCGGCTCTTCGTTCTGGCCGACGGTGCCGACGAGCCGCACTATGAGGTGGCCTCAATTCACAATGAGCGCGGCTATGGCAAGATAAGGTCGGCGTTGGCGCAAAGCTACGATATCGGCGCCAACCGTCCCGACATCCAGGTGGTTGACGTCGACCTGCTCGGCGACCGGCATCTGCGGCTCCAGCACACGGTCAAGGATGGCGTCATGCTCGAGGGCCAGAGCCGCGACGCGACGCTGCGCCATATCCGCAACCTCTGGGGCTATGATGTCAGCCTGGCGGCAATCGATGCCGGTACCGGCGCGATACTCAGCGAGCGTTGGACCAAGGAACTCTGAGCGGCATCGCCGGACATCGACACGCGCCTCAGCCCTCGCTGGCGGGACGTATCCGCAATCTGGCGATGCGGTTCTTCTCGCGCTTCATCACCACGAAACGCTTGCCGTGGAAGGTGAAGGCCTGCTTCTCCTCCGGGATCGACTGCGTCTCATGAATGACCAGGCCGGCGATCGTCGTGGCCTCCTCGTCGGGCAGGTCCCAGTCGAGCGCGCGGTTCAAATCGCGGATCGGCACCGTGCCGTCGACGACGACCGAGCCGTCGGCCTCTTTCTTGACGCCCTGCATGTCGATGTCGTGCTCGTCGGCGATCTCGCCGACGATCTCCTCGATGATGTCTTCCAGCGTCACCAGCCCTTCGACCTCGCCATACTCGTCGACGACGATGGCGAAATGCGCCTTGCGCCGCAGGAAGGCGTTGAGCTGCTCCTGCAAGGTGGTGGTGTCCGGCACGAACCACGGCTTGGCCGCGATCTTCATGACGTCGATCCGCGAAAAATCGTTGCCGACCTCGTTGAGGGCCCTCAGCAGATCCTTCGCATGCAACACGCCGACGATGTTGTCGAGCGAGCCCTTCCACAGCGGCATGCGGGTGTGCGGGCTCTGCAGGATCTCGCGCACCACCGCTTCCGGCGCATTGTCGGCATTGACCGAGCGCATATTGGTGCGGTGGACCATGACATCCGACACTTCGAGCTCGTCGAGATCGAACAGGCCCTCAAGCCGATTGCGCTCCTCGGCAGCCGTGTCATCGCGCCGGGGTTCGTCGCCGTCTTCATCCTTGCCATTGCGCTCGGACCGCTGCGGCGGCTCGATCGGCCGCAGCGCATAGCCGCAAGCGGCAAGCAATCGGGCGCGGAAGAAAAGCGCCAAAAGCACGATGGCGGCAAGGACGGCGGCGACGATCCAGCCGGCGCCGTTCATCTGGGATGGCTCATCTCGAGCCATCCGGGATGGCTCGATTTGAGGAAGGAGAGCACTTCCGACGACGGCACGTCCTTGGCGATGAAAGCCTGGCCGATGCCGCGCGTCAGGATGAAGGTCAGTGCGCCGCGCGAGACCTTCTTGTCCTGGGTAATGAAGCCGAGCAAGGCCTCGGCATCCGGCAGCTCGCCTGGAATGTCGGCCATTCGCCAGGGCAGGCCGACGGCGCGCAGATGCGCTTCGACGCGCTCCGCGTCGTCCGGGCTTGCCAGGTTGAGACGCGCCGAGAAGCGGTGCGCCAGCGCCATGCCGATGGCGACACCCTCGCCATGGACGAGCCGGCTCCCGTCATACTGCGTGGCAGCTTCGAGCGCATGACCGAAAGTGTGGCCGAGATTGAGCAAGGCGCGGTCGCCGGTCTCGAACTCGTCGCGGGCAACGACGTCGGCCTTGGCGCGGCAGGCCTCGGCGATCGCCTCGACCCGCGCCGGACCGCCGGCGAAGACTTGCCCCCAGTTCTGTTCGAGCCAGGCGAAGAAGGCCGGGCGGTCGATCAGCCCGTATTTGGCAAGCTCGGCATAGCCGGCGCGGAACTCGCGGATCGGCAGCGTGTCGAGCACCTGGGTGTCGGCAAGCACCAGCCTGGGCTGGTGGAAGACGCCGACGAGGTTCTTGCCGCGCGCGCTGTTGATGCCGGTCTTGCCGCCGACGGAAGAATCGACCTGCGCCAGCAGCGAGGTCGGTATCTGCACGAAATTCATGCCGCGGCGCACAATGCCGGAAGCAAAGCCGGCGAGGTCGCCGATGACGCCGCCGCCGAGCGCGATCACCACGTCGCGGCGTTCGAGCCTTGCCGCGAGCACACCGTCGACCACTTCCTCCAGATGGACGAAACTCTTGGTCTTCTCGCCCGCAGGCAGCTTGATGACGGCGGACTGGATGCCGCCTTTGTCCAACCCAGCCTTCAGCGTATCGAGATGTGCGGCGGCGACATTCTCGTCGGTGACGATGGCCGCGCGGGTACCGGGAAGCCGGCGCGCGATCTCCTCGCCGGAGCGCGTCAACAGCCCTGAGCCGATCAGAATGTCATAGGCGCGGTCGCCGAGCCCGACCTCGACCTTCACCGGTTCGGCATTGCTCACGATTGAATCTCGCCAGTTGTGGCGCTTGTAGCGCCGGTTGCGATCGCGTCGATGCCAAGATGGGCGCAGAGCGCGGCGACGACTTCGCCGGCGATGATCTCCTTGCGGTCGTCGCGCGTCGGCACAGTCAGGTCGGCGATGGCATAGACCGGATAGCGCTCGCCCATCAGCTTCTCCAGCACGCCACGCGGGTCGGGATTCTTCAAGAGCGGCCGGTTCTGCTTCTTCGAAACGCGCTCCATCAACAGGTCCAGATCGGCCTTCAGCCAGACCGATACGCCATGCGCGGAAATCGCCTCGCGCGTCTGCGCGTTCATGAAGGCGCCGCCGCCGGTCGACAGCACTTGCGGACCGTTCTCCAGCAGGCGCAGGATCACCCGCTGCTCCAGCGCGCGGAATTCCGGCTCGCCATAGCGCTCGAACAACTCCGGCACCGTCATGCGCGAGACGCTTTCGATCTCCTGGTCGCTGTCCATGAAGGGCAGCGACAGCATCGCCGCCACCTTGCGGCCGATCGCGGTCTTGCCGGCGCCCATCAGTCCGACGAAGACGATCGACCGGCTTCCGAGCCGTTCGATCAGCGCGGCGCGGCCTTCGTCCGTCGGATTTGGTGGCAGAGCGTTCATCGGGGCCTCTTTGCGCCGTATCGACATCAAAAGCCTGTTTGCGTCAAGCACGGCCGGACAAACGGCCGCGAAGCTTCCCCGGCAAAACCTCCTGTTCACCGGAATGCTTCGTGCTTGAATTGACCGGATCGGCGTCCCATAAGGGCACAGGGCTTTGGAAAAGCAGAACAACAAGACGGGCGAAAATTGAATGCCGACATTGTTTCGCTTCGTCGTGACGCTGGCGGTTCTTGCAGGCATTGCCTATGGCGCGATGTTCGCGCTGGCGATGTTCGTGGAGCCGAAAAAGGCCGAAATGAGCATCCGAATTCCGGCTGAAAAGCTCAACCCGAAGAAAAACTGACCCACGAAAACCGACAAAGAGCTGATCCCGGCCCGATGAACAGCGCCGCCCGCATCGAAGCCTTCCTCGAGATGATGAGCGCCGAGCGGGGCGCGGCCGAGAACACGCTTTCGTCCTATCGTCGCGACCTGGAGGATGCTTCCGAGGCGATCAACGGCGGACTGGCGGGCGCGGGATCGGCCGACATCCGTGCCTATCTCGACGACATCGCCGCGCGCGGCTTCGCGCCGACCTCGCAGGCGCGCAAATTGTCGGCGATCCGCCAGTTCTTCAAATTCCTCTATGCTGAAGGGCTGCGCGGCGACGACCCGACCGGCACGCTGGACAGCCCACGCAAGGGCCGGCCGCTGCCGAAGACGATGAGCGAAGCCGAGACCGGGCGCCTGCTCGACCGGGCAGCGCAGGAAGCCGGAGAATCCGGGCCGGACGGCGACAGGTTGGCCGCGTTGCGCCTGCACGCGCTGGTCGAAGTGCTCTACGCAACGGGCTTGCGCGTGTCGGAACTGGTCGGCCTGCCGGTCACGGTGGCGTTGCGCGACGATCGCTTCTTCATGGTGCGCGGCAAGGGCGACAAGGAACGCATGGTGCCGCTCTCGACCAAGGCGCGCGCCGCCATGCGCGCCTGGCTCGCCGCAAGGGCCGAGCGGCCGGCCTTTGCCGAGAGCCCGTTCCTGTTTCCGGCCTCTTCCGACAGCGGCCATCTCTCCCGGCAGGTTTTCGCCCGCGATCTCAAGGGCTTGGCCGCGCGGTCCGGCATAGCGTCGGCGAAGATCTCGCCGCATGTGCTTCGCCATGCTTTTGCCAGCCATCTCCTGCAGAACGGCGCCGATCTCAGAGCCGTTCAGCAACTTCTTGGCCATGCCGACATCTCGACCACGCAGATCTACACCCATGTGCTGGAGGAGCGGCTGGTACGGCTGGTCAACGATCATCACCCGCTTGCCGACTAGGCCTCATATCGCTATGTGAGGGCGACGTTCCACCGCCCGGAGCCGGCATTTCAGCGGTTCCGCCAGCCATTTGCCTTCCGACGGATCGGTCCGCTCAAGCATGTACAACTACCTCGACTTTGAAAAGCCGGTGCAGGATCTGGAGCTCAAGATCCTTGAGCTGAAGAAGCTTGCCGAGAACGGCGAGGCGGTCGATGTCGGCGAAGAGATCAGCAGGCTGGAAAAGCGCTCGCGCGACGCTTTGCGCGACCTCTACAAGGCGCTCACGCCTTGGCAGAAGGTGCAGGTCGCGCGTCATCCCGACCGCCCGCATTGTGTCGACTACATCAAAGGGCTGTTCACCGATTTCACGCCTTTGGCCGGCGACCGCAATTTCGGTGACGACCAGGCGATTGTCGGCGGCTTCGCGCGTTTTCGCGGCGAGCCGGTGGCGATCATCGGCCAGGAAAAGGGCTCGGACACCGCAAGCCGCATCAAGCACAATTTCGGCTCGGTGCGGCCGGAGGGCTACCGCAAGGCGGTGCGCCTGATGGAATTGGCCGACCGCTTCCAGATCCCGCTCCTGACGCTGGTCGACACGGCCGGCGCCTATCCCGGCGTCGGCGCCGAGGAGCGCGGCCAGGCCGAAGCGATCGCGCGTTCGACCTCGGCCTGTCTTTCGCTCAAGGTGCCGTCGATCTCGGTGGTCATCGGCGAAGGCGGCTCCGGCGGCGCCATCGCGATCGCCACCGCCAATCGCGTCTACATGCTGGAGCATGCCATCTACTCGGTGATCTCGCCCGAAGGCGCCGCCTCGATCCTGTGGCGCGACACCACGCGCTCGAAGGACGCGGCGACCAACATGAAGATCACCGCGCAGGACCTTCTCGAGATGAAGATCATCGACGCCATCATTCCCGAGCCGATGGGCGGCGCCCAGCGCGCGCCGGAAACGGTGATTGCGTCCACCGGCGACCTCATCGCCAGGACGATGAAGGATTTCGCCGGCGCCAACACCGATTTCCGCGAGCAGCGCCGCGAGAAATACCTGGCGATGGGCCGCAGCCTCTGACCTCTCAAGTCACGACAAGACGTTCAACTGTGGCCGGAATAAGCAATTCCGCCACAAAAATGCCGCCGGATTCGGCTCAATGGAAATCGCCGTGAGGGGTTTGCCAAGGCTTGCGGTAAGGAATTTTCAAGGTTAACGGGCTTACGGTCCACTGGTGTTCAGCCTATGGGCCCGGCCATGCCGACAGCCGTTGGCCCGAGAGAAGAGACGTAGCCGTATCGATGTTTGCCAAGCTTGCCCGCACCGGAGTCCTGATCGCCGCCATCGGCATCGCCGGCTGCAATGATTCGTCGATGAAGGATTTTGCGCCGGAGGCCAACAAGCCGCTGCCGGACAAGATCCTTGCCGACATGAAGGCCAAGGGCATGGTGCGCACCTCTTCGGTGATGGCGCGCATCTTCAAGGAAGAAGGCAAGCTTGAGATCTGGAAGGCCAAGACCAATGGCCGTTACGATCTCGTCGCCACCTACGACATCTGCAAATGGTCGGGAAAGCTCGGCCCCAAATACACCGAGGGCGACCGCCAGGCGCCGGAAGGCTTCTACACGGTGCGTCCCTCGCAGATGAATCCGCGCTCGAGCTACCATCTGTCCTTCAACATTGGCTTTCCCAACGCCTATGACCGCGCCAATGGCCGCACCGGTCAGAACCTGATGGTTCATGGCGCTTGTTCGTCGTCCGGCTGCTATTCGATGACCGATGCCCAGATCGAGCAGATCTATGCCTTCGGCCGCGACGCCTTCCAAGGCGGCCAGACCGAGTTCCAAATCCAGGCCTTTCCGTTCCGCATGACCGCCGCCAACATGGCGCGCTACCGCAACGACCCGAACTACGAGTTCTGGAAGATGCTGAAGGTCGGCTACGACAATTTCGAGATCACCAAGGTGCCGCCGAAGGTCGACGTCTGCGAGAAGCGCTATGTCTTCAACCAGGTGGCGCCGGAAGGCACGACCTTCGACCCGACCGGCCCCTGCCCCGCGACCATGCAGCCTGACTCGTTGAAAACGGCCTACGCCGACTACGAGAAGCGTTATGACGCGGCCTTCAAAGCAGCCGTCAATTCCAGCACGCCGCCGCCGAAGCCGACGATTGCCGGCATCAAGGAAGCGAGCATCGTTTCCGACTGGTCGAAGCGCCGCGCCCGCGGCGAGCGCGTGCCGATCGACCCGCCGTCGCTGAATTCCGACGGCTCGGTGACCGAAACGACCCGCATGGGCCGCATCGATTCCCCGCTCGGCCGCAAGATGGCGGCAGCCGACGCGGAAAAGGAAGCCAAGCGCAAGGCCGAAGAGCAGCGCCTGGCCGCGATCGAGGCGGCCAAGGCCGCCAAGGCAGAGGCAAGGGCGCAGGCGCTGGCCGAGAAGGAGGCCGCCAAGCAGGCGGCGCAGCAGCCGGTCGTCACCGCTGGCGTCGAGGCCGCGCCCGCCCAGCCGGCGCAGGAAACGCAGGCCGCCGCCGACGCCGACCAGGGCACCGTGTCGAAGCTGAAGAAGAAGCTTCTCGGCATGTTCGGCGGCTGAGACTTCCGCTTGGCAAAGCCGCCCGCCATCTACGATCTCAAGGGACTGAACTGTCCGTTGCCGGTGCTGAAGGCCCGCAAGCGGCTGGCCGCGATGCGACCCGGCGCCCGGCTGTGGCTCGAAACCACCGATCCGCTGGCGGTGATCGACATCCCGGCCTTCTGCGCCGATGCCGGCCACCAGCTGCTTGAGACGGCGGCCGTCACTGGCGGCCACCGTTTCCTGGTCGAGCGCGGCAACGCGGCTGACCTGCTTGCTTCAGCTTAAAGCCCGGCAATCGCGAGCGGATTGGCTTCCAGCGCTGCGCGGTCCGGCGTGTCGATCGACGGCTTGTTGGTGAAGGCCGCGAACAGCCGCTGGATATAGTCCTGAGGCATGTCGAGCGTGATCAGCACCAGCCTGGTTCCGCGCTGGCCGTCGGGCCAGGCCGGCAGTCTCGCCGGCGGATGCAGGATCTTCTGCACGCCGTGGATGACCAGCGGCCGCGACGGGTCTTCCGCGAGTTCGATGACGCCCTTCATGCGCAGGAGTTTCTCGCCATACGTCGAGCGCAGGAGATCGAGGAACATCTCGATCGCCGAGAACGGCACCGGGCCGTCATGGACAAGCGAGTGCGAGCGCACGCGCGTGTCGTGGCGATGCTCATGATGGTGGTGGCGATCATGGTCGCCGTCATGGTGGTGATGGTCGTGATCATGGTCGTGCGCCGCCTCTTCGCCAAGCCAGCGCCGCACGTCGGCGGACTTGGTTTCAGGATCATAGAGGCCGCAATTGAACAGCGCCGCTGCGCCGGCCTCCTCGACATCGAGCACGACGGCGCCCGGATTGATCTGCTTGAGCCTTGCCCGCAACGCCTCGACTGCGGCCGCGTCCACAAGGTCGGTCTTGGTCAGCACGACGCGGTCGGCCACCGCGGCCTGTTTCACCGCCTCGACATGGGCGTCCAGCGCCGCCTCGCCGTTGACGGCGTCGACCAGCGTGATGACGCCGTCGAGCCGGAACGCCTGCACCAGCGCCGGATGCGCCATGATCGACTGCAGCACCGGTGCCGGATCGGCCAGGCCCGTCGTCTCGACGACGACACGGGCCAATTTCGCGATACGGCCGGTCTGCAGCCGGTCGACCAGATCGGCGAGCGTATCGACCAGGTCGCCGCGCACCGTGCAGCAGAGGCAGCCGTCGGAAAGCTGGATGATGCCGTCCGACGCCTGCTCCACCAGCAGATGGTCGATCGCCACCTCGCCGAACTCGTTGATGATCACCGCCGTATCGGCAAGCGCCGGATCCTTGAGCAGCCGATTGAGCAACGTCGTCTTGCCGGCGCCGAGAAAGCCGGTGAGCACCGAAACAGGGATGGGAAAGCCACTCATTGGTTTGCCTAGTTGGCAGCTTTGACGGGCTGGTCGCCCTGCGCTCCGGCAGCGGCGGTCGCCAGCGGCTCGGCGCCAGGCGGCGCCGGCCTGTCCGGCCGCCAGACCGGCAGCGGCACATCGGCATAGTTCTGGTCGGTCTGGTCGACGAACGCCTTGGGCGCGGGTCCCGTGGCGCCGCCGAGGCCGACTGCGATGAGCGTGGGATGGGCGAGCTTCACCTGATAGGGCGATTTCGGTTTATTCTTGGCGGCAACCTCGGGCGCCGCCTCCGATTGCTCCGCCTTCGGCTTTTTCGCGCAGATCTCGTCATGCATGTCGTTGGGTGACAGCGTGTCGCCATAGGGCTTGAGAGCGGCCAGCGTGGTCGAACCCGCCGCCGGCTTATCAAAACCCTGGTCGAGCAGCTTTGCCGCCGCTTCGGCGCGGCTGATCGCCGATTTCTCGCCAAGCACCACGGCGACCAGCGTGCGCCCGTTGCGCGTCGCCGAGCCGATCATGTTGAAGCCGGACGGGCAGACGAAGCCGGTCTTCATGCCGTCGGCGCCCGGATAGCGGCCGATCAGGAGATTGTAGTTCGGGAGCGCCTTCTTGCCGACCGCAAGGCCTTCGATCGAGAACCACGGGGCATATTGCGGAAAATCATTGCGCAACGCCGTCACCAGCACGGCAAGGTCGCGCGCGGTCGTATACTGTTCCGGCGAATAGAGCCCGTTCGGGTTGACGAAATGCGTGCCCACCATGCCGAGCCGGGCCGCCTCGGCGTTCATGCGGTCGGCGAATGCGTCCTGCGACCCGCCGATATTCTCGCCGACTGCCATGGCTATGTCGTTGGCCGACTTGACCAGCATCATCTTCAGCGCATTGTCGAGCCGCATCACGGAACCCGGCTTGAAGCCCATCTTGCTCGGCGGCTCGCCGGCCGAGTGCTTCGTCACCTTGATCGGCGAATCGAGCGCCACCTCGCCGGCCTGGATCGCGCGGAAGGCGACATAGGCCGTCATCAGCTTGCTGAGCGAGGCCGGATACCAACGCTTGAACGCGTCCTGGTGCTCCAACACAGAGCCGCTCTTGAGGTCGAAAAGCACGACCGGATTGGCGCGCACCGTGCCGGCAAGCGCCGGAAGCGCCAGCGCGCCTGCCAGCAACAGGTTGAGGAAATGCCTTTGCCGCATGATCAAATCCGAAATCGCCTCTTGCCGTGATCGCCGCTGGCTCCGTAAGATTTCGTTACCCATCGCCAGCATAATGCGACCCGACCCTCGACCCCGGGCCGCATTGTTGCGGTGCTATTTACCCTATGTGACGCCAAAATGGCAAAGTGCCATATATTCACAATTGCTGAGCAGTGGCCCTGAACCGACTGCCGCCAGTCAACCAAGAGATGGACCGACCATGCCGATTCTGAACCGCGCCGCGCAAATGCAGGAAGAAGTTGCCGGCTGGCGACGACATCTGCACCAGACACCGGAGCTGAATTTCGACGTTTTCCAGACCGCCGGTTTCGTCACCGAGAAGCTGACGGCCTTCGGCTGCGACGAGGTGGTGACGGGACTGGGCAAGACCGGCGTCGTCGGCATCATCCGCGGCCGCAAGGGCGATGGCCCGACCATCGGGCTGCGCGCCGACATGGACGCGCTGCCGATCGACGAGATCACCGGCAAGCCGTGGGCCTCGACCGTGCCCGGCAAGATGCATGCCTGCGGCCATGACGGCCACACCGCCATGCTCTTGGGCGCCGCCAAATATCTGGCCGAGACGCGCAATTTCGCCGGCACCGTGGCTGTGATCTTCCAGCCGGCCGAGGAAGGCGGCGGCGGCGGCAACGAAATGGTCAAGGACGGCATGATGGAGCGTTTCGACATCGAAAAAGTGTTCGGCATGCACAACATGCCGGGCCTGCCGGTCGGCCAGTTCGCCATCAAGCCCGGCCCGATCATGGCCGCGACTGCCGAATTCACCATCACCGTCAAGGGCCGCGGCGGCCATGCCGCGATGCCGCACGGCACGATCGACCCGATCGTCATCGCCAGCCAGTTGGTCGGCGCGCTGCAAACCATTGCCTCGCGCAGCACCGATCCGGTCGAGTCGGTGGTGGTGTCGGTGACGAAGTTCCACGCCGGCGACGCCTATAACGTCATCCCCGAAAGCGCCGAGATCGCCGGCACCGTGCGCACGCTGAAGAAAGAAGTGGCCAAGAAATCGGAGGAGCGCATTCGCGCACTCTGCGCCGGGCTCGCCTCCGCCTTCGGCGCCACCATCGAGGTCGATTACGACGCCAACTATCCTGTCACCTTCAACCATGCGGAGGAAACCGTGTTTGCGGGCGATATCGCCGCCGACATCGCCGGCGACAGCCATGTCCACCGCGCCATCCAGCCGGTGATGGGCGGCGAGGATTTTTCCTATATGCTGGAAGCGCGCCCCGGCGCCTTCATCTTCATCGGCAATGGCGACTCGGCCGGCCTGCATCACCCGGCCTACGACTTCAACGACGAGGTCATCCCGCACGGCATGAGCTATTGGGTGAAGCTGGCCGAGACCGCGCTCGCCACCTGAGCGCACGCAGGCGAAGGCGACGTTCCGCCATACGGCTTGGCCGGCGCGGCCCACCGAGATGAGTTACAGCCAAAGGGGAGGTCTCCATGCCTCTTGGCGAACAGGCCCGAAGCGTTTATGTGTCGGGCCGCGTGGTCCCGTAGCTCAGTAGGATAGAGCGGCAGATTCCTAATCTGTAGGTCACAGGTTCGATTCCTGTCGGGATCACCAAAAATTAACAAGCAGTTGCAACCACTTAAGAAGGCTTCGAAGTTCGCTTCGGAGCCTTTTTCATGTTGCGTCGGCCTGCAACACGAAGCAAGCAAAAGCAATGACTTGCAAGGGGGAGCAAGCTCCTACACGCAACATGAACGCAGCATGGTGCAGAACAAATTGCTGATAGTCGCTCGCTCTTGCATGAACTAAAAAGGCGTGCTTTGCTGCCCTTTCTAGACAGGTCCGGAACACGGGGACACAATCATACTGGCCCAGCTTTTAGTGGCTTAGGCCCGCTCCCTTGGGAGCCGCGCGTGAACGAATCCGCGCCGTCCTCTGTCTCCACGCCCTTCCATCGAGACTGCCACCGGTGCATCCAATGAACTTGGAGCTGTCCGATGGACGACACCAATCCTGAAAATGAATTGGGCCTCATCTGGGGTAGCCCCGCTATCGCGCAAGCGATTGGTAGGAAGCAGCGCATCACCGCCTACATGCTGGAGAAGGGCGAAATCCCCGGCGCGAAGATCGTGAGCGGACAATGGGTCATCAGCCGCCACAAGCTGCGCGAATTCTTTGGACTGGAGGCGGCGTGATCAAAAAAAGCGCCGGACCTGATTAGGCCGGCGCTGAATTATGGCACTTAAAAGACAGAAGAAACCGAGGGTGTCGTGCGGAAGTCGACCCTGGGATCAACTCCCAAAGTACCCGCAAAGTCTTGATGGTACAAGGACTTAGGGTACATGACACCACTATCAACCGCCCTCGATTACATCGGCAGAGGCTGGTCACCGCTTCCAATCAACTTCAAGGAAAAGGGATGTTATCTTGATGGTTGGAGCGATCTGCGCATCAGCGCTGAAACCGCTCCTGAATATTTCAAGACCGAGCAGATGAACATCGGCGTGCTGCTTGGCAAAGCGTCAAGCGGCTTAACTGATGTCGATATAGACTGCTCGGAGGCGCTGGCGCTGGCCGCAAAAATGCTTCCGCCTACCGATGCCGTGTTTGGCAGGGCATCGAAGCCTGCAAGCCATCGGCTCTACATCACGGAGCTTGATGCCACAGTCCAGCTCAAGGACCCAAACCCAAACTATGAGGGTCAGAGCAGGATGTTGATCGAAGTGCGGAGCAACGGGGCGCAGACCGTGTTTCCCCCAAGCACGCACAAGGAGACCGGCGAGCCAATAGCATGGGCGGCGGACAAGGGCCCCACAGCCGTTGATTCCGAGCGGCTTCTCGTTGCAGCCAAGACGCTAGCTGCCGCTGCCCTGCTAGTGCGGTATTGGCCGGCCAAGGGCAGTGAGCTTCGACATGCTGCCGCTGGAGCAGTTGGCGGGTTCCTTGCGCGATGTGGTGAAGCAATGGCGAGCCACGCAGCAAGCTTCGTCGCGACCGTTGCCACGCTGGCAGGCGATGATGAGGTTGAAGACCGAGAACGAGCGGCATCAGACGCTGTCACCAATCTCAAAAACCCCAACAAGAGGACACCCGGCCTTCCGAAGATGCGCGAAATCTTCGGCACCGAGGTCGCCAACAAGATTGCCGAGTGGTGTGGCTACGCTGAGAGCGGTCTGCTCGCTGAGATGAACGAACAGTATTTCGTCATCCAGCTTGGCGGCAAAGTCGTGGTCGGGGAGTTTCAGAAGGACGCCAGCGGCAACGAAAGCTTCATCACCATGAGCTTCGACGCCTTCCGCAACCTGCATGACAACATACGGGTGGGCAAGAAGGGCAAGGGCAGTTGGTGGCTGGCGCACTCGCAGCGCCGCCAATATGTGGGCATTGCGTTTGAGTCTGGGCCCAAAGGCAGTGTTGTGGACACGTCGCCCCGCCTCAACCTATGGCAGGGATTTGGCGTGGTGCCCACGCGGGGCGACTGGTCGCTCATGCGGCAGCACATCTTCGATGTTCTCGCCAGCCGTGATGAAAAGCACGGACGATACATTTGGAAGTGGCTGGCATGGGCAGTGCAAAACCCGACGACGCGCGCCGAGGTGATGCTCATCCTCAAGTCCGAGGAGGAAGGAACTGGCAAGGGCGCGCTCGCCAATCAGATGTGCCTAATATTTGGCTTCGGAGCGAACGGCATCCGCATCGACAAGCCAAAGCAGCTTACTGGCGAGTTCAACGCCCATCTCCAGCGCGCTTGCCTGCTCTACGTGGATGAAGCGCATTGGCCCGGAAACAAGGCGGATGAAGGCGCATACAAGGGCATCATTACCGAGCCATATTTTGCCGTTCAGCCGAAGGGCATCGACATCTACATGGTGCCAAACTGCACCCATATCATCTGCACCAGCAACAACGACTGGGTGGCCCCGGCATCGCGGACGGCGCGGCGTCTCGCCATCTTCAAAGTGCCGCCGACCAAGATGGGGAACAAGGAGTACTTCAAAGCCCTGTTTGAGCAGATGGACAACGGGGGGCGGGAAGCCATGCTCTATGAGTTGCTTAATGAGGATCTAGGTGACTGGCATCCGCGCAATGACATCCCGCAGACGGATGAGCTTATGGAGCAGAAACTGCAGTCGCTCGATCCTGAAGAACGGTGGATGGTGGACTTGCTTGTCAGTGGGCGGTTGCCTGGCACCCAGAGTAGATATGTCCAGCTTGGCGAATGTCCGAGTGAATGGCTGTGGCAGGATTACCTCAAGCATGCCGGGCAGACCGGGACGCACTACAAGTCAATCAGTTCCAAGCTCGGGAAGAAGATACGGAAGTGGTTTCCCGACCTAGTGTCGAGAGATGATGTCTCCTATCCACGGGGCGGCGAGGAGGGCGGGACGAAGCGCGGGCAAATCCTCAAGTTCCCGAGTCTCCCATCGTGCAGGAAGTGCATGGAGACGTACCTCAATGGAACGATTGATTGGGGTAACGGGCTAAACACATGGCTTGAGAATCGAGAGGAAGAGGGAAATGGGGCTGACGTCCCGCCCGAAAGTGGGGCCACACGTGAGGCCAGCCGCGCTGACGATGATTACGAGATTCCGTTCTAGGGCGGCACGTCAGGGACGTTAGGCGCGAAGGGGCGGGGCGTTTTTTCGCAACCTCCGGCCCCGAAAAGCGTAATGATTTCAAAGGAGTGCGCCGCAATGGCGGGACGTGCCCCACGTTTCTTATTAAAATCAGCAATTCCCCCCGCCTGTGGCGCGCGCCCCCGAAAATGCGCTGCGAAGTCGCTCCTGGGGAATTGTGCGAAAAAACGTGACGTGACGCCCCGCACGTCCCGCCCTCCCCCTAAAAAAGTCAGAGGATCAGACATTCCTCGAAGTGGCCGCCGTTTTAACTTAGCAGTCCACCCGATACCACGTGGGCTAGAACAGTAGTTTAAGCAACAGATTTTGTATCTGTATGTCGCCAGCTAAGCGATTCTAAACATTCCTAAAAATAGTTCATGTTGCGCCCATGTTGCGGGCCGCCCTACGCTTTCAGTTACGTCACACAGAAGCAAAACAAGCCTGCCGATAGCAGCTTTGTCTAGCTTTTCGACAGCTTCCTAGACAGCCAGCGCCAAGCAACGTGGAGCAAGCAAGCTATGGCAAACACATTCGCAGGTTCGAAGATCTACATCGGCACAACGGCGGCTGCCATCAACCAAAGCCAGTTCGAGGCGGACAGCTACGTGGAGATCAACGAAGTGAGCAACATGGGCGAGTTCGGCTCTGTCGCGAACATCGTCCAGTTCCCCACGGTGAGCGACGACTTCGTGGACAAGGCGAAAGGCACCCGCAACGCGGGCGACCCGGCGCTCGTCGTCGGGCGCAGCTCAACGGACCCCGGCCAGATAGCTCTGCGCGCCGCCGAAGCCACCAAGTTCAAGTACAACTTCAAGGTGGAGATCGCTGACGCAGTGGACGAGCAGCACACCAACACCGTGGTCTACTTCCGCGCGCTGGTAGCCGGTGCCAACATCCAGACCGGCGGCAACGAAAGCTTCGTCACCGAGACTTACGCACTCGGAATTTATCCGCGCCCGCTGGTGGTCGAGAGCGCCCTCATTCCCTCGCCGTAAGCGCAGTCGCCGCCATGACGATGAATTATCCAGTGCCACGACACGGGAACTTCCAGTCCCGTGTCACCAAGGGCAAGGAGCTCCTTCCTGGGATCGACGGGCGCTCCAAGTGGGCGCGCCGTCTGCACGACTTGTGCGCCGAATACGTCAGAGACCTCGGCGGGCAGGAGAACGTTGCTCAGGGCCAATTCACCCTGATCAAAGCCGCTGCCACCATGACCATCATTTTGGAACGGCAGGAAGTTGAGTTCGCCAAGATTGGCCAAAACGGCGTCGTCAGCTTGAAAGACCTGCTGAACTATCAAACGGTGCTGAACAGCCTGCGCCGGACCCTTGAATCTCTCGGGCTTGATCGCGTCAACGCTCCGCGTGATGGCGGCACCGGAATGAGGACCTACAACCTGCATCTGCTCACCAAAGTTGAGCAGGAACGGCTCACAACCCTGTACGAAGCGGCAAATAAGTACGGCATCGAAAAGCTGGCGGAAGATCAAGTTGTGGAGCTTCACGAACTGCTGAAGAAAGCCCTCCCCTTGGACACAAACACCATTGAAGGGAGCTATTCACGATGAGCCAGGACATGCGAGCCGGTGACATCATCAAATCGCGGCGCGGGAACATCTGGATCGTCGCCGCTGTAATAAACGGCACGCCCATCGACCTACCCGCTGGTCGCCACCTGCTGCTTATCCGTGATCACGACTCGGAGAACGGCACCGAACTTTTGATGACGCTGCGGAGTGAAGGCGATCTGCATCGTGGGCACAAGAGAAACTATTTCGACCCCGGATTCACATCGGCACGGTACGGAGCCGACAGCTCCATCACCCTGTTCGCGAGGACACGCTCTACTGCGCGGTGGCTGCGCCAAAGCCCGCCCACCCGTTCGTCGAGCAGTTCGAAGACGGCAAGATGTTGGTCAAAGCGCCGCGCGAGTTTGCTGAGCTGTTCGTAACCGTGCAGCGCGACTTCGATGACGGTCCTTCGGAGCATCTGACGATTCCGCGCTGGCAATTCGCTCTGCTTGTCCAGCGCGATCGCGAAGGCAAGCCATCTATCAACCTGTCTGCTGTGGAACAGCGTCTCGCGCAGCCGGAGGAGATTTGATGACCGTTGCGGTTGGCGACATCGTTCTGCTCGGGAGCGGCCTGAAATACTGCGTTCTGGGCTTCGTGGGCAACGCTTCGGGCGGCCAGGACGCTAAGCTGATCCGCAGAAACTCGGATGGTTCGTTCACCGGCTTTCAGAAAAGCACGTCGATGCTGATTCCGGCAGAGACGCCAACCTTCGAGTCCGGCGAAGCCGTGAAAGTAGATGGCTTACCCGGCGCGTTCATGAGCTTCGACGGCGACGACGCGCGTGTGCTGCTCGCGCCACGAAGCCGTGCGCTACCAAACGGCGGGTTCATAGCGATTGAGGCCGCAACCTGCCGGGTTTCGCGCGCCCTGCTCGTTCTGGAAAATAGAAAAGTCTGATGGAGAGATTATCATGGCCATAAAAGTTCCTGCCGATCTAAACGAAGCGTTCGTTGATCGGCACGCGGAGTTCGATCCGACTACCGGCTCCCCTGTCGCTGACCCTGTGCTGAACGGACTATCGAACGCGGTGAAGCTGGCGCGCGAGGGCGCAGTAAGCCTGCGCGATTACGAAACAGCGGCGACTGCCGACCGATCCGTGACGCCCGAGTGGAATATTTTGCGGGTGGCGGAAGCTGCACGCAAGACCGGCCAGCGCGTCACGTCGCAGATGGACGCCGCGCGCAGCAAGGCTATCGCTGAGATAGAGGCCATTGAGAAGCGGATCAGCGCCCCGCCCGCTCCCAAGGACAACGTTGCTCTATCCATCGAGAGTGACATCACGCGCACGCTAGCGTCGATGGGCGACAAGGAACGCGCCGACGCCATCGCAAAGGCGAAGGCTGACAACAACGAGACGATCCTCGCTGCCATCCTGCGCAGGCCTGCCATGGTTAGCGGCTTGGGCGAAGCGCAGCTGGAGAGCGTTCGCCATCACTATCGGGCGCACCTCCATCCCGTCGACTACGCTCGCCTGCAAAGGCTGAGGAAGGCGGTGGAGGCGACCGAGCGGTCGGGGCACCTGTTCGTGTCCATCGTCAATTCGGCTGCCGACACCCCTGCGGCTCGGCTGGCGGCAGCCAATGCGCGGGCGGTCGAAGATGCGCAGCGTTTGCATGCAGGACAAGGAGCATAAACATGGCTGACATTTTTTATGAGACTGGCGGCGTGAAGCTGCGCAGGAAGATCACGGTGTCCGAACTTGAAACAGTGCCTGAACCCTATCGCCTCGCCTATGGTGAGCGTGGGCATGCGGACGGCGATCTTGTTCTGTCGAGCCGTGCAGCGGACTACGCCACGTCGGCTCTGGCCGAGATTGCCGAGCTCAATGCGAAGATCGAGAAGCTCAAGACCGAAGGGCCGGCGAAGCTTGAGGCGGCGAAAAAGGCGCGGCGTGATGGCCAGGTGGAGAGCGCGTTGCACCGCGCCCTGACGAAAGCCCGCGTCAAGCCCGGCCTCGTTGAAGGCGCGATAGCGATGCTGATGGAGCAGAACGAGTTCGAGTTGGAGGCGTCGGAGACCGGGAAGGGCTTCGTCGTTCTAGCGAAAACGCCCTATGGCCTGAGCAGCGTTGATACAATCGTGGAACGGCTGGTCGAAGGCGAAGAGGGAGCGGTCTGGCTTGATAAGCGACCCGCCCCCTCTGCTGGATATTTCAATTCGCTTCTGTCTGAGATGAAGGAGCGTCGCTGACGGTCGCTCCCTTGCCGAAGGCGCGTGCGGCCTTTGCCTTGGGCTTCTTACCCTCGCCCACGCTGTAGTGCATCGCGCCATCCTTGAGGGCGCCGTTAACGGCGACACCGCCGCGCTTCACGTCGCCAATCAACGAGTAGGCGGCCTGCTTGCTGATTGACAGCTTCTCAGCGATCTGCTGGACGCTTGCGCCGGCATCGCGCAGCATCGCCTCGACCTGGCTCTTCTTGGTGGCGGGCTTGGCGGCTTCGGTCTTGCTCTTGGACTTCGACATTGCTGTTCTCCTGTCTGGTTGCGTCCTTGTTCGGACGAAACAGCAATAGGACAATGTTCCTATGTGGTAGAGCGACTGGCAGTTGTCTGATTCGAAACAAGCGAAAAAAGCCGTCTAGCGCCACTCCCTGTGGAGAAACCGTTCTTTTCTGTGAAAAGCGTGTATCAACGCCCGTTTGAAGACACTGTTGCAGAAAGGTAGAAATTCGCGAGGAACGGCGGTGTATATAGGGGGTCATCTTTCAACAGGGATTCGCCCCAGATGACGCCGCTCCAGACCGCCTATCTCCTGATTGCCATCTCCTATCTGATTGCTGTGATGGCGCTATACTCCTCCCACTAGACCGCCCCACACAGCTAACATCGCGCCGCCCGCACACTTGGGGCGGCATGCATGCTGTTCGCGCTACAGGCGGCGGCTTTGGCCGCCTGCCGCCAAACGCCGAATCCCCGCAGCGGTGCCGGTTTCCACAACCCGAACCGGATTCCGAAACTTTAAGAACGAAGGCCAGCCACTCGGGATTGGATACTGGGACGACGTATGCATCAAACTGTTTCCCTGCTGCGCCTCCTCCGCAGATCCAGCGGCTCGAAATACGCCCTCGGCGACCTCGACTAGTTCCTCGATTGCCGACCATGTTGCAATCCGGCTTTCCTGATTCTCTTTAAATTGCTCTTGAACCTCATCAGCCATATCCCGACTGCTGAAAAAGAGGCACGACCCGCAGTTCAACACTTGAAAGCGGTTGAGGCCCTGCACTTCCGAGCGCTTAGAGATTGCAACCACCCCTCCGATTTTATCGGGGATGGTGTAGCATCCGCCATCATACGCTAAGAACAAAAGCCTCGGCGACAGCGGGAGAGCTATTATCGCTCCGGCATTTCCGAGTCCAAAATTGGTTCTTCCCAGGCGCTGAATATGGTATCTATTGGTATGAATCGCTGGGTCGTCTGACGTTATGAATTCGATATCCGATTCATTCCTCACAACGACAGACTTTAGATCGTCGACCACATCTGAAGCATCTTTCAGGATCGACATTGCCATTTGAATAATTTCTCTCTGGGAAAGAGGGGGCGGCTTGTAGGGTTGCGCAGCATCACCTGCAAAGGCAGTATCAATCATTTGTTGCTGCATGTGCTTGATTTTGAGCATGGCCTGCTCAGTTCTAAGGTGCTGTAAGAGAGTGAAGCGGAGGAAGCTGAAAAGCTCGTCATCCGCAGGCTTTCCATTTCTTCCCTGAACATTGCGGATTGCACTAGCGTGCAGACCCTCCATACCTTGAAGGGCCACTTCGAGCTTGTTGTCCTCTCCGTAGAAATAGTTCTTAGAACACTGGCCAGATATGGATGCGTTTCTGATCAACTTTCCGCTTGGCGTATGATAGGCGTTGATACACACCCCTTCCTCGTTAAGCGAGAATGGTTTGAAGTGACATCGTGGAACGAAGTGGTGATTCTTGTTCTGCGCCATAGCGTGGACTTATCATTGGCCAGATCTCGGCGCTACTTTCGTTGCTGACCGACAGATTTTATGCAACATAATATCTCTTGAGACAGGAGATACAGCTATGTCTGTTCGTAAGCGTAAGTGGACCACGTCCAAGGGCGTCCAGAAGGAAGCTTGGTTGGTCGATTATGTGGATCAAAATGGCGAGCGCCGCGCCAAGACCTTCGACAAGAAAAAAGATGCCGATGCCTACGCGCTGAAGGCTGGCTCGGAAGTGCGTGATGGCGTGCATGTCGTGGACAGCACGTCAAAGACGGTCAATGACGTGGGCCTGTTGTGGTTGACGCGAGCGCAAAATGAGTTGGAGCACGGCACCTATCTGCAATACAAACAGCACCTCAACCTTCATATCAAACCGTTCATCGGGAACGAAAAGCTGTCGCGGATGAACATGCCCCGCATCCGCAAGTTCCTCGACGCGCTAGCAGCGGGTGATGATAGCTTGCCGGAGGACGACTTGCGCCGCGCACCGCGCTCGCCTGCGATGGTCAGGGGTGTTCGCACCAGCCTTAGCTCCATCCTCTCGGAAGCAAAGGAAAGCGGCTACATCGTGGTCAACCCGCTTCAGGGGATGCGTAGCAAGCGTGCTAAGGCTGACAAGAGGCGGAAGCAGAAGCTTCAATATGGTGTGGACATTCCGACGCTGGATGAAATCAACAAGCTGATCGCCGCTGCGAAGGGGCGCTTCCGCCCCCTGCTGATAACGGCAGTCTTCACCGGCTTGAGAGCATCGGAATTGCGCGGCCTGCGATGGACAGATGTTGACCTAGCGAAGAGCAAACTCACGGTGACACAGCGGGCCGACAACTTCCACGTCATTGGGATGCCAAAGTCGGAGACGAGCCAGCGGACCATTCCCCTGCCCGCGGTTGTGGTGAATGCGCTCAAGGAATGGAAGCTGCAATGCCCGAAGGGCGAGAAGAAACTGGACCTCGTTTTCCCGAACACGCTTGGGAACATCGAGGCGCATGGCAACATCATTCGCAGCGGTCTCATTCCGACCATGCTCGCAGCTGGCATCACGATCGACACAGGTGAGAAGGACGAAGACGGGAAGCCAATCCTGGCGCCGAAGTACACCGGACTTCACGCGTTCCGCCACTGGTTCGCCTCGTGGTGCTTGAACCGCGAAAAGGACGGCGGCAGGGGCCTGCTGCCCGCACGGGTTCAGCAGCTTCTAGGCCATTCGACTATCGGCTTAACGATGGACACCTACGGCCACTTGTTTGAGCACAAAGAAGACAAGTCCGAACTTGACGACGCCGTTAGCTCCCTGCTAGCACCCGTTGTGAGCGCAACATAAACGCAACATAACGGCTCAAAGCCGTGCAAACGTTGGACTTGTTGCGGGTTCCTAATCTGTAGGTCACAGGTTCGATTCCTGTCGGGATCACCATATTTTCAAAGGCTTGGCGAGCAGGTCGCCGCACGCTGGGGTCAAAGTGATCCCGAAGTGAACGGCCCCGAAAGATGGTGCCTGCGCAAAAGCGTGGAGAGGTGGTTCGCGGCCTCGGCGAATGTCTCGCCTCCGGAAGCGATCAGCGCCGGTCGTTCCTGCTCGGGCGCTGCCAGGATGCGTTCCCAAAACGCGGCGACGAGAGCGCCCGATCGGGCGAGATCGGCGGCCGCGTTTTGATCGCCGGCCAGCGCCGCCAGATGCTGGGGATTGACGCCGCCGATACCGGGCGGGACTTTCGCTCCCATGTCGAGAAAGCCCGGAGGCAGCGATCCTTTCAGATTGTGGACGCGATGCTCGACGATGGCGGCGTAGATCTGGTCGACGGCCTGCTTGGCGCCGGCGACACGGGAGGGGTGGTCGGTGTCGGCCGCGGCGTGAGGGAGGAGTTCCAGACGCTGGCCATAGGCCTCGACCAGTCTGAGATAGGGCAGCATTGGTCCCGAAAGCGTGCTGCCGTCCTTGAACAGGTCCGCATCGATCGCCGCATGGGAAACGCGCCCTGACGCCAGCGCGCGCTCCAGTGCTGCCACATCGACCAGCTCGCCGCGATCGTAGTTGATGAGCACCGCGCCGTGGTTGAGGAGGGAGAGGACTTCATCTCCGATCAGTCCGGCATTGGCGTATCGCTGCTGGCCGGCATCGAAGGGACCGAGGCCTAGGTGGACCGAAAGCGCGTCGGCGCCGCGCGCGGCGTCTTCCATGGTCTCCTCATAGTGGAAGCCTTCCGCCTCGATCCATTTATGGTGACGGGACCGCGCATGGATGATGACCCGCATGCCGAAGGCTTGGCCGAGCCTGGCGAATTCCCGGCCGATATTGCCGTAGCCGATCACCGCCAGCCTTTTGCCTTCGAGCTTCTCGGTCGGATAATGCCGCAGATCTTTTCCGGTATCGAACTGCCCGCCGGCGACCAGGGTGTTGAGCTTGTCCACGGGGAGATCCGGCCTGACTTTCAGCAGCGCCTTCATGGCCATTTGCGCGGTGGCGCGGCTGTTGATGCCGGGCGTGTTCATCAACGGCGCTTCGCCGCCTTCCCCGCTGCCTCCGCCCCAGGATGCCGAGCCCATATTGCCGGTGCCGGCGCCGATACGCACGCCGCCAAGGCGGAACCTGGTCTCCGCCGGAATGAAGGTCGCGGCGGCGATGACGGCGTCGTAGCGGCCGTCACCGGCCTCTGCCAGCAATTCGTCACGCGTGCTCAATTGCGGCAGGTAGAAGAAATGCAGCCTGTCGGGATCAAGTGGGCCGGCCTCGGCGATGCCTGTTTGGTGGAACACCCCACCCTTGGCTTCGATATAGGCCTTGACCTCGCTGTGGTCGGGATTGCCGTCCGCGCCAAAGCGCAGCCCGACAAAATCGCAAATCAGAATATTGGCTGATGTCATGGAGCGTGGTTTCCCTGCAGTTGTCTCCAGCTACTCCAATCCGTGATCCGATGGATCGCGCGAAACGGCATATCCGGGTCGCAAGCGAGAGATCGCCGTAAGGAAGTTAAAACTTGTCGGCTCTGAAAGGTGAGAACCCGCGAAATGGCGCAGGCGCAGAAGAGCAGGCTCGCGCCCGAAGCCGGCCTGGTCGGCGTCAACCACATATGTTCCGGAGAAACCGACAACGGTTGGATCGGGCATGCGCGTTCCTCGGAAGCCGGCGCCGGATCTAATTTCTATAATTTTTATAGATTCTGGCCTGTCTTAGAAGGAACGATCCGCCTTTCGAGGGCTCCTCCCCGAACAATTTTCCATGGATCGGACTGATCGTGGCCAAATGCCCGGCCGGGTCAGCCTGAGATAATTTCGTAGTGAAGGATCTGGGCGTCGCCGAGGGACGATCTGCGTCCGGGCGAGATGACGCCGGAGCCGAAGAGAAGAATATCTTCGCGGCGTATGAACACTTCATGGCCGGGTCCCATCGACACAAATGTGCCCGACGAGCTTCGCTCGACAAGGCGCGCTTTACCATTCGAAATGGTGAAGGTCGCGTGGTGCCTTGAAACCCAGGGCCGCTGGACGACGATATCGCATTCCGGAGATCGGCCGATCGTCACGAATTCGTTGTTTCGGCAGGATCGCGACTGATCTTCATAGCGGATGACCAGATTGATCTGCGGCGGCGGGGCGGAGCGCCTATCGACAAAAGTGCCTCGGTTGGCGACGTGCGTGCTGAGGGCCTCATTGTCGCTTCGCAGCGTATAGACATCGAAGAGTTCTTGCTTGCCCTTGAAGGCCATCTTGTCGAGGAGCCGCAAGGTACTGCGGCTGCCCGCGGAAAGGGCTTCGAAGAAGCTCTGGCTGATCAGCACCTCCCCGGGGTTGGCCGTGGCGGACAACCTTGCGGTGACATTGACAACGTCGCCGAATACCGCGTCCCGCGCGCGAATGACCGCCCCGAAATGCAATCCGATCCGGGCGATCAAGGGCTTTTTCGACAGTTGATGGCTGATTTGGCAGACCGCCATCAGCGCCGCCTCCGAGCTCTCGAACAGGCTGAGCACATCATCACCCTTCGAGTAAATGAAGTCGCCGCCGTGTTGGGCGACGATCTCGCGTATCGCGTCGAGGCAATCCGAGACCTGCCGCAAAGCGGCATCGTCGCCGATGCGCTCATAGAGCGGCGTGCTGCCCACGACATCAGCCAAGAGGACCGCGGCTAAAAGTCTTTCCTGATCCATCGACTCGTGTCCGCCCCCGAGAACGAAGCGTGTATAACATACCAAGGTCGACTTTGACTTATCCACGTGCGCGCCCGGGCCGCCGGGCAGGTGCTTTGGCCCGATTATCTCACACGGACAGGCATCTGCCTTCGCTCATCCCGCCAAACGGTTATCGCGCTCAGAAATAGCGGCGAAAGAAGTTTCGTTTCCCTAACCCGGGCTGCCGGCCGCCGGATTGGCGATGATCGCCGCCCGGAAGCGGGCGACGAAATCGTCGAGCGCGGGGCGTTCGGCATCCGAGATCGCCCAGTAGGAGAAGGCGTCGTCTGTCCAGTGGACCAGCAGGAAACCGCCTGCCGACAGATCGTCCGCCACCGGCACCGATTTGGCCTCGTTCTGCCGTGGCGCCGCCACCAGCGTGATCAGATGCTCATGATGGCGGTAGACCAGAGCCGGCATCGGCCTGTCGCCGATCACCTCGACGCGTCCGCCAAGCAGGGCGTAACCATCCTTGGCCATGTCGGGCGCCGCAGGCGAGACGCCGATGCGGCCGTCGAGCCATGGCTTCACCGTGTGGCGGTCGGACGAGACGATGTCGACCGGGGTCGCCGCGAGCAGGCTGCGGCGATGGCCGTTGGCGACGGCTACGGCGAAGCTGTCGGCCCCATTGTCCGACGTCGCCAGCCACTGCGTCGCGCCGCTGGCCAGAAACGCCGTCAGCACGATCGAGGCCGCCATCTGGCGCCAGTCGAAGGAGTTGAACCAGCGTGCCGCACGCGGCCGCATCTCGACGACATTGCCTTGCTGCTGTTGCGGCTGTGACTGCGCCTTCGCGGCTGTGGATTGGACGGCTTCGTCGGCCCCACTCACCTCGGCGATGGCCGCAATGCGGGCCAGAAAATCGTCGCGGACCGTCTGACGCGGCACATTGGCGACAGCGCCGCGCAGCGCCACCAGGCGCGCGTGTTCGGCGGCCAGCGCCGGATCGGCGGCCATGCGCCGCTCGACCGCCAAAGCGGCCGCGGCATCGAGCTCGCCATCGACAAGGGCGTGGATCATCAGCTTCATATCCTGCGGGTCTTGCGGCAATCCATCCTCACGCGGGCGATTTTCATGCGGGCTCATGGTGGCGCCCTCCAAGTTCCGTCATCAAGAGGCCGCGGGCTCTCGCCAGCCGCGACATCACCGTGCCCTGCGGCACTCCGAGCATGGCGGCGATCTCGCGGTAGCTGAGACCGTTGATGTCGCGCAGCACAAGTGTTTCGCGGAACGCTTGCGGGAGCCTGGCGATCGCCGCTTCCACCGCCGCCGAATTGGCCTTGGCGATCAGCGCCGCCTCCGGGCTGTCGGTGTCAGTGTCGGGCGGCGGCGACACGTCGTCGAGATCGGCGAGGTCGCCGACGGCGACCACGCTGCGCGGGCGGTTGCGCGCCATCCATGTGTAGGAAGCGTTGCGCACGATGGTGAGCAGCCATGCGCGGGGATTTCCCCCAGCGAACCCTGCAATGCCCGCATGCGCCTTGAGGCAGGCCTCCTGCACCACATCCTCGGCGTCGGCTTGATTGCCCGTGAGCCAGCGGGCAAGCGACAGCGCATCGCCAAGATGCGGCAGCACCACTTCGGCAAAACGCGCTGCCAGCATCTTTTCGCTCAACACCGTTCCGCCGTCGGGCGCTCCCGCAATGGGTTTGCCGCCCTCAGCGGGAGGCGACGATCTGTCCCTGCTCGTGTGGGCGAAGATCGCGACCGCAGGCGATGGCGCCTGCTTCGAGGGAGGAGAAGGCATTGGTGTCACCGGAGTCAAGTGTCTCGGAAGCAAGGCGTGCCTCGGAAGAGGACGGCGCATCGCTGGCTGCAAAGGGGCGGTCGCCGTCATGGTCGTGGATCTCGATGGTTGCGATCGGCACGGATCAGGGCCGGCGGCGAGGCGGTATCGCCCGGACCGGATGCGCCCGGCTCATCCGCTCCATAGGACGCCGGCGGCTGACGCCTTCGCCTTGTTCACATGCGTATTCGTCTTCGCGCCGCTTCATGGTCGGTCTCCTGCTGTTGCGCACAAATGGCGCATGCTCTGGAGACCCGCAGACCGGGCGGTTTATTCCCGGCCGGTCGGCTTTTTCGTTAACGCCAACTTGATCGAACGGCGTGCGGGCCTACAGCGCCTGCAGCGCAAGCCCCGCCAGAGCCGATCCCGCCAGCGTCGGCAGCATGCCGAGTTTCAGCCTGAACATGGCGACCATCGCCGCCGCCGACAGAAGCGCGGCGCGCCAGTCGAGCGAGGACAGGACCGGAACCTCCACGCCCCAGCCGACGCTTGCGACCTTGCCGAAGACGACATGCAGCGCGAACCACAGCGCAAGGTTCATGATGACGCCCACCACCGCCGCGGTGATCGCGCCGAGCGCCGCCGCCAGCGCCCGGTTCTGCCGCAGCTGCTCGATGTAGGGCGCGCCTAAAAATATCCAGAAGAAGCACGGGACGAAAGTAGCCCAGAGCGTCAGCGCCGACCCGAGCGATCCGGCAAGCAAAGGATTGATTGCACCGGCATGGCGATAGGCGGCGGCGAAGCCGACGAATTGCAACACCAGGATCAGCGGCCCGGGCGTCGTTTCGGCAAGCCCCAGCCCGTCGACCATCTGTCCAGGCGAAAGCCAGCCGAACGAGGTCACCGCCGCCTGTGCCACATAGGCGAGAACCGCATAGGCGCCGCCGAATGTGACCACGGCCATCAGGCTGAAGAAACCGCCGACCTGCGCCCACACGCTGCCCGGCCCCGCCAGCACGGCGACCAGTGCTACAGGCCCCAGCCAGAGCGGCAGCCAGATGGCGATGGTGCGGGCCGCATGCCATCTGGTCGGCACGGTGTGGCCGAGCTCACCGCGCTCGAACATCAGGTCGACCACGCCTTTGATGTCGGCGACGCTGCCCTTGCCATGTGCCGAGCCGGAAAACAGCCGTGGCGCAAACCGATTGCCGATCCAGCCGATGAGGCCTGCCGCGAGCACGATCAGCGGGAACGGCACTCTGGCGACGTAGATGGCGAGGAAGGCCGCCACCGCGATCACGATCATGGCCCGGTTCTTCAGCGCCCGCTTGCCGATGCGGATCACCGCTTCGACGACGACGGCAAGCACCGCCGCCTTGACGCCGAAGAACAGCGCCTCGACGACCGGTGCATCGTTGTAGAGCATGTAGAAGCTACTCAAGCCCAGCATGACCAGCGCGCCCGGCAGCACGAACAGGCTGCCGGCGACGAGACCGCCTGCCGTCCGATGCAGCAGCCAGCCGATATAGACGGCAAGCTGCTGCGCCTCGGGCCCGGGCAAGAGCATGCAGTAGTTGAGCGCGTGCAGGAACCGCTCCTCGCCGATCCAGCGGCGCTCCTCGACCAGTTCCTTGTGCATCAGCGCGATCTGCCCGGCCGGCCCGCCGAAGGACAGCAGGCCGATCTTGGCCCACAGCCGCGTCGCCTCGCGAAAGCTCGGCACGGTCGGGACATCGACCAGCGGCGCGGCGTCGTTCTTGGCGAGTGCGGTCATTACGCCTTGCCTCCTGCCGGCCAGTTGTGCGTCTCGTCCGCGGCATCGCGGCACCAGCGGAAGAAGGCGTCATAGAGGAGCATGCCGGCTTCGAGCTGCTCGAGATCGTCGCGGAACATGCGCGACAGGCCGAGCGAGGCGGCGAGGAACCCGGCCGCCTGCGGCACGAGGTCGAGGCGCGCCGTATCGGCGCCGCGCACGATCAGCGCCAGGCGATCGAGCGCTTCGACGCGCAGGCCGAATTCCTCGATCATCGTGTCGAAAGTGCAGCGATCCCCACGATGGCTCCAGAACACGCCTTCTATGTCGAAGGGAACCGCTGCGAAGCGGTCCGCCACAAGAGGCACCTCGGCTGGATCAACGAACAGGAAAACCGCCTCGGGATCGACGAAGCGGCGGATCAGCCAGGGACAGGCGATGCGGTCGACCTTCGGCCGCGAACGCGTGACCCATACGGTGCGGCCCTTCTCGTCACGGAGCGGGATCGCACCGGCGCTGACCAACGGCGCCCTGGCGGCGACCCAGGCCTCGAAGCCGCCTTCCAGCGATTCCGCCGGAATACCTTCGTGGCGCAGCCACGCGGCAACGCCTTGCGAGAGTTTCTGCCCCCTCTGGCAGATCACGACGACTTTGCGCCCCGAAAATTCCGACGCCCAGCTTGAGACAGTCCTGAAATCGCGCCGGCATGACGCCGGCAACAGGCGCGGATCGGCTTCATAGTCCTCGTCGATGCGCACATCGACCAGGCAAGGCGCATCGGGCAAGCCGACGAGACGGGAAAGCTGCGGAACGGTGATTGCGGTTGTTGATGGCATAGCGTCCACCTCCTGAGCAAAGAGAGTTTGGACGCGATCGTTGGGCTGACGCCTCACGGGGTCGTCGCGGGGAACCCCTTGCCGGAATGCTGGAACGATCGCCGCCGATTGTCAAGGAAGGCGTTGCCTCCGACCGCCTTCGTTTTGCGATCGCCGTTGCGCTTACTGCGCCGTCCAGCCGCCATCCATCGGCAGGGTCGTGCCGGTCATCTGCTTGGCGGCATCCGAGCACAGAAAGAGCGTCAGCGCGGCAAGCTCCTCGACGGTGACGAACTCCTTGGTCGGCTGCGCCGCGAGCAGCACGTCGTGCTTGACCTGTTCCTCGGTCATGCCGCGCGCCTTCATCGTGTCGGGAATCTGCTTTTCGACCAGCGGCGTCCAGACATAGCCAGGCGCGATCGCATTTACGGTGATGCCGTCCTGCGCCACTTCCAGCGCCACCGTCTTGGTCAGGCCGGCGATGCCGTGCTTGGCCGAGACATAGGCCGACTTGAACGGCGAGGCGACCAGCGCATGCGCCGAAGCCGTGTTGATGATGCGGCCCCATTTGCGGCTCTTCATGCCGGGCACCGCCGCCTTGATGGCGTAGAAGGCGGCCAGAAGGTTGATGCGGATGATGGCTTCCCATTTGTCGTCGGGAAATTCCTCGATCGGCGCGACATGCTGGATGCCGGCATTGTTGACCAGGATGTCGAGGCTGCCGAACGCCGCCTCGGCCTCGTGGATCATGGCGGTGACGGCGGCGCCGTCCATCATGTTAGCGCCCGAATAGCGACACTTGACGCCGAAATCCTTTTCGATGCCGGCCCGCTCCTGCTCGATCGCCGCCGCGTCGCCCAAGCCGTTGATGGTGATGTTGGCGCCCTCTGCGGCGAAGGCACGGGCGATTGCAAGGCCGATGCCGCTGGTCGAGCCGGTGACGAGCGCATTCTTCGAAGACAGGGAACCCATGGGAGATCTCGCAAGAGGTGGGAGGGACTCATCAACGCAACGAGTTGGGAGAGCAGATAGTTGGTGCAATGCAGCACGACAATGGCACGGCCGTGTGTCGGCTCGATTACAGCGCGGCAGCGCCATTTGCCGGCTCCGTGGCGGCGTGTCGCCGGGCTGACACGGCACTGTCATGCTGCCATGCAACATATTTGCCAGCGCATTCGCGCGGGGTCATTTCAAACCTTCCTGGGGCACCAGCCATGGAAATCGCCGATGTCGTGAAGCGTGCCTATGCCATGCCGCTCACCAACCCGTCCTTCCCGCCCGGCCCTTATCGTTTCTTCGACCGCGAATACATCATCATCACCTACCGCACGACGCGCGACGCGCTGGAAGCCGTCGTGCCGGCGCCGCTCGAGATCGACGAGCCGCTGGTCAAATACGAATTCATCCGCATGCCGGATTCCACGGGCTTCGGCGATTACACCGAGACCGGTCAGGTCATCCCGGTGCGCTACAAGGGCCAGCATGGCGGCTACGTGCATTCAATGTATCTCGACGACGACGCGCCGATTGCCGGCGGCCGCGAGCTCTGGGGTTTCCCGAAAAAGCTCGCCAACCCCAAGATCGCGCATGAGGGCGAGGTGGTGGTCGGCACGCTGCATTATGGCAGCGTTCTGTGCGCCACCGGAACCATGGGCTACAAGCACCGCGAAGCCGACCACGACGAGGTGCTCGCCTCGCTCGCCGCGCCCAATTTCCTCATCAAGATCATCCCGCATGTCGACGGCAGCCCGCGCATCTGCGAGCTGGTCCGCTACTATCTCACCGACATCACGCTGAAGGAGGCCTGGACGGCGCCCGCCGCGCTCGACCTTCGGCCGCATGTCATGGCCGATGTCGCCAAGCTGCCTGTGCTCGACATCGTCTCGGCCGTTCACTTCACCGCCGACCTGACGCTGGGTCTCGGCGAAGTCGTGCATGATTATCTCGCAGACCGCGGCCGATCGGCTGCCGGCGCGAAGGAACTGGAGAAAGTCGGTGCTTGAGCGTACCCGCAACAAGGCGGCCGCCGCCACCATCGCGGAAATCACGGCGCAATATGACCGCATTGCCCTGGTCTTTCAGGGCGGCGGCGCACTCGGCGCCTACCAGGCGGGGGTCTATCAGGCGCTTGCCGACGCCGGCTGCGAGCCGACCTGGCTGTCCGGCGTCTCGATTGGCGCCATCAACGCCTCGATCATCGCCGGCAACGAGCCTAGCCGCCGCCTGCAGCGGCTGGAGCAGTTCTGGCAGACGATCTCGGGCCGCAAGATATGGGCCTATACGCCCGAGGGCGACATCTATCGCGATATCCGCAACCAGACCTCGTCATTGATGACCATGACGATGGGCCAGCCGGGCTTCTTCAAGCCGCGCAGCCCGAACCCCTGGTTCCAGCTGGCGGGAGCCGAAGGCGCCACCAGCTTCTACGACACCGCCGAGCTCAAGGACACGCTGGAAAGCCTGATCGACTTCGACGTGCTGAACGACGGCAAGAAGCGCTTGAGCGTCGGCGCGGTCAATGTCAGGACCGGCAACTTCGTCTATTTCGACACCGACAAGGTGCGCATCGGGCCGGAGCACATCATGGCGAGCGGCGCGCTGCCGCCGGCCTTCCCCTCGATCCGCATCGAAGGCGAGTATTACTGGGACGGCGGCATCGTCTCCAACACGCCGCTGCAATACCTGCTCGACCAGGAGGAGGACCGCTCCTCGCTGGTGTTCCAGGTCGATCTGTTCAGCGCCCGCGGCGTGTTGCCGCGCGGCTTGGCCGACGTCCTGTCGCGCCACAAGGACATCATGTATTCCAGCCGCACGCGCCAGAATACGGACAACTTCCAGCGCATCCATGCGCTCAAGATGAAGCTGCTCGACGCGCTGAAGCGCGTGCCGCCGGACCAGCTCAAGGACGGCGAGAAGGAACTGATGGCCGACTATTCCGACGCCGGCGTGGTCAACATCGTCCACCTGATCTACCAGCACAAAGGCTATGAAGGCCACGCCAAGGACTACGAGTTTTCCGGTACCTCGATGCGCGAGCACTGGGAAATGGGCCTGGAAGACACCGAGCGCACGCTGCGTCACAAGAAGTGGCTGATGCTGCCCGACAACGCCGACGGCGTGACCATCCACGACCTGCATCGCGAAGATCCGACCTGATATTTGCATCCGCCACAAGCGGAGCAATCTCGGGAAAAAGTCACAGCGGCCGCTCGCCTGGGAGCCCCGCAAACTGTGAAGCTCTGCTTCACAGGCCATCAACATTGTCGCGGATAGCCGCCTCGCGGAGAGCGGGCTTACATCTGGGCGTCAGCAAAATGCGCTGGGCTCAATGGAGTACCGCCGATGACCGCCGAAGCTGTTTCCCCTGCCGTCGTTCCATTGCGTGACGCCTGGCGAGGCCTGCTGTGGTTTGTGCCGCTCACAACGCTGTGGCTACTCTTGATCTATCGTTGGCCGGCGATCCCGGAGAGCGGCGTTCCGACCACGTTCCACCAGCTCGCGGCCCACGGGCTCATCGCCCTGGGATTGTGGCTCGGCCTCGAACATACGAGCCTGACACCGGGTCAACGTCGCGCGACTTGGCTGGCAATCATGATCCCGGATACGCTGTGGTTCGCCGTCGCTTGGAGCGCCGCGATCAATGGCATCTTCCATCCGGACGCCACGGCTTTACCGGCGTTGCCATCGGCCATCTTCCTGCCGGTGATCATCGGTGCGCCGCTGTTGCTGTTCTCCAGGCGGGTCGGGCAGGTGCTCGATGCGACGCCGGCGAGCTGGCTCGTCGCGGTTCAGCTCTACCGCGTATTCGGCAGTTGGGCGCTCGCGGCGTGGCTGCATGGTGCGCTGCCCCGCGTATTCGCGGTGCCGGCAGGCGTCGGCGACGTGCTGACAGGGCTGTTCGCGTTGCCTGCGGCGATCGCGGTGGCGACCGGCACAGCCGGGGGCCGGAGGGCAGCAATTCTCTGGAATATCCTCGGCCTTGCCGATTTCGCTGTCGCGATCACCATGGGCATAATCACCTCGCCCGGCCCGTGGCAGTTGATCGTTCCGGATGTGCTGAGCATCGGCGCTGGCGATTATCCGGGTGTGCTGACCCCTGCTTTCGTGGTGCCAAGCTCAATCCTGCTGCATGTTTTGTCGCTGCGCCAGCTGCGCCGCCTTAGAGCAATTCCAGGAAAAGTGTGAGCGGTTTTCCGTCCGGAATTGCGCAAAACAAAGAGATAGAGCGGTTCGCCGTTTCCGTGAAACGGTGAACCGCTCTAGCAGGGCAGAAGTTGCGCGGCGGTGGAAAGAAACGGCGCCGCCAGCCGCGCCGTTTCCTTGAGGACCTTCCTGCTCAGAACACGTGGCGGAGGATCACGAACAGCACAAAGGCCAGCGCGATCGAGCAGGGCAGCGTGAGCACCCAGGCCAGCAGCAGGTTGCGCACGGTCGACCATTGCAGGCCGGAACCGTTGGCTGCCATGGTGCCGGCGACGCCGGACGACAGCACGTGCGTCGTCGACACCGGCAGGCCGAAACGGTCGGCCATGCCGATGGTGATCATCGCGACAAGCTCGGCGGCGGCGCCCTGACCATAAGTCAGGTGGCTCTTGCCGATCTTCTCGCCGACGGTGACGACGATGCGCTTCCAGCCGACCATGGTGCCGAGGCCGAGCGCCAGCGCCACGGCGATCTTCACCCAGAGCGGAATGAACTTCGTCGCGTTGTCGACCGCCTTGTGGTAGTCGGTCACCGCCTTGAGATCGGCGTCCTGCATCGGCAGCAGCTTCTTCTTGTCGATCAGCTTCAGCGCTTCGCCGATCAGGTAGATGTCGTTGCGCGCGTTGCTGACAAGGTCGGTCGGCACGTTATTGACCGAGGCGTAAGGCTGCAGCCCGGCGGTGGTGTTGTGGATATAGGTCTGCAGCGCGATCGTGGTCTGATCGTTCCAGCTCTTGCTGCGCACGGCCTCCTGCACGGCAGCCTTGGCAGCATTGGCATCGGCGACAGCAACGCCAGGCTTGAGGTACTTGCCCAGAGCCTGCTCGACAGACACCGAGGCCGCCTTGTAGGCGTCGAGATAGTTGATGTCGGGCGTGCGGTTGAGCGCGTAAGCTGTCGGCACCACGCCGATCAGGATAAGCATGATCAGCCCCATGCCCTTCTGGCCGTCATTGGAGCCGTGCGCGAAGCTGACGCCGGTGCAGGTGAAGATCAGCAGCGCGCGGATCCACCATGGCGGCGGCGCATTGCCCTTCGGCGCTTCATAGAGCGCCGGATTGCGCATCAGGAGCTTCATGGCATAGAGCAGGATGGCGGCGGCGAAGAAGCCGACGATCGGCGAGACCAGCAAGGTGATGCCGACATTGGTCGCCTGCCCCCAGTCGACGCCGCTGGTGGCGCTTCCGGCCGGGGCCATGAACTGGTTGGCGAGGCCGACGCCGATGATCGAGCCGACCATCGTATGCGAGCTCGAGGCCGGCAGGCCGAGGAACCAGGTGCCGAGGTTCCACAGGATGGCGGCGACCAGAAGGGCGAACACCATGGCGAAGCCTGATGACGAGCCGACCTGCAGGATGAGCTCGACCGGCAGCAGCGACAGGATGCCGAAGGCCACCGCGCCGCTCGAGGTCAGCACCCCGAGGAAATTGAAGACGCCCGACCACATGACGGCGAATTCGGCCGGCAGCGAGCGCGTGTAGATGACGGTGGCGACCGCGTTGGCAGTGTCGTGAAAGCCGTTGACGAACTCGAAGCCCAGCGCGATCAGAAGCGCGATGCCGAGCAGGATCCAGGGCACCGTCTTGGCGATGGCCAGATCCTGGCTGAGCGCATAGCCGACATAGACGATGCCGACGAGCACCAGCACGCCGAAAGTCGGCAGGAACCATTTGGCACCGCCCGATTGATCCAGGGGATGATCCGGTCTCGGGATCCCCGCTTCACTCGAAACTACGTCCACCACTGTCCCACTCCTTTTGCATTGCAGCAAAGAACCGGGGAGGACGCTATGTCCCTAGGATGAAGCTGGTGTGACGCTGTTAACCGTTTGGTCACCACCACTACCAAGCCGTTTGGTCACCACCAAACCGTTGGTGACCTATCCGGCTATCTTCAGGAGCGAGGACACCAGAAGCTTGCGCTCGTCTTCTGAGAGCACGTCTGAATCAAACAGATTCATGCTGCGCATCCCTTCGATGGCGAGAAAGCAGACCAGCAGCGAGCCGAGGTCGTCCGTCTCCCCCTTCAGCCTTTCGAACAGCTGGCGCTTGAAGGCCTTGATCGGTGTCAGAAAATCGGGATCCTCCGCAATCGCGGAGAACATCCAGGACGCCGACGGTTTCGGCCGCTCGCAATCATCGGCCGACAGCTTGATATAGGCTGAGAGCACGCTTTCATGGCCGGCCTCGGTTGCGCGTGTTTCCAGCGCCTTCTGGAAGTCGTTGAGATAGCTTTCGACGAGCCCCTGCATCAGCTTGGCTTTGGTCGGAAAATTGTAGAGCAGGCCGCCCTTCGACACGCCGGCGCGGCTTGCGACCGCCTCGAGCGACAGGCTTCCCGGACCAGCCTCGCGCGCCACGTCGGCAGCGGCGGCAAGTATCTTTTCGCGCGAGTTCGCCCTGGGTACTCTCATCGCGCCTCCCCGTACATTAGCTTAGGCAGAATTGACAAGACCGTCCAGCCGGTACAGTAAAGCGCGCCGATTTGAAATCGGGACTTATCGTCGATATGTGCCCCGGCATCGATTGATTTGCCGGTTGCCGGCTCGAGGGGACCATCCGTGAAGCGCTTTTTCATCATCGCCGGATTTTTGCTGCTGCTTGCCTTGGTGTGCGTCGGCATCGTTGGTTTCAACTTCATGCGCGACGCCGGCATCAAGCAGTATTTCGCCACCATGAAGCCGCCGGCCGCGACGGTGTCGACAGTGACGGTCAAGCCTTCGGTATGGACCCCCGGCATCGAGGCCATCGGCACCGTCAACGCCGTGCGCGGCGTCGATCTCACCCTCGAGACGAGCGGCATCGTCAGGGACATCCTTTTCCACGCCAACCAGAAGGTTGCCGCCGACGCGGTGTTGGTGCAGCTCGACGATGCCGTCGAGAAAGCCGATCTGGTGGCGCAGAAGGCGCAGGCCGCCTCGGACCAGGCGGCGCTGACCCGCGCGATCGAATTACAGCGGCGCGGCGTCGGCACCGACGCGACGCTTGACGCTGCGCGTGCCGCGGCGGACGCCTCGGCCGCGCAGGTCAACAAGCTGCAGGCGGTGCTCGATCAGAAGCAATTATCCGCACCCTTCGGCGGCACGGTCGGTATCCCGAAGATCGACATCGGCCAGTATCTGGCGCCAGGCAATGCGGTGGTGACGATCCAGGACCTGGACACGATGCGGGTCGACTTCACGGTACCCGAACAGCAGCTGCCGCTGCTTAAGATCGGCCAGACCATCAAGCTCGGCACCAATCTCGCCGATATGTCATTTGCCGGCTCCATTCGCGGCATCGACCCCAAGATCGATCCCGCCAGCCGGCTGGTCTCGATTCGCGGCGAGGTCGCCAATCCAGAAGGCAAGCTGACGCCTGGCCAGTTCGTCCAGATCCGTGTCGAGCTGCCGCAGGAAAACAATGTCATTTCCGTGCCGCAGACGGCGGTGACGACCAGCCTCTATGGCGATTATGTCTTCGTGGTCGAGCCGGCGAAGCCCGCAGCCGCTGCCGCGCCGGCGAAGCCGGATGAGCAGAAGGCCAGCGCCGATAAGGTGGCCGGCGATGCCGCCAAGCCGCAGGCGGACGCCACCAAGCCAGCCGACAACGCCGCAAAGCCGGCGGACGCGAAGCCGGCCGACAAAGCGGCCGGCGACGCCGCCAAGCCGGCCGAGGCCGCGCAGCAGCCTGCGCTCACCATCTCGCAGGTCTTCGTCAAGCTCGGCCGCCGCAACAACGGCATGGTTGAGATCGTCGAGGGCCTCAAGGACGGCGACCAGGTCGTCACGGCCGGCCAGAACCGGCTCTTCAACGGCATGTCGGTTGCCGTCGACAACACCATCGATCCCAGCAAATCGGCGAACAAACAGGTTCAGCAATGAGCTTTTCCGACCTTTTCATCCGCCGGCCCGTGCTGTCGACGGTGCTGGCCTGCCTGATCCTGCTGCTCGGTTTCCAGGGCATCTTCGGCCTGTCGATCCGTCAATATCCTAAGGTTGACGAGACGGCGATCACCATCACCACGGCCTATCCCGGCGCCAGTGCCGACCTGATCCAGGGCTTCATATCGGCCCCGATCGCGCGCGCCGTCGCCTCGACCGAAAACATCGATTACGTCACCTCGTCCAGCCGTCCGTCCTCGAGCACGGTCACGGTACAGATGAAGCTCGGCTCCAATCCGGACGTCGCGCTGGCTGAGGTGCTGTCCAAGGTCCAGGGCGTGCGCGGCACCTTGCCGGACGCCTCCAAGGATCCGGTCATCGTCAAGGGCACCGGCCAGCAGTTCGCGATGATGTACATCTCGATGCAGAACCCGAACATGACGAAGGAGCAGCTCACCGAATATATCGAGCGCGTCATCCGGCCTCGCATCTCGACCGTGGAAGGTGTCGCCGACGTCCAGATCTTCGGCGCCCAGGAATATTCCATGCGCGTCTGGATCGACCCGATCAGGCTTGCCGCCCGCGGCGCCACCGCCGTGGACGTGCTGACCGCGATCAACAACTCGAACTTCCTGTCGGCGCCCGGCAACACCGAGAACGAATATGTGGTCTCCTCGATCACCGTGCATTCGACCCTGCAGACGCCTGAGGCCTTCGCCCAGCTCCCGATACGCTCGACGGATGGCCAGGTGGTGCGCCTGCGCGACGTCGCGCATGTCGAGCTCGGCGCGAAAAACACCGACACCAGGGTGAGCTTCAACGGCAAGCCGGGAACCTTCCTGGCCATCTTCCCGACGCCTGCGGCCAACCCGCTGACGACCGCCGCCGCGGTCACCCGGCTCGTGCCGCAGATCCAGGAGACGCTGCCGAAAGGCATGACGATCGAGGTCGTCTACGACGCCACTGGCCAGATCAGCGCCTCGATCGAGGAAGTGTTCAAGACCATCGGCGAAGCCGTCGCCATCGTCATCGTGGTCATCCTCCTGTTCCTGGGCTCGTTCCGCTCGGTGATGATGCCGATCGTGACGATCCCGCTATCGCTGATCGGCGTCTGCTTCATCCTGTTTGCGGTCGGCTATTCGATCAACCTTCTGTCGCTGCTGGCCATGGTGCTGGCGATCGGCCTTGTCGTGGACGACGCCATCGTGGTGGTGGAGAACATCCACCGCCACATGGAGGAAGACGGCATGTCGCCGATGCAGGCGGCCTTCAACGGCATGCGCGAGATCGCGACGGCCATCGTGGCGATGACCATCACGCTGGCCGCCGTGTTCGCCCCGCTTGCCTTCACCGGCGGCCTGACCGGCGCGCTGTTCCGCGAATTCGCGGTGACGCTGGCCGGCTCGGTGGTGTTGTCGGGCGTGATCGCCATGACCATCACGCCGATGATGTCCGCTCGCCTGCTGAAGCCGGGCCAGCACGGCCGCTTCCAGCGGATCGTCGACGGAACCTTCAGCCGCGTCGAGCGCGTCTACGAACGGGCGGTCACCGCTTCGCTCAGGAACCGCCCGGTGACGCTGATCATCGTTGTCGCTCTCGTGGCGCTGACCGGCTTCATGTTCACCAAGACCTCGACGGAGCTGGCGCCGGAAGAAGATCAAGGTTTCCTGCTCTCGATCGTCACCGCGCCGCGCTATGCGACATCGGATTACACCGAGGCCTACGTCAATCAGATGCTTGGCCTTGTGAAGGACATTCCCGAGACCAGGGCGCAATTCTCTGCCGTCGCCTTCGGCGGCGCGACCAACGGTGCCTTCGTCGGCTTCGCCTTCAAGGATTGGGCAGAGCGCAAGCGCAGTTCGAAGGAGCTCCAGGCCGACATTCAGGGCCGCCTCGCCAAGGTCGCCGGCGTCGAAGCCTTCGTCTTCGCGCCGCCGACGCTGCCCGGCTCCGGCGGCGGCCTGCCGATTTCTATGGTGGTGCGCTCCACCGGAGCTCCCTCGGAGGTCTTCGAGCAGGCGGAGAAGATCAAGAGCAAGGCGCAGGCTTCCGGCCGCTTCATCGTCGTGCAGAACTCGATGTCTTACGATGCGCCGCAGGTGACCGTGACCATCGACCGCGAGCGCGCAGCAGCATTGAACCTGCCGATCGCGGATATCGGCAATACGCTGACGCTGCTTGTGGGCGGCTCCGAAGTGGCGCAGTTCGACCGCGACTCCAACAGCTACGACATCATCCCGCAGGTGCCGCAGGAATTCCGCGACAATCCCGACAAGCTCGGCGAGTATTTCGTGCGCAGTGTCGACGGCAAGATGGTGCCGCTGTCGGCGGTCGTGAAGATCTCGACCAATGCCTCGCCGGCGGCCATCGAGCAGTTCAACCAGCTGAACTCCTCGACGATCTCGGCCTTGCCTCTGCCTGGCGTGACCACCGGCGACGGACTGAAGGTGCTGGAGGATCTCGCTAAGGAGACCCTGCCCGACACCTTCTTCGTCGACTATTCCGGCCAGTCGCGGCAGGAGAAGGAGCAGGGCAACACCATCCTGATCGCCTTCGCGGCGGCGGTGATCGTCATCTACCTGGTACTGGCGGCCCAGTTCGAGAGCTTCCGCGATCCGCTTATCATCATGATGGCGGTGCCGCTGTCGATCTTCGGCGCGATCGTGCCGCTCAACATCGGCCTGGGGACGCTGAACATCTACACCCAGGTCGGCCTGATCACGCTGATCGGCCTGATTACCAAGCACGGCATTCTGCTGGTGGAATTCGCCAACCAGCAGCGTGAAATCCATGGCATGCGGCGCCGCGACGCCATCATCGCTTCGGCCAAGGTGCGCCTGCGGCCGATCCTGATGACCACGGCGGCCATGGCGCTCGGCGTCGTGCCGCTGATCGTCTCCAGCGGCGCCGGTGCAGCCGCGCGCTATTCGATGGGTCTGGTCATCTTCACCGGCATCCTGGTCGGCACCATGTTCACGCTCTTCGTCGTGCCGATGTTCTACACCTTCATCGCCAGCAAGGACCTGCCGCATCTCGCCGAGAAGCCCGATCCGAATCTGATGCCGGCGCTGCCGAGCTGAGACGGCAACCGAAGCGAAAACAAAAGAGGCCGGAAAATTCCGGCCTCTTTTTTTGGCGGCTGCCTCACAGCTTCGCGATCGGTGGAAGGCGGCAACCAGCCTGCTACTCTTACCTAGTCGGTTACTTGGCCAAGTCTTACTTGACAATGACGATGCTGGTGTTGCCGGGGCCGAAGGCCTCGACCAACTGATAGAAATCGGCCGCAGCATCGGGATGCAGCCGCACGCAGCCATGCGAAGCGGGGCGGCCGAGACGGCTGACGGCATAGGTGGCGTGGACGGCGTAGCCGCCGCTGAAAAACACCGAATGCGGCATCGGCGCGTTGTCGTATTTTTTCGAATACCACATCTCGTGCAAGCGGGTCGGCTTGAACGAGCCAGTCGGCGTGATGTGCCCTCTGCTGCCGGTCGAGACCTTCCAGATGTAGGTCGGGCGGCCATCGACGGTGACTTCCATGATCTGCTGCGACAGCGAAACCTTGGCGACGAGCTGGTTGGCGTGGGCGGCATTGCCGGCGCCGAACAGAAGCGCCGCGCCGGTGAGCGCGGCGGCGGTGATATGGATAAGCTTGGCCGAAATGGCGGTGTGCATGACGATCCCTCTGTTTTTTGCCGTTGTGTCCGGCTTCAATTTCGATGGGGCCTTATCGTGCTCGTCCGTTTCAGACCTATTTCGCTTAATACTCGTTTCTGTTTCGAATTCGTTTCTGCAAATTAACAGCGAGGCCGGTTGAGCAGTACCGCGGACCTTTGCGAGAGGTGGCGGTCAGGCGTCGCACAATCGGCTTCGGCCAGAAACGAAAGTTCATTTGATATGTATATGAAAGACTAGGACCCACTTTCGAAACCGATCTGCAACAAAATGCATCTGCGGCGGCATGATTTGGATACAGGCCGGCATCAAATTTGACGCAACGGGAACAGACATCCACAAACGAAAATGGGCAGGAAATCGAAACTCCGCTCCTGGTTTCTCAGGATCAGCGTCGCGGCGATCGTGCTCGGCGGCGCCGGCTCGGTAGCCGGCAAGCCGGCGACGACGCTGGCGGCGATGACTTCCGGCGAGGTTTCGACGCTGCACATGGCTCTGTTCATCGCCACGGTCTGGATTTTGTCCAGCCTGCGCGTCCACCGGCTGAAGGCCTTCTGGCGGGTCGGCCTCCGGTTGATGAGGACGCGCGGCCCCTCCGGCTACTTGCTGCCGAGAGGACCGAAGGCCCGCGCCGCAGCGGGGGGCTCCGTCAGCGGCGCGGGCGCTTCGGGAGTTTCCTGAAGCCCGATTTCGAGATCGAGGATTTGAAGAGATGAAGACGAAACTTGCCGCCTCGGTGCTTTCCGCGCTGCTTTACGCGCAGGGTTTGCTGGGATTTGCCGCTCTTGCGACGGTATTGCTAAAGGATCGCGCCCAGGCCGGGATAACCGTCAGCGCGAACGTTCCAACTGGACCCTCGGTCATCGTCGTGCGCTGAACGCCAGGCGTTGTCGGACCCAAATGATCACCGCTTTGGGGAAGCCGATGCTCAAAAGCCTCACTGATCAAAGCTTACTCGTTGCGTGGAACCGGCGGATCGAAACGATAGCCGGCGCCCCTGATGGTGGTGATAGTCTCGGTGTCGAGCTTGCGGCGCAGCCGCACGATGCGCGAATCGATCGATCGGTCGAAAGCGTCGGCATTCTCCGCCGGCGCCGCGGCAATGATATCGTCGCGCGTCAGCACCTTGCGCGGGCTGGCCAGGAACAGCTTGAGCAGCGCCACCTGGCCCGGGGAAAGCTGCTCCTCCGCGCCCGAGCGATGCATCACCATGGCCGACCGCAGGTCGACGGTGGCGTTTTCCAGCACGATCAGCTCGCCGCCGGCCCTGCCGCGTCTCATCAGCAGGCCGCCGATGCGCGCGGCAAGCTCGCGCACGTTGAGCGGGCTTTCGATGACGTCGGCGGCACCCAGCTCGAGCGCCAGCACCTTGTCGACGAGGTCGCGCGGCCGGCAGATCAGGATGAAGTCGGGACCGCCCTCGCCACCCCCGCCCTGGCTGCTGTAACGCCTGAGCAGTTCGCGGCCCTCGGCCTGGGTGACGTCGTCGCCGACGACCACGACATCGATGCCGCCGGCCGAAAGCAGCGTCTCCGCCTCCCAGGGCTGGCGCGCCTGGCGCACATCGTGCCCGCGCCGTTCGAGATGGTCCGCGAGATTTTTGGCCACCACCTCGGCGACGGACACAAGCGCAATGACGGATCGTGCGGCCATTTTCTTCACCCCGCCACAGACAACTCGAGATGAGTCTGGACATCATGTTTATACCCAATCTACTTTCTGCTGAAAGCGGGAGCGAGCGCGTCGTGAAGGCACGTATCATCGTCGTCGAGGACGAACCGGATCTGAGGGAGGCTGTGGCCGAATATCTCGGCGCCAGCGGCTATGACGTCGTCACGGCCGAGAATGCGGCCGCCGCGCGCGCGCTGTTTGAGGCGCAGTCCTTCCACCTCGCCATCCTCGACATCGCCATGCCCGGCGAGGACGGGCTGTCGCTCGGCCGCTGGCTGCGCTCGAAAACGCAGATCGGCGTCATCTACGCCACGGCCGCCGGCACCGCGCTCGACCGCATCGTCGGACTGGAGCTCGGCGCCGACGATTATATCGTCAAGCCGTACGAATTGCGCGAGGTGCTGGCGCGGGTGCGCAGCGTGCTGCGCCGCGTGCCGCAGCCAGCCGAGCCGCAGGCGGCGAAGGCCGAAACCGCAAATCGCCGTTTCGTGAATTTCGGCGGCTTCCAGGCCGATTTCGACGGCCGTCTGGTCATCGGCGCCAATGGCGCGGTGATCGAGATGGCCAAAAGCGAGTTCGACGTGCTCGAGGTTTTTCTCACCCGCGCCAACCGGCTTCTGACGCGAGCGGCGATTTCGGAAGCGATCGGCTTCGTCGAGGATCCGGAATCCTCGCGCGCGGTCGACATCCGCATCATGCGGTTGCGAAAGAAGATCGAGGCCGACCCCGCCAATCCGAAATTCCTGCGCACGGTGCGCGGCGAAGGCTATATCTTCTCGCTGCCGAGCGGCGACGCCAACTAGAGCATTCCGGGAATGCATGAAACGGCTAGGCTCGGCGCCTTGGCCGTAGCCTTCCGTCCGGAATTGCGTCAAAACAAAGCGGTAGAGTGGGTCGCCGTTTCCGTGGAACGGAGGGAACGCTCTGAACGACCGACGTCCGGGCCTTGGATGACCATGACTGCTGATGCAGCACGCACCGATACGAATGGCTCGCGTCCGGGCGGCGCCGCCATGGCGGCTGTCCATGTCGTGCGCCGCCTGCGCGAGGCAGGCGACTGGCAGCGCGAGATGGACGACATATTGGCGACGATGTGCCGCAAGATGGATTGCCAGCGCGGCATCCTTTTCCGCCTGCGTGAATTGCCGGGCGAAGGCTTCGCCCAGTCCGTCGCCGCTTATTGGATCGACCCTGACTTCGGCGGCGAGCTGGCCTCGCCCACGGTGATCATGCAGTCGATCATCAACTCGGACTCGCTGCTGGAGCAGTTGCAGGAGGACGAGCGGCAAGGCAAGATTTTCTCCGGCCACACGCGCGACCTCGAGGGTTTCCTGCGGGCCGATTTCGAGAAGCAGAACATCAAGTCGTTCCTGTCCGTCTCCGTGTTCGCGCATGGCCACCTTTGGGGCACGCTGGCCATCAATGACTGCATCGCTGAGCGCGAATGGACGGATGAGGAAGAAGCGACGCTGCACATCATCGCCTTGGCGATCGGCGACGCCATCGAGCGCTCGCCATCGGAAGCGCATGCCAGTGAAGTGATCCGCCGCACCATGCTGCAGGCCTCACTGGACGCCATCATCGTCATCGACGAGACGGGTTCGATCATCGAATTCAATCCGGCCGCCGAGAAGATGTTCGGCTTCCAGCGCAGCGCAATCCTCGGCAAGGACCTGCTCGATACCATCGTTCCGCTATACTACCGCAAAGGCTATGCCTCTGGCGCCGAATACATGGCTGGCCGCGGTGCGCCGATGGTCGGCCAGCGGCTGGAGACCGTCACGCAGAACGCTGCCGGCGAGATTTTCCCGATCGAGCTGACGGCGACCGAGATGCGGGTTGCCGACCGCCGCCTGATCTTCGGCTCGATCCGCGACTTGCGCGAAAAGCTGCAGGCCGAGGAAGAGATCAATCGTCAGCGCGAGAAGCTGCACCAGAACGAAAAGATGGCGGCGATGGGCTCGCTGCTTGCCGGCGTCTCGCATGAGCTCAACAACCCGCTTGCGGTGGTTGTGGCGCAGTCGACGCTGCTGCACGAATTCGCCGGCGATCCGCAGACCAAGGTCCGCGCCGAGAAAGTGCGCGCCGCCGCCGAGCGTTGCGGCCGCATCGTCAAGAGCTTCCTGTCGATGGTGCGCCTACACCCGACCGAGCAGGCCGAGACCGATCTCAACCAGGTGGTGCGCTCGGCGCTCGAAGTCACCGCCTATGGCGCGCGCTCCAGCGGCATCATCATCGACACCGATTTCACCGTCGGGCCGCTGCTTGCCATGGCCGACGCCGACCACGTCACGCAGGTCGCGGCAAACTTCCTCATCAACAGCCAGCATGCGCTTGCCGGCATCGCCGGCGAACGGCGCATCAAGGTGCGGACGTTCCGCAACGAGCACGGCAATCCGGGCTTCTCGGTCGAGGACAACGGCCCGGGGATTCCCGCGGCGATCCGCTCGCGCATCTTCGAATCCTATTTCACCACCAAGCCGGTCGGCGTCGGCACCGGCATCGGCCTGTCGATCTCGAAATCGATCGTCGAGCGCCACAAAGGCAACATCTGGTTCGAGGAGGTCGAGCCGCAAGGTGCGCGCTTCGTCGTGCAGTTGCCGGCGATCGCGGGCGGCAGCGCCGCGCCCGGCGAAGGTCCGGCGCGTTCAAGCGGGCTGCGCCACGCACTGGTGATCGACGACGAGCCGGACGTCGCCGGCTCGTTGTCCGACATACTCGAACTGATGGGCGTGAAGTCGCGCGTCGTGGCAAGCTGGACATCGGCGGCGGACGTGTTGAATGGCTACATGCCGCCGGACATCGTTTTTTCCGATCTGCGCATGCCGGGCATTAGCGGCATTGCGATCTACCGCGAACTGCTTGCTCAGCGGGCCGCGCTGGCGCAGCGCTTCGTGCTGGTCACCGGCGATCTGATCGGTGCCAAGGCGGAAATCGAAGCGCTGCCGCCGCAGCAGCGCCCGCACATCCTGGAAAAGCCATTCTCGACGCTCGACGTCCGCGGCATCCTCTCGACCATTGCCGACGAAGCCGCCGCCGACAACGGCGCCCACATCTAAAGCGGGCCGACTACGCGGCCGAGCTCTCATAAACGCCGCCGCGGGGTCTGTTGAGATTCAGGTCAGGCCGAGCCGAGAAGGGTGGATTCCGAGAACCGGAGCGGAGCGTACTTCAGTACGTGAGCACCGGAAGCGCAGGAAGCTGCCCTTCGCAGGTCGGCCTCACCTGAATATCGACGGAGCCGAAAAAAGAGGCTCCCGACCGATTTCCACGGCGGGAGCCTGACTGGAGCGCAGGAGGGCGCGCTCAGGGGAGGTCTTAAAAAACGTTCGGCGTGTTGGTGAGCGGCGCGGCGTTGGCGATCATGCGCACCGCGCGCTCCCTGTGCTGGCCGGATTGCTCGGCGATGGCGCGCAGGCACTCAAGGCTCTCGGCGCCCCAGTTCTGACCCTTGCAGGCAAAGTCGATCGTGGATTCCGGCAGGCGGGCGGTCTTGAGCGTGGTCTGCGCGCCCTCGACGACATTGGCCGGCGGATTGATCGAGGCGAAAGCCGGGCCCGAGGCGGGTGCCGCCAGCATGCCGACGAAGGCGCAAGCGCCGATCGCCATGAACATCGCCATCGGATGATCGCTGGCGCGCTGGCGCAACGCCAGCTTCGGCCGGCGGTCATTGCGCTCCGGGCCATGCAGGCGGCGATCATTGTCAGCGGTACGAACTTTCGCAAACATGGTTGTTCCCTTCGTTATCTTTCTTTTTGGTTATAAAACGAACATAATCGCACCAGGTAACTGCCGGATGGTCGGCGATGATTGCCTGTGTAACAGGATTGAAACAGATGCCGGACGCGCCAGCCTTCCCAATCCGAGGCAACCATTCGAGCGGCCATCGAAATGGTCGGCGCAGATATGCGCCTGCCGTGCCGGCCCGACTGTAAACAGCCTCACACAGCAACGCCTGAATCGAGCGCTCCGCCGCTGTCTACGCACGCCCGTGACCGTCAAAACAGGCCTTCTCCGAGACGGGCATCCGCCTTCTGAATTGCCGTCCCGCTTCCTCAATTAAGACCCGGATTTTCCGGGATTTTTCCAGCCCGGGCGGGGCCGGATTTGCCGCCAGGGAATTTTCATATTTACGCAAGCCATTGCATTTCAATGCAAAATATGCTTATATTGAATGAGTATTCAACAAAAAGCAAAATATATCCATGAACCCGCACCTTCGTGACGTGGCGATCCCCAACGATTGGGACCGGCGGGGTTTGCCGGGGTGGAGCTACCATTCCAACGCCCTTCTCGAGCTTGAGAAGGAGTACGTCTTCCGCAACCACTGGCAGATCGCCGGCCACGTCTCCGACGTGCCGAATCCGGGCGACTATCTGACCATGGATGTCGTCGGCGAGCGCGCGCTGATCGTGCGCGGCAAGGACGGCGTAGTGCGCGCCTTCAACAACATGTGCCGCCACCGCGGCAGCCGCGTCGTCGCCGACAGCCAGGGCACCTGCAAGAACGCGCTGGTGTGCCCGTTCCATGGCTGGGTCTACAATCTCGATGGCACACTGCGCGGCGCTGCCCGTCCGGGCTCGTTCCCCGAGCTCGACAAGACCGAGTTCGGCCTGATGCCGCTCGACCTCGAAATCTGGATGGGCTTTATTTTCATCCGCTTCCGCAAGGGTGGCCCGCAGCCTTCGGTGGCCGAGCTGCTGAAGCCGATCGAGGCCGAGATGGCGCATTACAATGTCGCCGACATGGTCCCTTCCTGGGGCATCTGGACCCAGAAATCGCCGGTCAACTGGAAGTCGGTGCGCGACGTCGACAATGAAGGCTACCACGTCGCCATGGCCCATCCGGCGCTGCAGGACCTCTATGGCGCGACCTATTTCGACGAGCCCTTCATCAACGGCGTCTCGCGGTCCTTCGCCACCTACAACCCGCATGCCGGGCGGCGCTGGAGCGTTCGCGAGTACATCAAGCTCGGGCCCGAGGCTACACATCTGCCCGAACATCTGCGCAAGGCCTGGATCTATTACGGCATCTTCCCCAACAACGCGCTGTCGATCATGCCGGAATCCGTCCAGTTCTATCAGGAGTTCCCGCTATCGACCGGCGAGACGCTGCTGCGCGGCGCCATCTACCGCTACAAGGACGAGACGCGCGAACAGGCGGCGGCACGCTACCTCGCCTATCGCATCGACCGCGACACCATGAACGAAGACGTCCAGCTCTCGGTGTGGTCGAACGAATCCATGCTGTCGGAAGCCTTCGAGGGCTTTTACCTCTCCGACCTTGAATACGGCGTGCGCACCCACCACGACCACCTGCGCAGGCAGATCCCGGTTCTGAACCTGGAGACGGCACCCGAGGAAAAGGACATGTGGGGATTGAACGACGCGCTGCGGTCGAGGGGATGAGCTCTCACCTTCTCCCCGTAAAACGGGGAGAAGGAAGAGCCAATCACCCCCGCCAGATCCCTTCCTTCCTTAAATCATCCATTGTGCGTGAAATGCCTTCGCGCAGGATCGCCACCATGTCGTCGACCTGCTCGCGGCTGATGATCAGCGGCGGCGACATCACGCACATGTTGATCAGCGGCCGCACCAGAAGCCCGAGCTCGTGGCAATGCGCGTCGATGCGTTTGCCCACATTCTTGTCGAGCTGCAGCGGATCCTTGCTGTCGCGGTCAGCGACGCATTCGACGCAAGCCATCAGCCCGACGCCACGCACCTCGCCGACCAGCGGCAGCTCTTCCAGCGTCTTCAGTCGCGCCTGGAAATAGGGCGCGATCTCGCGCGTGTGGGCGAGCACGCCCTCTTCCAGCAGATCGAGATTCTTCAGCGCGACGGCGCAGCCGATCGGATGGCTGGTGTAGGTGAGCCCATGGCCGAACAGCGCATCGGGATGGTTGGAGCGGCGCAGCTCTTCGAGCAGGCGCTCCGAGATGATGACGCCGCCGAGCGGGAAATAGCCCGATGTGACGCCCTTGGCGAAGGTGATCATGTCCGGGTCGATGCCGAACACGTCGCCTGAGGCAAAGACATGGCCGAGCCGTCCGAAGCCGGTCACCACTTCGTCCGAGACATAGAGGATGTCGTTCTCGCGGCAGATCTCGCGGATGCGCTTGAGATATCCGTCCGGCGGCACGATGACGCCTCCGGAAGCCTGCACCGGTTCGCCGACAAAAGCGCCGATGCGCTCTGCGCCGACGCGCGCGACGGTGTCGCGGAACTGGTCGACCAGGAAATCGGTGAAGGCGGCGATGCTCATCTCCTTCGGCCGCCGGAACGGGTCGGGCGAGGACAATTTGACCACCAGATCGTCGGCGCCGTCCATCCAGTCGCGGTCACGCGGCCGGCCGTTGAGCGAGGCCGACAGATAGGTCGAGCCGTGATAGGCGCCGCCACGGCTGAGGATCAGCTTCTTCTCCGGTCGTCCGCGCACATTGTTGTAGAACTGCATGAAGCGCAGCGCCGTCTCCACCGCCGAAGAGCCGCCGGTGGTGAAGAAGGTGTGGCTGAGATCGCCAGGTGCCGCATCGGCGATGCGCCGGGCAAGCTCGGCCGAGGGCGCATTCATCGTATACCAAGGCGTGTTGTAGGAGAGCGCCATCGCCTGGTCGTACATGACCTTGGCCAGCTCTTCGCGGCGATGGCCGACATTGATGCACCACATGCCGGCCGGGCCGTCGATGAGGCGCTTGCCGGAAGCGTCGGTGATGTAGATGCCGTGGCCCTCGCCGATCAGCGCGCGCGCCTCGTTGCCGACCGAGCCGGCATAGGGCCAGGGCTGCAAGAGATGGCGCTTGGCGAGCTCGACCGCGTCGTCATCGCCGGCATCGATGAGTTCGCTTGCCTTGATCTTGCTTTGAGCCGCCATTTTCGCCTCGCATCTGCCAGGTTTTTGAATTTCCACCGGATATCAAATTGCGCGGAAAACCATGGAAACTCAGCTTTTCATCACTTAATTTTGAATATCCGTTCAATCAATATCGCAGAAATAGCGCTTGATTTCAATCGGCGGATGCGCTCATGATGAAAGAAAGCCGGCAAGCCAGGGAGCGATCGCGCTCCAAGCATAATTCGGGAACAGGCAGCCGGCGCCACGAATGGGAAGGCGCATGGCGGGACAGCCCGAGCCAGCTACCGAAATCACGCCCGGAGCGCTGCAATGACGGTTGCCGCGGAAGGGTCGCCCCCGTTGCGCATGGCGGGATCGAGACGAAGTCCCTTTCTGCAATCGGAAGCCCTCCAGGGCTTTGCCCTGATCAGTCCCACCTTCGTCTACGCTCTCATTCTCCTCGTCCTGCCGATCCTGGTCGTCATCGCCCATTCCTTCTGGACGCAGAACTATCTCACCATCGACCACACGTTCACGCTGGAGAATTACCGGATCGCGCTGACCGAGCCGATCTACCGCGACCTGCTCTGGCGCTCGCTCTACATCTCGCTGACCGTCAGCCTGTTGACCGTGGCTCTGGCCTATCCGATCGCCTATTTCATTTCCTTCCATGGCGGCCGCCACAAGAGCCTGTGGCTGTTCCTCATCACCATCCCGTTCTGGACCAGCTACCTGCTGCGCGTGATGTCGTGGAAGGTGATCCTCGGCTATAACGGCGTGCTCAACTCCGGCCTGATGGGCCTCGGCATCATCGACGAGCCGTCGACGGCGCTGCTCTATAATTCCACCGCCGTCATCATCACGCTGACCCATGCCTGGGCGACCTTCGCGATCCTGCCGATCTTCGTTTCGCTGGAGAAGGTCGACCGGACCCTGGTCGAGGCGGCGACCGACCTCGGCGACGGGCCGCTGCGCTCCTTCCTGCGCGTCACCCTGCCGCTGTCGGCGCCCGGCGTCATCTCGGCGGCGCTGATCGTCATGATCCCGACAGTCGGCGACTACGTCACGCCGAAGCTCGTCGGCGGCAAGGACGGCGTGATGATCGCCAACGCAATCCAGGCGCAATTCGGCAAGGCGTCGAACTGGCCGCTGGGTGCAGCACTTTCCGTAACCACGATGATCATCGTCTCGCTGATGGCCGGCGCCACTGTGCTGGTCTTCCGCGCCCTGCAGAGGCTGGCACGATGACGGCGATCAGACGTTACCTGCCCGGCTGGCTGTCGAGCTATGCCGTCCTCTATCTGCTGTTCCTTTACCTGCCGGTGATCTTCTTGCCGATCTTCTCGATCAACACGGCGGCGACGCCGAAATTCCCGCTCTCGGGCGTCACGCTGCGCTGGTACGAGGACCTGCAGCGCACGCCGGCGCTGATCGACGCCACCTGGAACAGCCTCATCGTCGGCGTTTCCGCCTCGATCCTGTCGACGGTGCTGGGCATCCTCGCCGCCCGCTCGATCACCCGTTACCGCTATCCCGGCCGCCGCGCCATCAACGGACTGATCATGGCGCCGCTGGTGCTTCCCGAAGTGATCGTCGCTATCTCGATGCTGCTGGTCATGCTGCAGCTCGGCCTGAGCCTGTCGCTGTTCACCGTGGTGCTTGGCCATGTGCTGGTCTGCATTCCTTATTCGATGACCGTGCTGACCTCCGGTTTCGAGGGTTTCGATCGCAGCCTGGAAGAAGCTTCCGCCGATCTAGGCGAGAGCGCGTTCGGCACCTTCCGGCGCGTGACGCTGCCGATGGTCGCGCCGGCGATCATCTCCAGCCTGCTCGTCTGCTTCACCATCTCGCTCGACGAATTCATCATCGCCTTCTTCCTCACCGGCACCGAGGCGACGCTGCCGATCTACATTTGGGGCCAGCTGCGGTTTGCGGCCAAACTTCCCGGCGTGCTGGCGCTCGGCACCTTGCTGCTCTTTGCGTCATTCCTGCTGATGACGATTGCCGAAATCCTGCGCCGCCGTGCGGCGAGACGCACCCAGAACGAGGGAGGCCTCTATGCTTGAGCGGATCCACTCCGAGCGCACGCAAACCGATCGCACCATGATCGAGATCCGCGACGTTACCCGCAGCTACGGCTCCTTCAAGGCGCTGGACAATGCCTCGCTGGTGATCAGGGAGGGCGAGTTCTTCTCGCTGCTCGGGCCTTCCGGCTGCGGCAAGACCACGCTTTTGCGCATGATCGCCGGTTTCGACACGCCGACCAGCGGCTCCATCGCCGTCGACGGCCAGCCGATGGACGGCATTCCCGCCAACCGCCGGCCGACCAATATGGTCTTCCAGAGCTATGCGATCTTCCCGCATCTCAATGTCGAGCAGAATGTCGCCTACGGCCTGAGGCGGCTGAAGCTCGACGCCGGCGAGGAGAAGCGCCGCGTCGAGGAAGCGCTGGCGCAGGTCTCGCTTACCGGTCTCGGCAAGCGCCGCGCCACCGAGCTTTCCGGCGGCCAGCGCCAGCGCGTCGCTTTGGCCCGCGCGCTGGTCATGCGGCCCAAGGTGCTGCTGCTCGATGAGCCGCTCTCGGCGTTGGACAAGAAGCTGCGCGAGCAGATGCAGGTCGAACTGCGCCGCTTGCAGCAGGCGGTCGGCATCACCTTCGTGCTGGTCACGCACGATCAGTACGAGGCCCTGGCGATGTCGGACCGCATCGCGGTGATGTTCGGCGGCAAGATCGCGCAGGTCGCTTCGCCGAAGGAAATCTACCAGCGCCCGGTCAATCGCCAGGTCGCCGACTTCCTCGGCGGCATGAATTTCGTAAAAGCCGAGATCGTCGAGGAAAACGGCGCTTCGCTGGTGCTCGACACGCTGGGCTTCGGCCGCGTCAGGACAGACAAGCCAAGGGCTTTCGTGCGCAATGGCGGCGCGGCGACGCTTGGCATCCGGCCCGAACGCCTGCGTGTTTTGTGGGACAACGCGTCAGCAAAATTCGAGGTCGCCGGCAAGGTCGTCGAGCGCCACTATTTCGGTGAGATCACGCATCTGATCGTCGAGATCCCCGGACTGGAAAAGCCGCTTTCGGTGACCGAGACCAACGATTTCGGCGCCGACGACATTCCGGTCGGCGCGCCAATCCGTCTCGCCTACGACCCCGAGGCGCTGGTGGCGATGGCGGACTGAATCTTTGCAGCAGCGACGCGCCCCGCCACGATCGCGCCTTCGACATAGCCCGGGAAAGACGGCGAGACTTCCGAAGCGGCAAAATAAACCGGCGGCGCGCCGGCAAGGATCACGTGCTCGGCATTCCGCGCCGTCACATCGGTGATGAGATCGCTATAGGCGCCGCCGCTCCAGCGGTCATGCGTCCAGTCGCGCGAGCTGAAATCGATGATGTCGGCGGCCCGCAGGCCGAGCGCCTGGACAAGCCTCGCGATGATTTCCGCACGCAAGGCCGCCTCGCCGAGCGGGTGCCAGCGCAGCGCCAGCGGCCCGCCAACGAAGACGACAAGCGCGGCATGGTCGGCATCCGTGCTGGCGTCGCAGGCAAACAGCCCCGGCTGGTCGCGCCACATGACCATGCCGCACAGGTCGCGCTCGCGCCAAAAAGGCTTTGCGTAACGCACCAGGATCTTGATCACCGCGCCGCTTTCCCAGACGCCGAGCGCACTCGCCAGTTCAGTCGGCAAAGGCGGCGCGAAGTCGAGCTTCGCGGCCGTCGCCGGCGGCAAGGCGACCAGCGCTGCGCCCGCTTCGACAACGCCGCCGGTCGAGACGACGCGAATGCCTTGCCGCCCGCGCTCGATCCGCGTTGCGGCTTCTCCCAGCCGCAGGCGGTTGCCGAGATCTGCTGCCAGATCATCGGCCAGCGACTGCATCGTCTCGCGCAGAAAATACTGCAGCTCGAAGACTTCGTTGGTGATGCGGCGATCATTGTCGATCAGGTACCACAACGGCACCTTGTCCAGCGGCAGGCACCACAGGCCCTCGATCATCGAACGGAAGGCTGCCTTGGCGTCGGCCGCGTCCGCCTGGCGCTCGAGCCATGTCGCCACGGTCAACCCGGCGATCGACGGATCGTCCGGCTCGATCCCGTTCATGCGCTCGCGGATTGCCATCGCGACATGATAGGTCCGCTCCGCCCGCGCTGGCGTCATCGACGGATAGGTGATGAATTCGCCCTCGACATAGGTCTCGACGAAGCTCTTGCCGTAGGCCCTCGCCAGCGCCATCACTTCGGGCATGTCCACGCACAAGAACTGGCCGCCGCTGTCGATCAATTCGCCGAGCCCATTGCGCACAGCCTCTACCCTGCCGCCGACGCGGTCGCGCGCCTCGAGCACAAGGAAATCGATACCGGCGCGCTTCAATTCGAGTGCGGCGGACAGACCGGTGAAGCCGGCGCCGACGATGACGACGTCGGTCCTTTCGATGATGCTCTTCAATAGCCGGCCTTGATCTTCTCGAATTCGGCGATCATCTTGAGCTTGAGCTCCGAGGGCAGCGGCTGCTGGAACAGCGTCTTGTCGACCCATTTTTCCACGTTGTCGTAGCCCTTTTCCTTCAGGACCGCCGGATCGACGCCGGCCATGCCCTTGGCATTGGCCTGGCCGTAGCCCCAATCCTTCACCAGCACCTTGGCGACTTCCGGATCGTTGACGGCGTTGAGGTAGTCATAGGCTTTGTCGACGTTGCCGGGCGCGTCCTTGAACAGCACGTAGCCGCAGACCCAGGTCGAGATGCCTTCGTCGGTGTCCTTCTTGGATTTGATCGGCACGCCGGCCTTGACCGACTGCACGGTCGCATCGTTCCAGGCCCAGGCGAGGTCGACCTCGCCGCCGGAAAGCAGCTGCACGATGTCGGTGGTGTCGGTCCAGTAGGAGCGCACATTCTTGTGCACCTGGCGCAGGAAATCGGATGCCTGCTTGAACTGGTCGTCCGTCATCTTGGTCCAGTCCTTGAGCCCGATGGCGAGGCTGGCCAACGCGTAGGCGTCGTCGACATTGTCGCCGATCGAAACCCTGCCCTTGTATTTCGGATCGGCGAACGCCTTCAGCGACTGCACGTCCTTTTCGGCGATCTTGTCGGAATTGTAGGTGAGCTGGGTATTGCCCCAGTCCCACGGCATGAACCAGGCCTTGCCGTCGGACGTCGTGGCAAGGTCCTTCATCGCCATGATGCCGGGGTTGAGATCCTTCCAGCCTGCGATCTTGGACGTGTCGAGCGGCTGCAGCAGCCCCGCCTCGCGCCATTTCACCACGCTCTGCGAGCAGGGATGGCCGAGATCGGACTTGAAGCCGGAGCGGATTTTTTCGAAGGCCTCGTCCTCGTCGCCGAAGAAGGCGAAGGTCGGCGAATCGCCGTTCTTCTCGACATACTTGCCGTGGAAGCTCGGATCCTCATAGCCTGACCAGTCGAAGACGATCAGATCCTTGTCGGCGGCGACCGCGAACGCCGCCGCCGAAGCGGCGAGCACGCTCCCAAGCGCCAGGGTCAATGTCAGGCGTCGGCTGAGTTTCTTCATGATGTTCCATCCTCTTTTGCCGGTCTTGTTGGCCGGCTGTTGCTAACCCGGCTTTCGCTAGCTCCAGTTCTCGCTAGCCAAAGTGTTTCGGGAAGGCGGCGGCCAAAAACGCATTCGCCGCCTGCAATGCGGTCTCTCGCGTGGTGTCCTCAGTCCCCATCATCAGCCGCAGCCACAAGCCCTCGAGCATGGCGCTGAGCGCCAGCGCTATGACCTGCGGGTCATAGGTGTAGTTGCCGCTCACTTTGAGCGTCGTGCAGAGATCGATGAAGACCTGCTGGTAATAGGCGTCGCGCGAACTGCTCAGCGCCTGGTAGGTCGGCCGCGACTTGGCTTCGCCCCAGAAGGCGAGCCATGCGGCAAGCTTGCGCTTGTTGCAGATCGAACGGTCGAAATCGGCCCATACCAGATGCTGCAGCTGCCGCGCCGGATCGTCGCCCGCCTTTTGCAGGGAAGTGCGCCAATGCGCCGAATATTCGTCATACATGTGCTGCAGCGTGGCGATCAGCAGCTTTTCCTTGCTCTCGAAATGGAAGTTGACGATGCCGCGCGACAGGCCCGCGCCGTCGGCCACGTCCGCCATCGTCGTTTCGGCATAGCCGCGCTTGGCCAGGGAATCGATCGTCGCCTCGATCAGCTGCAGCCGCCGAACCTCTTTCGAGGCCTTGCGGCCACGCTTTTCGGCATCGCCTTTCCGCGCCGTTTCGGGGAGAGCATCGCTCGCCTCTGCAGTCTTCATGGGTGTGACGGTCTCCAGCATTGCCGGCTATCCGACCGGCTTCCAACCGCGCAGATGAGTGGGGCGGTGCTCGCCACTGTCAAGCACCTTCTGCATCGCCTCCCAGGTCTTGATGTTCTTGTCGACATAGGCCGCGCCGACCGCTGCCGCGGCCCGCGCGTAGAGCGGTCCCTTGAGCCGCGAAAGCTCTTCGCGCGCGACCTCGCGGTACCATGGATTGCGGTCGCGTATGGTGATGTCGGTAAAGCCGGCGCGCCGCATCGCCTCGGCATAGCGCGCCGGCGAGGCCATGGCGAAGGAGAGCCCTTCGGCAGCGACATAGGCCTTCATCTGAGGCGACGGCTCGCCATCATGCGAAATCATCCAGTTCGACGCCGCAAACACCCCGCCGGGCTTCAGCACGCGAAAGATCTCGGCGAACAGCGCGTCCTTGTCCGGCACATGCAGCAGCGCGTCCTTGGAGAAGACGACGTCGAAGGAAGCGTTCGTGAAAGGAAGCGGTCCCCGCGGCGCCTGGACAAAGCTGACACGATCCTCGAGGCCCTGCATGATCGCCCCTCGCCTCGCCGTCTCGATCACCGGCCTTTCGACGTCGAAGCCGGTGGCTCGAGCCGCGCCGTGCGTTGCCGCCAGATGCAGCGTGATGCCGCCGGCGCCGCAACCGATATCGAGGATCGTTTTGCCCTTGAGGGAGAGGCCTTCGACCACGCGGTCGACCTCGTCCGGACCGCCCGGCGACAAGTAACCCTCGCCCCACAGCGCTTCGAGGAAGCGGATGGCGGTTTCGTCATATTCCGGCTCGGCGTCGGCCGTCTCGATCATCCGATCCTCAACCTCAAATGGCGATGCGGATCAATCCAGAAATCAAGGCAAAGCCTAGCGCATCAACAGGAAAACGCAACACCATTTGTTGAACATTCATTCAATATTGCTGGACAAAAAACTGTGATCCGTGCCAAATTCGGGGCAATCGGGGACAAGACGCACGGAGCAATTCCAGGAAAGCGTGATGCGGTTCTCCGACCGGAATTGCGGAGAAACAAGCAGATAGGGCAACCGGCGGGAGGTTCGGCGCGCATGAAGGCATGGGACGCGATCGTCATCGGCGGCGGCCATAACGGGCTGGTCACCGCCTGCTATCTGCAGCGCGCCGGGCTGGACGTGCTGGTGGTTGAGAAGAACGATTGGGTCGGCGGCGCGGCCACCAGCCGCGAGCTGACGCCGGGCTTCCTCTATTCCAACTGTTCCTATGTCTGCTCGCTGTTTCGGCCCGAGATCATGCGCGACCTGGAGCTGCCGCGCTTCGGCCTGCAGGTGATCTCCTATGAAGGCGGCGCGGTGTTCACGCGCGACGGCGACTACCTCGCCAACTACCGCGATCATGACGCCCATCGCCGTGAGTTCGCCCGCTTTTCGAAGCGCGACGCCGAGGCCTATGACCGCTATTCGCGCGACGTCACGAGGCAGTGCCGCTTCATCCAGCCGCTCCTGATGCGCACTGCGCCCGACCCGACGAGCTTCAGGCCGCGCGACCTGGGCGAGTTGCTTTATCTCGGCAAGAAATTCGCCGGCATCTCGGCCGAGGAGATGGCGCTGACCTTGCGCTTCTGGACGATGTCGATCTCGGACTTCCTCGACGAGTATTTCGAGACCGACGTCATCAAGGCGAACTTCGCGCTGTCCGGCATCATCGGCACGGCGCTGGGCCCGATGTCGCCCGGCACGGCTTATGTGCTGCTTCATCATTATATGGGCGAGGTCGACGGCTCGGTCGGCGCCTGGGGCTACGCGCGCGGCGGCATGGGCGCCGTCACCAAGGCGCTGGCCGCTTCCTTCAAGGCCAGTGGCGGCACCATCCGCACCGGCGCCGAAGTTGATCACGTGCTGATCAGGAACGGCAAGGCCAAGGGCGTGGTGCTTGCCGGCGGCGAGGAGATTTACGGCAAGCTCGTCATCTCCAATGCCGACGTCAAGCGCACCTTCCTGAAGCTGGTCGAGGAGAAGGAGCTGCCCGACATCTTCCTGCGCCGCGTCAGGAACTTCAAGATCCGCGGTTCGTCCGGCAAGGTCAACATCGCGCTCGATTCCCTGCCCAAGTTCCCGGCTTTGCCGAAGGATTCGCCGGTCTACCGCGCCGACATGCATTTCACCGATTCCATCGAGCGCATGGAGCGCGCCTATGACGACTGGAAGGCCGGACGCTGGTCGGCCGATCCCTTCCTCGACATGATGATCCCGACCACGCTCGATCCGACCATGGCGCCGCCGGGCAAGCATTTCATGAGCTGCTTCGTGCAATACGCGCCGCCGAAGATAAGAGGGGCGGACTGGACCGATGCCGACCGCGACGGCTTCGCCGAAAGCGTGATTGCGCAGATCGCGCAATATTCGCCCGGCTTCCGCGACCGCATCGTCCATATGGAAGTGCGCACGCCGCGCGAAATCCAGGCCGAGGTCGGCCTCACCGAAGGCAACATTTTTCAGGGCGAGCTCACCTTCGACCAGCTGCTCTTTAACCGCCCGGTGCCCGGCTACGCGCAATACCGCTCGCCGCTCAGTGGGCTCTATATGTGCGGCTCCTCCACCCATCCGGGCGGCGGCGTTATGGGCGCGCCCGGGCGCAATGCCGCCGCCGAGATCCTGCGCGATCTTGCCAAGCCAACCCTGCATATGAGCCCGGCCCATGACGTCATCTGATTTGAACTGGGACGCCATCGTCATCGGCGGCGGTCACAATGGCCTCGTCGCCGCCGCCACGCTGGCCAAGTCGGGCCGCAAGGTGCTGCTGCTCGAGGCCGGCAACGAGGTCGGCGGCGCCGCGCGCACCGAGGAATTCGCGCCGGGCTTTCGCGTCTCCACGGTCGCGCATCTGCTCAATCGCCTGCATCCCGATGTCGTGAAGACGCTGGAGCTGGAACGCCACGGGCTGACGGTAGAGCGCGGCGACTTCGTGCCGTCGGTTGCGCTGTCGAAGGACGGCCCGCTGGTGCTCCACGGCGCCTATGGCGAGGTGCTGACGGGCGCCAGCCCTTCGGAACAGTCCGCCTGGAAAGATTTGCGCGCGCAACTGCTGCGCTATGCCGGCGTGCTGAAGCCTTTCCTGTCGCGCCGACCGCCTGATCTTGGCGGCATGTCACTCGCCGATGTGACCGGGCTCGGCCAGACCGCGCTGGCGCTGAAGCGGCTTGGCAGGGAAGACATGCGCGACTTCCTGCGCGTGCTTTTGATGAATGTCTACGACCTGCTCGACGAGCAGCTCTCGGACGACCGGCTGAAGGGCCTGCTTGCTTTCGACGCGACGCTCGGCTCGCATCTTGGGCCGCGCTCGCCGACTTCGCTGCTCGGCCTCTACTACAGGCTGGCCGGCGAAATTGGCGGCCTTGCCGGCGCGCAGGTCCAGCCGAAAGGCGGCATGGGCGCCGTCGTCGCCGTCATCCGCACGGCGGCGGAAAAGGCGGGCGTTTCGATCCGCCCGGCTTCGCCGGTCGCCAAGGTGATCGTCGAAAAGGGCCGCGCCGTCGGCGTCGTCACGCAGGGCGGCGAAACGCTGCAGGCCAACATCGTCGTCTCCGCGATCAACCCGGCGACGACGATCCTCGATCTTGTCGGCCCGCGCGACGTCGATACCGGCTTCGTGCGCAAGGTGAAGAACATCCGCATGAAGGGCGATGCGGCCAAGCTGCATCTGGCGCTGGATCGGCCGCCGCAATTTTCGGGCGTCGACGCCGCCGGCCACAAAGGTCGCCTCGTCGTCGCGCCTTCGCCCGACCATGTTGAGCGCGCCTTCAATCCGTCGAAATATGGTGAGTTCTCGCCTGAGCCGGTGATGGAAATCACGCTGCCCAGCCTGGCCGACCTATCGCTCGCCCCATTCGGCGCCTGCGTGCTTTCGGCTGTGGTGCAGTACGCGCCTTATGCGTTGAGAGAGGGCTGGGGCGCCGGCAAGCCGCGCTTCCTCAAGGCGATCATGGCGCAGCTCGAGACCTATGCGCCCGGCATCGGCGCAACGGTCAGCCACGCCGAGCTTTTGACGCCCGCCGACATCGAGGCGCGCTACCGCATGCCTGGCGGCCACTGGCACCATGGCGAGTTGCAGGCCGACCAGATGCTGATGTCGCGGCCGGTCTCCGGCTGGTCGGGCTACGACACGCCGCTCGAAGGCCTGTTCCTCGCCGGCGCCGGCTCGCATCCGGGCGGCGGCATCTCCGGCGCGCCCGGCCTCAACGCCGCGCGCCGCATCATCGCGATGAAGGGGTGAATATGTTTTTGCAAATCGCTGAAGTCGCGCTCCATGGCGCCCCCCTCTGGCCTGCCGGCCATCTCCCCCACGAGGGGGGAGATCAGCAGCTCGATCTGTCGGCGCTTTTCTTGCGACGTTGGAGATTGGCGAAAGTCAGCGTGACGTCCAATCTCCCCCCTTGTGGGGGAGATGTCCGGCAGGACAGAGGGGGGCGCGAAGGAACGCCGTCATGAATCGTCATGTGAAAACCGACGCCGCCCGCACCCTCGCCCAATCCCACTTCCGCACGCTGCGGCTCGGCACCCCCTTCCAGCCGCGCATCGACGCGCTGGCGCTGACGAACGACTGGTACAACTGGGCCGGCTACCGCGCGCCGCATTCGCTGTGGGACGAGGAGCTCGAATATTTCGCCATCCGCAGCCAGGCGGCGCTCTTCGACATCTCGCCGATGACCAAGTACCGCATCGAGGGCCCGGACGCCGAAGCCTATCTCGACCGCGTCACGCTGCGAGACGTGACCAAACTGAAACCCGACCGCGTCCACTACACCGCCTGGTGCGACGACGATGGCTTTGTCCTTGATGATGGCACTTTGTTCCGGCTCTCGCCGACACGCTTCCGTCTCTGCTCGCAAGAGCGCCATCTGCCCTGGCTGCTCGACAGTGCGATCGGCTATGAGATCAGTGTCGAGGAAGAGACCGAAGCGGTCGCCGGACTTGCGCTGCAGGGCCCGACCTCCTTCGCCATCCTGCGCGAGGCGGGCTTTGCCGGCGTCGAGCGGTTGAAAATCTTCGACCTCGCCGAGTTCGCGCATGACGGCGCTGCCGTGACCATCTCGCGCACCGGCTTCACCGGCGATCTCGGCTACGAATTGTTCGTGCCGGCCGACAAGGCGCTGAGCCTGTGGGACCGGGTGATGACGGCGGGCGAGCTGCGCGGCATCCGCGCCATCGGCTATACGGCGCTGAACCGCGCTCGGCTGGAGGCGGGACTGATCGTCGCCAATGCCGATTTCACGGCTGCCGAGCACGCCATCCGCGCCGACCGCCTTCGCATGCCGGACGAGATCGGCCTCGGCTTCATGATCGATCCGGACAAAGGCCATTTCAACGGCCGCCGCGCCATCCTCGAAGCCCGGACGAAGAAGAAGCTGCGCCATGTGCTGGTCGGCCTGGAGATCGAAGGCAACATCCCGGCCGAGCATGCGATCGTCTACTACAAGAAAAGCCAGGAGGTTGGGCTGGTCAGCGCGGCGATGTGGTCGCCCATGGCCAAGCGCAACATCGCGCTCGCCTCGCTGCAGCGGCCCTATGGCGACACGATCGTCGACGACCTGTGGGTCGAGATTTACGCCATGCGCGAGTTGCAGTACCAGAAGCTGATGAAGAAGGCGAAGGTGGTGCCGAGGCCCTTCATCAGGCTCGACCGCCGCACCGCCAACCCGCCCGCGGACTTTTGACTATGGCAAGCGAAGCGGAAGACCTGGAAGCGGAAGCCGCCGAGCAGTGGCAACTGGTCAACACGCCACTCGGCGAGATGTGGTCCGGCCGCACTCGCTACGCGGCGGCGATGTATTTCTTCAAGCGCGGCGAGATGAACGCCGAGACGCTGGAGGTCTACCGCATCTGCGCCCGGCTCGACGCGGAAAACCCCTTAGCGATCATCCGCGACCGTGGCGTCGGCAAGGAATGGCTGAAGCGTATCGGCTACGACGGATAGACCTGCCTTAGCCTATGGTGCGCTCCAGCACGTTCAACCAGTTCCGATAAGCGATCTTCTCGATCAGCGCGCGCCCGAAACCACGTGCCGCCAGCGCATCGGTGAGCTTCGGCAGACCGGCGACGTCGCCGATGGGGGCCGGGATCATGGCGCCGTCGAAATCCGAGCCCAGTCCGACGCCGTCTTCACCCAGCGCCTGCAACAGCGAATCGATGTGGCGCACCATGATATCAATGCTGGTGTCGGCGTTCATGCGGCCGTCCTCGCGCAGGAAGCCGGTGGCGAAGTTCAGGCCCACCATGCCGCCGGATTCGCGGATCGCGCCGAGCTGCCAGTCGGTCAAGTTGCGCGAATGGCCGCAGATCGCATGCACATTGGAATGGGTCGCGACCAGCGGCGCATCGCTAAGCTCGGCCACGTCGCGAAAACCCTTCTCGTTGAGATGCGAGAGGTCGATCATGATCCTGAGCTGGTTGCACGCCTTGACCAGCGCCTTGCCGGCATCGGTGAGACCAGGCCCGGTGTCGGGCGAGGACGGAAAGCGGAACGGCACGCCGTTGCCGAAGGCGTTGGGGCGGCTCCAGACGATGCCCAGCGAGCGCAGCCCTGCGGCGTGCAGCACATCGAGCATGGCAAGCCCGGGATCGATCGCCTCGACGCCTTCGATGTGGAACACCGCCGCGATCGAGCCCTTGGCCATCGCGTCCCGCACATCGCCGGCGCTGCGGCAGACGGTCAGAGCGCCGGCGCGCTCCAGCCTGAACAAGATCGAAGCCATGCCGATGGTCGAGGTGATCGCCTCGGCCTGCGGCAGTTCCGGCGGCAGCGGTTCATTGTCGCTCGGTGCCGGCGGCACGGCGCTGCGTTTCGACTTTTCGACCGGCGGCGGAAATATCGCGAACATGCCGCCGGCAAAGCCGCCCTTCCTGGCGCGCGGCAGGTCGATATGCCCGCCCGGCGTCCCCTCGATGAACAGCTTTTCGACGTCGGCTTCCTTCGACTGGTAGAGCCGAAGCAGCGTGTCGTTATGTCCGTCGAAAACGGGGATCAGGTCGGTATCGGTCATTAGGGAAGCCATTCAAATCGGAGATGGGCGGGACGACAGGTTTCGTCCGGGCGAACCGTCAACTTAGGCAAGATGACCGGGCGGTGCAAATGCCAAGAGCTTCCCCTTCTCCCCTTGTGGGGCCGCTGCGCGGTCACCTTCTCCCACAGGGGGAGAAGGGAAAGACGGTGCTACCGCTTCAGCACATCCGCCCATTCCGGGTGGCGGCGGAACTGGGCGTTGGCGAAGGGGCAGAGCGGGATGATCTTCTTGCCGGCGGCACGCGCATCCTCGACCGCGCGGGTGACGAGCCGAAGCCCGGCGCCCTGGCCGCGAAAAACATCCGGCACCTCGGTGTGGTCGATGATGAGCTGGTGCTCGCCGATCTTGGTGAACGTCATCTCGGCCTCGGCGCCGCCCGGGCCGCGCAGCACGTAACGCCCCTTGGAGCCGCGGTCTTCCAGTTCGATCTCGGGCAGTTGGTCGGCCATGTTACTTGCCTCCTTCGGCAACGGGCGCCGGCGCGAAAAACCGCCGCGCCGCTTCGATTTCATTCGGCCGAACCTCATGCCCGCCGTCGTGCCATTCCACTGTGACATCGGCGCCGTCGGCGCGCAAATAGGCCTCGAGCCGCGACGTCAAGTTGGGCGGACAGATCGGGTCGCGCCTGCCGGCCGTAATCAGGATGCGGCGGCCGGCAAGGCTGCCCTGGACGCGGGGTTCGAACGGGATCAGCGGATGCATCAGCGCCGTGGCGTCGAACAGGCCCGGCTCGGCGAACACCACCGAGGCCAGGATGTTGCCGCCGTTGGAGTAGCCGAGGCCGAACACCGCCGAAGGTTTTGCGGTCTCGACATGCGCCTTGACGAAGCTCGCCATCTTCGATGTCGCGCGCGCCAGGTCGTCCATGTCGTAGACACCCTCGCCGGTGCGGCGAAAGAAACGGGGAGCACCGTGCTCCGACACATCGCCGCGCGGCGAGACGATCGTCGCCCAAGGCATAAGCTCGCGGCCGAAACCGAGAAGCTGGTTCTCGTCCGCGCCGGTGCCGTGGAGGACGAAGAGCAGCGGGCTGCCCGGCGTACCGGGCAGCACCTTGTGGATGTAAGCGTCCTTGCTCATGGCTTCAGTCTTCCAGCTTCTGCAGATGCTGTTCCAGATAGGGCCGCAGATGCTGGTGCTGCGCCGGCAGCCTCAGCGCCTCGCCGAGATGCGCGGTGTCCTCGTCGCGGTCGAAGCCCGGCTCGTTGGTCGAAACCTCGAACAGCACGCCGCCCGGCGTGCGGAAATAGATCGCCCAGAAATAGTCGCGATCGATGACCGGCGTCACGCCATAGCCCGTGTCGACCAGCGCCTTGCGCACTTCCAGCTGTTTTGCGCGATCCTCGACCGCGAAGGCGACATGGTGCACCGAGCCGGCGCCGAGATTGGCAAAGCCGGCACCCGGCAGCGATTCGATGTCGACGACGTCGGCGCCGTTGCCGTTCTTGATCGCCAGCCGGCGAATATTGCCGGACTTGTCGACCTCCTCATAGCCCATGAATTTCAAAAGCTCCTCGGTGGCGCCGCCGTCCTTCAGCCGCAGCGAAACCGAGTGAAAGCCGCGGATCGCCTCGTCGCCGGGAACACCGCCCTTGACCCAGGGCGCCCGCTTGTCGGTCTTGTCCTCGACGAGCGCGAAACTGTCGCCGTCCGGGCCGGTGAAGGTGAGCCGCTTTTCGCCGAAGCTTTCGGTGCGGGCAACATTGCCCACGCCCTCATCGGCGAAGCGCTTTTCCCAATAGGCCAACGTGCCTTCCGGCACCGAGAATACCGTCGAGCCCACCTCGCCGACGCCGTGCCGGCCCTTGGCGATATCGGGGAACGGGAAATAGGTCATCACCGAACCCGGCGTGCCGACCTCGTCGGCATAGTAGAGATGGTAGACATCCGGCGCGTCGAAATTGACGGTCTTCTTCACCCGGCGCAGGCCAAGCTTTTTCGTAAAGAACTCATTGTTGCGGCGTGCATCGCTCGCCATCGAGGTGACGTGATGCAGCCCCTGTATCTGATTGAGCATGATCCTGCTCCTTCCCTTTGTCCTTGTGCGGCCCTTGCCGCTGTCCACGCCAATATGAGGATGAGCGGGCCGGCGGCAAAGCGGCAAACACAGAATGGACTGTATCACAAAAGTGAACGACAGTTCGAAACATGTCCACCAATCTGTCACCAAAGCTTGGCTTGCAACGCGGGTGATTTCCGTTCCATCTGAACGCTTCCACAAGGAGACGATCTTGGACAATCGCAAGCACCGCCCGAACGTCCTGCTCATCACCTGCGACCAGTGGCGTGGCGATTGCCTGTCGGCGGCTGGCCATCCGGTGGTGAAGACACCGAACGTGGATGCGCTCGCCGCGGAAGGCGTGCTTTTCCGCCGCCACTACGGCGGGGCAGCACCCTGCTCGCCTGCCCGCGCGTGCCTCTACACCGGGCTCTACCAGATGAACAATCGCGTCTGCCGCAATGGCACGCCGCTTGACGCGCGCCATGGCAACATCGCGCTTTCGGCGCGCGCGGCGGGCTATGATCCCACCCTGTTCGGCTACACCGATGTCTCGCTCGATCCGCGCCCGCTGGCGGCCGGGGATCCGCGCCTGCGCAGCTATGAAGGCGTGCTGCCGGGATTCACCGTGCGCCAGGCCCTGCCCGAGCATCAGAAGCAATGGCTGTCATGGCTGCGGACCCAAGGCATCGACACCGGCGCAGGAAGCCCCGACATCCACCGTCCGGCCCGCGGCCAGGCGGAACAGGACGTGAGCAATGCGCCGCCGATCTATTCGAAAGACCAAACGCCGACCGCGTTCCTGGCCGGCGAGTTCATCCGCTGGCTTGGCGAGCAGGAGGCGAGCGCGCCGTGGTTCGCGCATATCTCCTTCATCAGCCCGCACCCGCCCTTCATCGTGCCGGAGCCCTATAACAGCATGTACGATCCGGCCGAAGGTCCCGCGTTCAAACGCGCTGCAAGTTGGCAGGCCGAGGCCGGCAGCCATCCCTATATCGCCTACGATCTGGCCGGGCAGAAGCGGACAAAATTCATCCCCGGCATCGAGGGCATGGTGGCGGACTGGAGCGAGGAGAACTTTCGCCGCATCCGCGCGATCTATTACGGCATGATCTCCGAGGTCGACGCGCAGCTCGGCCGCATCTGGCGGGCCATCAAATCAGCGGGCGCCTGGGACGATACCGTGATCGTGCTCACCTCCGACCATGCCGAGATGATGGGCGATCACTTCATGCTCGGCAAAGGCGGCTTCTTCGACGCCAGCTACCACATTCCGTTGATCATCCGCGATCCGCGCCGGGAAGCCACGGCCGGTTCGTCCGTGGATCGCTTCACTGAGGCCGTCGATATCTTCCCGACCGTGCTCGACCTGATCGGCGCCGCGCCGCAGTGCCACCTCGACGGTCGTTCGCTCGCGCCTTGGCTGGACGGAACGGAACCGGAAGCCTGGCGCGACGCTGCGCATTGGGAGTTTGATTTCCGCACGGTCGCCCAAGGCGAAGCCGAACGCCATTTCGGTGTCGGATCGAACGCCTGCAACCTCGCCGTTATCCGCGCGGCGGACTTCAAATATGTCCACTTCGGCGGCGGCCTGCCGGCGCTTCTGTTCGACCTATCGAGGGACCCAGGCGAGCTGAACAATGTGGCGAACGACCCGGCCTATCTCCCGGTACGGCTCGAGTTCGCCGAGAAGATGCTTGCCTGGCGCGCCGCTCACCTCGATCAGTCCCTTGCCTTGGCGGAACTGACGGAAGATGGAGTGGTGGGGTACGTGAGTGGGCAGTAGGCAGTAGGCAGTAGGCAGTAGAACATTCGTGTCGCTGGGTGGTATGCCAACCCTTCTTTCGCCTACTGCCTATTTCCTACTGCCTATTCCCTTACTTCCTATTCCCTTATTTCAGAATCATCCGCTGCTGGTCGCGGTTGGCGGCATAACTGCTCTTGTCATAGGCCGTTTGGGCCTGCAGCTGCTCCTTGGTGAAGTTGGTGTAGAGATACTTCTTGCCGTTCTTGTCGGTCATGAATTTGAGCTTATCCATACCGATCGCCACTTCCTTGGCGCCGATGCCCAGGAAGCCGCCAACATCGACGATGACCGCGTCCGGCTTGTTGTCGGGCGTCAGCACGACGTCGCCGATCGAACCGATCTTCTCGTCGTTGGCGCCATAGACCGTTGTGCCCTTGAGGTCGTCGACGCGCATGTTGCCCATCGGCATCTCAGTCAGTGTCGACTTATCGATGGAAGCCGTCTTGGTCTGGTCGGTGGCAGCGCCGCTATTATCGGCGGGCTTGTTCTCAGCCGTGCTCTGGGCTGGCGGCGTCGCAGGCTTGTTCTCCGCCGTCGACTTGGCGGGCTCTGCCGGCTTCGCTCCCTTATCGGACGTCGTGCCCGAAGCGACCACCGCAGGCGTGGTCGTTGCCGGCGCGTTGTTCGCGGCCGTCGTCGTGCCGGGCGCCGGATCGTAGGGCTTGCGGTCGAACTCCGGCTGGGCCTGCAGCTGCTCCTTGGTCGTCTCGGCCACCAGCCAGCGGTCGCCGTTCTTCTCCGCCCATTTTGCCTTGTCGAAGTCGAAAGTGACGTTCTTCGTGCCGATGCCGAGGAAGCCGCCGACGCCGATCACCAGCGACTCGGCCTTGCCGTCCTTGGCAAGCACGATGTCCTTCACGTCGCCGATCTTCTGGGCATCGTCCGCAGTGCCGTTATAAACCGACTCGCCCATGATGTTGGTGGCGAGGTTGCCCTCCGCCTTCTTCACCGGCTCGGCCGGTGCGGCCGCGGGAGCCTGGGCTGTTGTCGTGTTGTTGGCGGGCTGCGTAGCGTCGGTAGACTGCGCCGGCGCCGGATCGTAAGGCTTGCGGTCGAACGCCGGCAGAGCGTTCAGCTCATCCTTGGTGGACTTGGCGACCAGCCAGCGGTCGCCGTTCTTCTCTGCCCATTCCAGCTTGCCGTAGTCGAAAGCGACGTCCTTCTTGCCGACGCCGAGAAATCCGCCGACGCCGATGATCGCGGACTTGGCTTTGCCGCCGGAATCGAAGACGACATCGTCAACCTTGCCGATATTCTGTGCATCGTCTCCCGTGCCGTTATAGACGGACTCGCCGATAATATTGCTCATCAGGGCGCCAGCGGCGCGCGGGACCGGCGCCGGATTCTCGGCTGCTGGGGGCTGTGGAGCCGGGGCGGGCGTCGTCTGCGCGAAAGCGCCGGTTGCTAGAAGGGTTGCGATCGCAGTCGTCGCAAAAAGAGTGCGGATCATCATGATGGTCTCTCCTCGTGCCTGATCTGTGCATGACGCTCCTTGGCCAGCCTCTTGACGGCAGGTCGGAAGCGGCGATGTCTACAGGTTCACAACGTTGTGACCGGAGGGTTGTTCCAACCGCAACGCGTTCACGCGTCCGTGGATGGCTGACCTCCCGGCGGAACCTTTGCGGCGGCCTCCTCGTTTCAGCCTGCGGCTGAGGGTCTGCCGGCACAAAGTGACCCGGACACGGAGCGCGATATGCGGTTTGCTGCGGTGCTGAACCAGGACGGCGGCACCCTCCGTACCATCGACATGGAAGCATTTTCCGAAAAGCTGCGTCAGATCCTCGAAGCGGCGGGGCATTCGGTCGAGATCGACATCGTTGCCGGTCGCGACGTCGCCACGGCGCTGGAAAAGGTCATCGCCAGGCGAAATATCGACGTTGTTCTCGCCGGAGGCGGCGACGGCACGATTTCCACCGCGGCATCCCTCCTCATGAACAAGAAGAAGGCCCTGGCCATCTTGCCGGCTGGCACGATGAACCTGTTTGCGCGCGGCCTGGGCATCCCGCAGACATTGGACGCGGCGTTGCAGTCCTTTGCCGACGGCGAGGTGATCGCCGTCGATATGGCGAGCGCCAACGGCCAGCCCTTCGTGCATCAGTTCTCCGTCGGCATGCACGCCAAGATGGTCCAGTTGCGCGAGAAAATGGATTTCGGCTCGCGCGTTGGAAAGATGCAGGCGTCCGTGCGCGCGGCGTGGGCGGCTATCAAGAACCCGCCGGCGCTCAAGGTGAGCCTGAGCATCGGCAAGACCGAGATCGTCGCCCGCACGACCGGCATCGGCATCTCCAACAATCTGTTCGGCGAAGGCCACCTGCCCTATGCCGACAACCCGGCTGGCGGCGTGCTCGGCATCTATGTCAGCGTCGCGCGCCGGCGCCATCATCTGGCGAAGCTGCTGCTGGACATGCTGCGCGGCAGGTTGCGCCAGAGCGCGCATGTCGAAGTGCATCAGGCTGGCAAGGTCGTGCTGAAAATCCGTTCGCCCACCAGGAAGTTCAGCGCGGTGCTGGACGGCGAATTGATCAGGCTTGAGAGGGAAACCACGGTCGAGATTCACCCCGGCGCCCTGAACGTGCTTGTCCCGTCCCGCAATGCGCAGGCGAAGGCGGCGTGATGGAAAGATCAGCCGCCTTGAGTGGATTTCTGCTCGGCGGGCGGCGCCGTCGGCACGTTCTGCTGGGTGGTCGGCGACTTGATCAGCTCGCCGTAGATCTCGACCGCGCCCCACGCGATGAAGGCGAGCAGCAGCCCGGCGATGAGGATTCTGAGGGCGTGCCAGCCCCAATGCCCCTGGCGAGCTTTGTCTTCAGGTACGATCTTGGTCACGATTGGCCTCCATGCTGCGCGGCGGCGGGCGCTTCAGGCACGACATGGTCGGTAACGGATCCTGTTCGGGAAGGTTCCGTGTCGGAAAAGACGCCCCGCAAGCATGCGGCAACCGATTGCGTGTATATGATGGCCGATTGCGTGGCGTTTTGAGGGAATGGTGAGCAGCAAGGCGGATAGTTTGCCAGCGGACGTCAGCCGCGTCGTGATCGATGCGGAGCGGCTCACCCTCCTTCAGGGCCTGGGCGCCATGGATACGGCAACCGATCCGGACTTGGACCGTATCACCGGTCTCGCTGCGGCAATTGCCGAAGCGCCTGTCGCGTTGGTGAGCCTGATCGGCAGCAGTCGCCGACGATTAAAGGCGCGCATCGGCCTCGACGAGAAGGAGACGCCGGCCAGCACTTCCTTCTGCGCCCACGCCATCGCCGCCGGTGACGATCCCATGGTGGTGACCGACGCCACGCTCGATCCGCGTTTCGCCGACAATCCGCTGGTCACGGGCAAGCAGCACATCCGTTTTTTTATCGGCGTGCCGATGATGGTGGCCGGTGCCAGGATCGGTACGCTCTGCGTGCTCGATCGCCAGCCGAGACCGTTTCCGGCCGAGGAAAAGCTGGCGAAGCTGAGAATGCTGGCCGACCTCGCGGCCAGCCTGTTCGCGCTGAAGGACGCCACCCGCGACGGCGCCATCGCCAAGGCGGAACTGGCGCGCGAGGAAAAGCGCCGCGCCATCGCGCTGGACGCCGCCTCACTGGCGAGCTGGGCCTGGGACATACGCACCGACATGATCGAATGCGACACGCTTCTGGCCGAGCTTTTCAACCTGCCGCCTTCGAACCGGCTGAAGGCGCGCGACATCCTGCGCGCCATCGACCCGCGCGACGTCTACCAGACCGAGACGCGTTTCCGCGACGCGCTGAGCGGCAGCGACGACTATTTTGGCGAGTACCGGGTCAAGGGGGTCCATCCACCCCGCTGGATCGCCACGCGCGGACGTGTGATCGAACGCGACGGCGAGGGCAAGCCGACGCTGATCTTCGGCGTCAACTACGACATCACCGAGCGCAAGCTCGGCGACGAGCGGCAGCGCCTCTTGCTGCGTGAGCTCAACCACCGCGTCAAGAACACATTGGCGACCGTGCAGGCGCTGGCGACGCAGACCGTCCGCCACGCTCGCCAGCCGAGTGTGTTCCTGGAGGCCTTCGGTGCCAGGCTGCAGGCGCTCGGCGCCGCCCATAATCTGCTGTCCGACCGCGAATGGCGCGGCATTGGCATCGGCGAATTGGCACGCATCGAGGTCAGGGCTTTCGACACGGGCCGCCAGCCGCGTATCGCGATTTCGGGTCCCGAGCTTCTGCTCTCGCCCGATCAAGCGGTCGGGCTCGGCCTGATCCTGCATGAGCTCGCCAGCAACGCGATGAAATACGGCTCACTCTCCGCGCCGTCGGGAAAAGTCGATCTCGACTGGAAGACGCAAGGCCGCAAAGGCGCGCGCCGCCTGGTGCTGACCTGGCGCGAAAGCGGTGGGCCGCGGGTCGAGCCTCCGGATCGCCAGGGTTTTGGCTCGATCCTGATCCGCCGCAGCCTCGCCAAGGTCATCGACAGCGAGGTGATCCACGAATTTCGCCCGGATGGCGTCTTCGCCGAAATATCGATGCCGCTCGAGCCGTCCTTGAAATGAGCGCTCCGGCACTGCTCAAGGCAAGTCTTCCGGGTCCGGCTTCGACGGCCCGGACTTGGTGTTCTCGCGATAGATAGCATACGCGACGACCGCCAGGGCAGGCGCGACAACGGCTCCAAGCCCGCCTTTGCTTTTGGCGAGGGCCGGAAGCAAGGCAAGTGCTGCGGTAACGCCCGCCGCCGTCATATTGGCCTGGCGTCGCCGCGCGCGGCGCTTGCTGCGCATGCCGGCCGCCAGCTTGTGAATGACGAGGATGAGCCCGGCAACCACCAGGAAGCCGATGCCGAAGCCGAGACTGGTCGCGATCGGTCCGTAGCGGACCGCCAGCCAGATGTAGGCGGCGCCGATGAGGAAGCCGACACCGCACAAGGCGAAAATGGCGGCAAGCCCGTAAAGGATTGCCGCGGTCCGCGCCCTATGCAAAGCGGCCATCGCCTCGCCCGAGGCGAGGGCCGAGATCAGCGAGACAAGCGCCCCCATCTGCGGTTAGCGGCGGGAAAGCAGGGCGAACAGGTAACCGACGCCCGCCGCGATGGCCAGCGAGGTCACCGGCTTCTCGCGCACCTTGGCGATCAGCTGCGCTTCGATATCCTCGGCGCTTCCCCGCATGCTCTCGAACGCGGCTTCGCCCTGCGCGCGCAATTGCTCGACGCCGTCCGCGGCGGCGCGACGGGCCGCGCCGTAGCCGTGTTGACCGGTCGTGGCGAGTTGCTCGGTGAGTCGCTGGATGTCCGCTTTCAGTTGCTCGATATCGGCCTCCAGATCGGCGGCGGTTGCTTCGTCTGTGGCGGATTTGCCTGCGGCGGTTGCCATTCTCTAACTCCTTGTGTTTGCGTTGGTTTCAACGCCCGTTCGGCGCCATGGTTCCGGTCGTTGCAAGCCAACCTAGATCAGCGGCCTGCATTCCTCGCCTAGCCCCTCCCAGCGGGCAAGCTTCTTCAGCCCGTCATAGTCGATCACTTCGCAGCCGCCGTCCCGCCACATGATGAGCTTGCGGTCCATCAGCTTGCGAATCGTCTTGTTGGTATGGACCAGCGAGAGGCCGAGCGTGTCGGCGATGTGCTGTTGCGTGATCGGGATCTGCACCGGTGTCTTGCCGTTGAGGCCGGCGCCGCGAGCCCGGCGGGCGATGAAGGCGATAAGATAGGCGGCGCGTTCAAGCGCGGTGCGGCGGCCGATGCTGAGCAGGTTCTCATCCAGCATGCGCTCCTCGCGCGATGCGATCCAGGTGATGTCATAGGCAAGGCCGGGATGGTTGCGATAGAGTTCCTGCAGCTGATCGCGTTCGAAAACGCAAAGCAGCATCGGCGACAGGGCTTCGACGGAATGCTGCATTTCGCCCATCAGACTTCCCTGCAGGCCGATGAGGTCGCCAGGCATGGAAAAATTGAGGATCTGCCGGCGCCCGTCGGGCAAAAGCTTGTAGCGGAACGCCCAACCCGACAGCACCGTGTAAAGATGCGCGCTGTGGCTGCCTTCGACCAGCACGGTCGCACCTCTGTCGACAGCCAATTCGCCACGCTTGAAGGTGTCGATAAATGACAACTCCTGCTCGTCGAATTCGCGGAAGGCCGGCAGCGGCCGCAGCGGGCATTTTTCGCAAGGATATTGGCGAGTGGCAACCAAACGTGCGGACATTCGACCCCTCTTCGAAATCCCTGCCCTAGGGGCGCAAGGAAACGTTTGAGGGAGGCAGCGGTTCCGCTAAGGTCATGTCCATGTCTTTTTTAAATGACATCGTGACGGATTGCGCGCATGAGTGCGGCTGCCAAGGAGACACCCCATAAGTGACAGCATTGCTTGACGGATTGCGCATTCTTGTCCTCGAAGACGAGTTCCTGATAGCGATGGATGTCGAGCAGCTTTGCCGTGACCACGGTGCCGCGAATGTGACGATCGCGCGAGAGATCGCCGACATCGACGGGCAGGCGCTGCCTTCGAGCTTCGACGCGGCAGTTGTCGATCTGATGCTTGGCGGAGTGTCGACCCTGGATTTCGCCGCGCGGTTGCGCGCAGAGGGCGTCCCGTTCGTATTCGCCTCCGGCTATTCGGATTCGGACGAAGTCAAGAACTCGTTCCCCGACGTTCGACTGGTGACCAAGCCTTACTCGGGCGACGATCTCGTCGAAGCCGTGGCGATCGCCTGCGGACGGGCCGCTCCGGCGGCCTGACGGTCGCCGCCGAGGCAATCTCAGGCCGCCTGCGTGCTGACATCATGGCCGGTGCGAGTCCGGCTTCCTCAAGGAAATGCCGGATACGTCAAGCGTGCCGAATGATGGCGCCGAATGGCGCGAGCAGGTACTTGTCGCCTTCGCGTCCCGAAAGTTAAGCCGCGTTCGAACCTGTGACCTGCGCCGAGATCGCGTCCGGTCCGAACTCGTCCTCTCCGGAAATCTTGAGGATCTCCTGCAGCCTGGCGCGCGCCCGGCTGACGCGGCTTTTGATCGTGCCGACCGCGCAGCCGCAGATCTCGGCGGCTTCTTCATAGGAGAAGCCGGAAGCGCCGATCAGGATGATGGCTTCGCGCTGGTCCTCGGGCAGTTGCTCGAGCGCGCCGCGGAAATCCTTGAGATCGAGCTGGCCATGCTGAGCCGGATGAACGGCAAGCCTGGCCGTCATGATGCCGTCGCTGTCCTGCACTTCGCGGCCGCGCTTGCGCATCTGCGAATAGAATTCATTGCGCAGGATGGTGAACAGCCAGGCCTTCAAATTGGTGCCCGGCTGGAAGCTCTCATGCTTGTCCCATGCCTTGACCAGCGTTTCCTGGACGAGGTCGTCGGCCCGGTCGGCATTCTGTGTGAGCGACACGGCGAAAGCCCGCAGGCTCGGGATCGCGCCGAGCAGCTCGGTCTTGAAACTCTGGGATACCGCCGCCATGCCTCAGTCCTTTTTCTGGGCAGGTTCGGTCTGTTCCAGCTGGCTGAGCAGCTGAGCGAAACGGTCCGGCACACGATCCGAGACCAGTTCGTCATAATACTGCTTGAGCTTGCGAGCGATTTCGGAGTTTGCACCAAGCGGATTGCCATCCCCGTTCCGATGCCTGCTTGCGGCATCAGCCATCTGTTTTTTTGACATTTCCTTCATAAATAGCCCTAATTTCCAGCACCCGAGCCGCTCTTCGACTTCAAACCACAACGCAAGCGGAACCCTCGTCTGGTTGCCCATCCCTGGATCCGAAACGCTTGCCTGCTAATTTAGTTCCGCAGCCGGCGGAACTTTTTCCAGAAGCCGGCGTTTGATGCAGAGGGGCTTGCAACCAATGCGGCCTTGAATATGAAACGTCATCTGAGGGAGACGTCAATAATGAGTCTGTCCGCAACCATCGCTCCTCATCTCCCGTTCCTTCGCCGCTTCTCGCGCGCGGTTTCGGGATCGCAGGAGAGCGGTGACGCGCTGGTCGCCGCGATGCTGGAAGCCATTATCGCCGATACCAACATCTTCCCCGAAGCCTCGAGCGACCGTATTGCGCTGTACAAGGTTTTCGCCAGGCTGTTCACCTCCGTGGCCATCCGCGTGCCGCAGGAACAGGCGCAGACCGCCTGGGAGCAGCGGGCCGCGGCCAATCTGAATGCGATCGCGCCCCTGCCGAGGCAGGCTTTCCTTCTGGTTGCCGTCGAGGGCTTCAGCGAGGACGAGGCGGCGGAGATCCTCGACGTCGACGAGGATGAGTTCTCGGAGCTGCTTGCCCAGGCGAGCAACGAGATTTCCCGGCAAGTCGCGACCGACGTGCTGATCATCGAGGACGAGCCACTGATCGCCATGGATATCGAGGAGATGGTCGAGAGCCTCGGCCACCGCGTCGTCGGCACGGCGCGCACGCATGCCGAGGCTGTGGCCTTGTTCGGCAGGACGCGGCCGAAAATGGTTCTGGCCGACATCCAGCTCGCCGATGGGAGCTCGGGCATCGAAGCCGTCAACGAGATCTTGTCCTCGACGCCTGTGCCGGTGATCTTCATCACTGCTTTCCCTGAACGCCTGCTGACCGGCGAACGGCCCGAGCCGGCCTTCCTGGTCACCAAGCCGTTTAATCCCGACATGGTCAAGGCTTTGATCAGCCAGGCCCTGTTCTTCGACCGTCAGGCCAAGGCCGCCGCCTGATCCCTTCCGAAGCTGGATCTCGAGTGTCATGCGAGGGCTTCGCGCCATGCGTGACGCTTGGCTGTGTGCGGTCTGAAAAGCTCGCTTTGGGGGATCGTCTTTTTCAGCAAATGGTGGAACAAACGGCATCTGGCCACGTTCTTTTCCCGACATAAGAAGGAGACGCATCATGCTGTACTGGGCGCTCGTATTTCTCGTAGTTGCGATCATCGCCGGCGCGCTTGGGTTCGGCGGCATCGCCGGCACTTCGGCAGGCATCGCGCAAATCCTGTTCTTCATCTTTCTCGCCTTCTTGGTGATTTCGCTCATCGCAGGCCTATTCAGAAGAGCCTGACCGCAACACTGGAAGCCGCACCCCTCAAACGGTTTCCAGCCACCGCCGGACGGCGCCTCGAAAGAGCACCGTCCGGCGGACCGTTTTTGGAAAGCCCAATTTCAGGGTGTCGACTCGTGCGGAACAAGTTGCGGATTGGGCCGTTCAAGGGCCGAGTGGGGGATTTCCGATGCCTTCCCAAGGTCCCACGCAAGACAGGGTCGAAAAGCGCGAAGTGATCGCGATGCATCCCTCGGAAAGCGGGATGCAGGTGGGGCGGGCCTTGCTTCACGCCCTGCACAATGCAGGGATTTCGGTTCTCTACCAGGATCGGCAGATGGAAACGGTCTGGGCGCGCAACATGAACGCGCCCTGGGCCGCCGATACAGCCGACGGCAAGGACTTGCTCTCGCCGGCGCAGGCCGAACGCATAAGGGCCGCCAAACTCAAGGTGATCGAATCCGGCAACCCGGACCAGCTCGAGCTCAGCATTCCGGGGCACCAGGGGGTGCGCTGGTTCCAGCTTTGGATCGATGCAGACCGCGGGGAAGCCGGCGATGTCCTCGGCGTCGTCACGACGGTGGTGGAGACGACGGAGCAGAAACGCCGCGAGCAGACCCTCAAGACATTGCTGCGCGAAGTCAGCCATCGATCGAAAAATCTGCTCGCCATCATCCAGAGCGTCGCCACTCAGACCGGGCGGTATACGGAGACGCTCGGCGAGTTCCTGGCGCGGTTTCGCGGCCGGCTGCAATCGCTCGCGTCCTCGCAGGATCTCGTCACATCCTCCAACTGGCGAGGAGCAGCGCTGCACGAGCTCGTATCCGGCCAGGTCGGCCGCTACAGCAGCGATCTGGCTCAAAGCCTGCGGTTCGCGGGCGAAAATCCTTACCTCAACCCCAACGCCGCCCTGCATATCGGTCTCGCCATGCATGAGTTGGCCGTCAACTCAGTGAGCTATGGCGCACTGTCGCGGCCGGACGGCCATGTCGAGGTGCGCGCCAAGCTCGAGGCTGAAGACGGAACCTCGCCCAACCTCTTGCTGACCTGGACGGAGGCGGTCGGCGACGCGCAGCGCAATGAGAAGCGTTTCGGCAGCGTGGCGCTGGAACGCGTCGTGCCGATGTCGCTGAATGGCTCCGCGACGCTGGAAATCGGCAGAGACCGGATGGAATACCGTCTCACCGTTCCGCACGGGAATTTCGAGACGGATTGAGAGGCGCCGCCGATGGCGTAAGAGCAATTCCAGGAAAAATGTGCAACCGTCAGGCTCGGCGGCTTTGCCGCAGCCGTCCGCAATTTCGTTAGACGGAGATGGAGCGCTTTGCCGGCGGAGCCCTTCACCGGCTGTTCACCATAAAGTCCGATCCTGTGCTCCCGGCTGACGATGCGCCGGAAACCCACCCGCGCCCCGGCGCGACCTGGGGAGACTGAAATGATGGTTGCCGACATGAACAGGCTGGAGCAGGCCGCCCGCGTCTCGATGAGCGGCTTCCGGGATGCCGAGCCGCCGCCGGCGCCGCGGTCGTGGCATCTTTCGCTCCGCCTGGGCGCGATCGCGCTTCTGGCCGCCGTGGCCCTGACCGCGGCCTGGCAATTGTTCTGACCTCACACGCGACTTTGACTATCGGCCACCATGGATCCCGCGCTGGACGACTGCGATCGGATCGTCTGGAACGTGCGGCCCGGACGGCACGCAGTTCCTAACGCTGGAGGTGCCCGGCATGCTTGTCGCGTCGAACGGCAAGCGTGCCGAAAAGACTACGTTAGGCAACAGTAAAATCGGGCAGGCGAAGCACCTTTTTTCATGCTAAATGGTTGCTGGCACTGCCGAAAGTGAGGACAAAAGTGAGGAGCAATTCTATGCGGAAGATGATGATTGCCATGGTTGCCGTGGTCGCTGTCAGCGGCTGCACAACAACCGAGCAGGACGTCGTCGGCGGCGGCCTGATCGGCGCCGGCGTGGGCGGCTTGGTCGGCGGCAGCAAGGGTGCGCTGATCGGCGCGGCCGTCGGCGCCGGGTCGGGCCTTCTGGTTCGCAACCTGCGCAACGGCTATTGCCAGTATCGCGATCATCGCGGCCGGATCTACACGGCTCGCTGCAACTAGTTCAGCACGGGAAAGACCGGGGGCCGGCAGCCGGCCTCCGGTTTGCTCTGAATTCAAATTCAAGCCGCTGTTTTGCCTTACGCGCCCAGCGGGATCCTGATTTCCACCTTCAAGCCGTCGGCGTGGTAGTCGCGCGCGATGGTGCCGCGCAATTCGCGCGTGACGTTGAGATCTATCAATTTGGTGCCGAAGCCGGTCTTGACTGGCGCTTCCAGTTCCTTCTGACCCGCCTCGCGCCAGTTCAGAACCAGCGTCCGCTCGCGACCGCGGCCGTTGACGCTCCAATCGACCTTGAGGGCGCCCACCGAACTGCCGGCCTCGCCATATTTCAGCGCGTTGGTGGCAAGTTCGTGGAAGGTCAGCCCGAGCGCCTGCGTCGTCGTCTCGTCCAGCAGCACTTCCGGCCCTGACAACACGCCGTCGGGAAGGTCCTTGCCGAACACCTGCCCGAGCTCGATGCGCAGCAGGTCGCCTAGATCGGCCTTCTGCCAGCGCGAGCGGGTCAGCATGTCCTGCGATGCAGCCATGGCCTGCAGGCGCGCCGAGAACGAAGCCGAAAACTCCTTCACGTCGGTGGCTTGCGAAGCCGTCTGTCGCGCGATCGCCAGCACGCGGGTGATCGAATTCTTGATGCGGTGCTTCATCTCCTGCAGGATCAGATCCTTTTCCAGCAGGCTCTTTTCGGTCGCCTCGTGCAGCGCCGATTTCGCCTCATAGGCGCGCTCCTGGTAGCGCGCCACCAGCGCGATGGCGCCGGCAAGCAGCAGACCGAACAGTCCGAGCATCACCGGTATGGCGCGCGAGGACGGCGGTTCGAAGGCGCTTGTCGGCCTGAACAGCACGGTCCAGGGCCGGCCCGCGACAACGATATCGCGACGCGCCAGAAGCGTCGCCCCGATGCGTTCTGCCGGCGGCGCCTCCGAACGGAACAGAAGATTGCCGTCCTCGGACTTGCCGTCATAGACCTCGACATTGACCGGCAGCAGCGGAGAACGGCTGAGCGCGACCTGGAACAGGTCCTGCGCGCGGAACGCGGCGTAGAGAAAGCCGGCCGTCGAGGAGCGGCTTGCATTGATGACGTCTGGCGCGGTCTCGACGTTCAGACGCACGAAAACCAGGAAGCCCGTGAAGGTCTGCGCCACGCCGGCGCCCTGGCCGAGCTGGACCAAACCGCTCGCATGCTGCCGGTCGTCTGCCATCGCCTTTTCGATCGCTGCGCGCCGTACCGGCTCGGTGAACATATCGAAGCCGATGATCGACTGGTTGGAGGCAGCGAGCGGCTCGAACAGCACGATGGGCGTGCGCCATTGCTGCGTCGTGGCAGGATAGATCGGATGCGCCGACCCATGATCGTGCAGGATGTCGCGTTCCACCGCCGCCTCGTCGCCGGTCTTGGCGAGCCTCAGGAAGCCGATGCCGCGCAGCCCGGCGAAATTGTCGTCGATGTCGAGGGCGGTGAAGAAGGCCTTGAATTCGCCGCGCGAGATGTCGCCGTTGCGGGCATCGAACAGCGCCTGCGTCGAACGCAGCAGCGACAGATGCAGGTCGACGCGGCTCTCGATGCGGTTGAGCGCGTCGTCGGCCGTGCCCTCGAACTTGATCCGCGCCGCCTCCTGCGTCGCGAAATAGGCGAACCCTGCCATGGTCAGGCTGATCAGCGCGACGGCGACAAAGGCAAGGATCGGAAAGAGCTTCTTCAAATCAAGGATGCGGCCCGTGGACGGTCGACGATCTTTATGGGCAAGTCTCGGCGCCAACACAATGGCGCGGTCAAACCATCACCGCGGCTGGTACATCACGCAGCCGTTAATTAGCCGGCTACCAGTTCGACTTCATGCTGCGATCTTCAGCGCCCCCGGGCCCGGAATGGCGCCTGGCGGGCATTTGCCCAAAATGATCATGCCAAGCACCTCGTCTTGGGTAACATCGGTGGTGCGCGCGGTGCCAACCACCTGGCCGTTCTTCATCACGCAGACGCGGTCGGCGAGCTCGAACACGTCGTGGATGTCGTGGCTGATCAGGAAGATGCCGATGCCGTCGGCCTTGAGCTGCTTGACCAGTTCGCCGACCTGCGCCGTCTCTTGCGGGCCGAGCGCCGCAGTCGGCTCGTCCATGATCAGGATACGGGCGTTAAACAGGATCGCGCGCGCGATCGCCACCGACTGCCGCTGTCCGCCCGACAGCTTGATAACCGGCTCCTTGAAGCGCTGGAAACGCGGATTGAGCCGGCCCATCACCTTGCGCGCCTCGGCTTCCATGGCGACGTCGTCGAGCGTGCCCCAACCCGTCATCAGTTCGCGGCCGAGGAAGAGATTGGCTGCGGCATCGACATTGTCGGCCAGCGCCAGCGTCTGATAGATCGTCTCGACGCCATATTTCTTGGCGTCGCGCGGATTGGAGATCGAAGCCTCCTCGCCATTGATGAATATCTGTCCGCTGTCGCGCTTATAGGCGCCGGACAGGATCTTGATCAGCGTCGATTTGCCGGCGCCATTGTGACCGAGCAGCGCCATCACTTCGCCGGGGAAAAGATCGACGGATGCGTCGTCGACGGCGCGGATGCCGCCGAAGGCGATCGAGACGTTGCGCATGTCGACCAGCGGAACGCCGGCGGGAGACGATTTTTCAGCCATGGTCCTTCTCCTGCTATCAGACGCGCTTGCGATAGAGAGTGTCGAGCCACACCGCGACGACCAGCACGGCGCCCACGACGATACTCTGCAGCGGTGAATCGACGCCGAGCAGCACCATGCCGGATTGCAGCGACTGCATCAGCAATGCGCCCAGCATGGCACCGAGCACGGTTCCGGAACCGCCTGCGAGCGACGTGCCGCCGATGACCGCTGCGGCGATGACCAGCAGTTCATCCAGCGTCCCCAGCGCGTTTGTCGAGGAGTTCTGCCTGGCCGACGAGATCGCCGCCGCGATCGTCGCCAGCACGCCCATGATCATGAACACCTTCATGGTGATCCAGCGCGTGTTGATGCCGGCAAGATTGGCGGCTTCCGGATTGCCGCCGATGGCAAAGACGTAGCGGCCGAATCTAGTGCGCTTGGTGACGAAGGTCATGATCAGGCCGACGGCGACCGCCATCAGGACCGGAATGGCGATACCGTGCGCGATGAACAGCCCGCCTTCGGGCACGGTGATGTTGTTGGCGGCGGCGTAGCGGTTCACGATGCCGACCGGCCACGGATAGGAGTTGGCGAGCCACACCGCGCCCAGGATGACCGCGCAGGTAACCGTGGCGAGCAGCGTCTCGGCCCAGACCGGACGCAGGGGGAAGCGGAAGCGCTTGCGCTGCACGCGGCCGTTGAAATGCATGAAGATAACCGCCAGGCAGGCGACGATGCCGACGGCCCAGCTCCATCTGGCGCCGATCGAGCCCGCCGGGCCGCCACCCATCAACTGGAACGTGGCGTCGAGCGGCGCAACGGTCTGGCCGCTGGTGACCCACCAGGCAGCGCCCCGCCATACCAGCAATCCGCCCAGCGTGACGATGAAGGCCGGCACTTCGAGATAGGCGATGACGAAGCCCTGGAAGGCGCCGATGATGAGGCCGAGCGCCAGGCCGATGAGCAACGCCAGAACCCAGATCCAGGGATTTCCCAGTTCAAGCCCGACGAAGCGAACTAGGAAATGCACCTGGGCAAAGCCCATGACCATGCCGATCAGCCCTTCGGCCGACCCGACCGACAGGTCGATGTTGCGCATGACGATGACCAGCACCATGCCGGAGGCCATGATCGCCACGGCCGAAGACTGAACCGACAGGTTCCAGAGATTGCGCGGCGTCAGGAACGTGCGGCTGTCGAAGTCGAGCGGGTTGACGCCAAGCCGCAGGCTGGAAATCACATGCAGCCCGATCCAGATCAGGAGCAGCGCGCCGATCATGCCCAGCATGCGGGTGTCGAGCTCGGTCGCCTTCAGGAACCGGGCAACAGTGCCGAGTTCCGACGCGCGCGCGGTGTCCGCCGGTTGGGTAGACGTCGTGTCGGTCATGATTTCCTCCCACCGGCTTGCCGTCTGGCGCGGATGCCGGAACTCAGCCTAGAAGCTATCCGCCTGAGGCAGAACGGCAAAATCTTTTGAGAAAACGCCACGGCTTTAGAGCAATCCCAGGAAAAGTGCGTAGCGGTTTTCCGTCCGGGATTGCGGCAACAAAGACCAGGAGCGGTTCATTGAACCGCTCCTGGCCGCGGCGCAGGTATTTTTGATCGAACGTCGGCAAGGCTCAGTTGCAGACCTGGACGCTGCCGGCGGGCACGCCCGCGCAGACCTCGTCCTTCTTGATCCAGCCGGCGTCGATGACGACGTTGAGGTTGTCCTTGGTGATCGCGACCGGCGTCAGGAACAGCGACTTGACGGTGTTGCCGCCGGGCGTCGTGAAGTCCTTGGCGCCGGCGATGTCGCCCATCTTCTTGCCGTCGGCGAGCTGCGAGGCGATCTCGGCGGCGTTCTTGCCGAGCTCGCGCGCGTCTTTCCACACCGACACGGTCTGCGTGCCGAGCGCGATGCGGTTGAGCGCCGCGTGGTCGCCGTCCTGGCCCGAGACCGGAACGGTGCCGGCCAGCCCCTGCGCCGTCAGCGCCGCGACGACGCCGCCGGCGGTGCCGTCATTGGCAGCCACGACCGCGTCGACCTTGTTGTCGTTGGCGGTCAGGAACTGCTCCATGTTCTTCTGCGCGTTGGCCGGCAGCCAGCCGTCCGTGTAGGCCTCGCCGACATTCTTGATCTTGCCGCTGTCGATGGCGTCCTTCAGGACTTCCATGGAGCCCGCGAACAGGAAGTCGGCGTTCGGATCGGAGCCCGAGCCCTTGATGAAGACATAGTTGCCTTCCGGCTTGGCCTTGAACACCTCGCGGGCCTGCATGCGCCCGACTTCCTTGTTGTCGAAGGTCAGGTAGAACACGTCCTTGTTCTCAATCAGGCGGTCGTAGCCGACGACCGGGATTCCTTCATCGAGCGCCTTCTGCACCGCCGGGCCGATCGCCGAGGCATCCTGCGCCAGGATGATCAGCGCGTTGGCGCCCTGCGAGATCAGGCTTTCGACGTCGGTCAGCTGCTTGCCCGGATTGGACTGCGCGTCGGCCGAGATATACTTGTCTCCCGCGGCCTCGATGGCGGCCTTCATCGCTGCTTCGTCGGTCTTCCAGCGCTCTTCCTGGAAATTCGACCACGACACGCCGATCACCTTGTCCTTCGCCTCGGCGACGGACGCCAGCGTCAGCGACATGGCAACGCCCGCCAGAATGGCGGCTGCAAATTTCTTCATGATATCCTCCCTGCGCCCGTGCGGCGCGACCCAGACTGGCCCGAAGGCCGGCACAGAGGCTTTTTTTCGAGCCTCAAAAAAATAGTGGTCCAGCACAACAGCGCTGTCAACCGAGATTCTGATGGGTTTTGATGGGCTCAGGCATTTTTTTCGGTATCCGCAATAAATAATGACATGGCCCCTGGCTTCTGCCACAATCCCTAGCGTGTCAGCGACAGGCCATGGCATTATCACAAGGCCGCGATGACTGGGGAGGACGTGCGAAACGATGTCGGTCGGAATCCGCCATGACGATTTGCGCCGGCGCAACCGCGCCATGGTGATTTCGGCGGTACGCCGCGCCGGTCAGCCATCACGGACCGAAATTGCCGCCACCACCGGGCTCAGCCACTCGACCATTTCGGCGATCTCCGCCGACTTGATCCAGGAGGGCATTCTCACCGAAAGCAAGGCCAGCGAGCCGACGGCGTTGAAACGCGGCCGGCCGCAGATCGGCCTGGCGCTGAACCCTGAAGCCGCCGCGGTGCTGACCGTGGTGTTGTCGCTGAACTTCCTGTCGGTCGCCGTGATCGACTATGCCGGCCAAGTTGTTGCCGAGGAGCAGCAGCGCCTGGACACGCTTGTTATGCCCCGCGACGAGCTGATCGGCGAATGTGTGGCGATCGTGCGGCGCCGGCTGCAGGATCCCGACCTCGACATTGGCAGCGTCGCCCGCATCGCCATGGGCATTCAGGGCATCACCGATTCGCATGCGCGCTCCATGCTGTGGTCGCCGATAACGCCGCTGACCGACATTCCTTTCGCCGACATTCTCGAGAAGGAGTTCGGCATCTCCGCCACCATGGAGAACGACTGCAACATGATGGCGGTGGCGCTGCAATGGCGCGACCCGGAGCGCTATCGCGACGACTTCATCGCCATCCTGTTGTCGCACGGCATCGGCATGGGTCTCGTGCTCAAGGGTGCGCTGTTCACCGGGACGCATTCCTCCGGCGGCGAGTTCGGCCACATGATCCACCGCCCGGGCGGGGCGCTTTGCCGCTGCGGCCGCCGCGGCTGCGTCGAGGCCTATGCCGGCAACTATGCGATCTGGCGCAGCGCCATGAAAATGAGCGAGGACGCCGAGCCAGTCGACGTCGGCGACGCCGACATGCGGGCCCTTGCCGCGAAGGCGCGCGAGAGGGACGGCCCCGAACGGGAGGCTTACCGCCGGGCCGGCGAAGCGCTTGGTTTCGGTCTCGGCAGCCTGTTCGCCCTCATCGACCCGGCGCCTGTCGCCATGGTCGGCGTCAGCGCGGCCGCCTTCGACCTAATCGAGCCGGCGCTAAGGGAAGCGATCGCCCAGACGGCCGGCGGCCAGCACTCCGAATCGATCTCCTTCGACACCGAGCCGAACGAGTTGCCGCTGATCCGCGAAGGCTGCGCCATGCGCGCGCTGACCTTCGTCGACCAGGAGATTTTCGCGCCGGGAGGCCAGGCAAGAGTGGGGACGGGAAAGAACGTGGCCTGAGGCAGCCTTGAAGAGGTCCGGGACAGCAGCAGACGCTTGAATTAGCGAAGGGAAGGCCCCGCAGCTTCGTCATTCCAGGGCGGAGCAGGAGCGAAGCTCCGTCGCGGAGACCCTGGAATCCATGCCGCTACCTCACGCGTCGAGCGCAGCGGCACAGAATTCTGGACTGTCGCAACGCATCGACATCACGGAATGGATCCTCGGATCTGCGCTGCGTCGCTGCGCTCCTTGCTCCGCCCGTGGATGACGAAGCACAAGCGTCTCGGCTAACCGCCAATGCACGCGATCCGATGCTGGAGACACAGAACCCGTCAGCGTCTCGGCCCCCTATCCCTAATCTTCCCTGATCGCGTAACCCGCCCCGCGGATGGTGCGGATGACGTCCGGCATGCGGCCATTGTTGACCGCCTTGCGCAGGCGGCCGACATGGACGTCGACGGTGCGTTCGTCGATATAGATCGTCTCGCCCCAGACATTGTCGAGCAGCTGGCTGCGCGAGAACACCCGGCCGGGATGACGCATCATGAATTCCAGCAGCCGGAACTCGGTCGGGCCGAGCCTGATCTCGCTCTTCTTGCGGTAGACGCGGTGCGACTCGCGGTCGAGCACGATGTCGCCGACCTTGAGCACGCTGGACAGCACCTCCGGCTTGGCGCGGCGCAGCAGCGCCTTGACGCGCGCCATGAACTCCGGCGTCGAGAACGGCTTGACCAGATAGTCGTCGGCGCCGGTCGAGAGGCCGCGCACGCGGTCGCTTTCTTCGCCCCGCGCGGTCAGCATGATGATCGGCAGCCGCTCGGTCTCGGGCCGCATCCTGAGGCGCCGGCAGAGCTCGATGCCGGAAACCGCGGGTACCATCCAGTCGAGCACGAGCAGGTCGGGGACGTTTTCCTGAAGGCGGATTTCGGCCTCGTCGCCGCGGGTCACCACTTCGACCTGGTAACCCTCGGATTCGAGATTGTAGCGGAGCAGCACACCAAGCGGCTCCTCGTCCTCCACCACCATGATGCGTGGCGCGATCATTGGCAGATACCCTTCGTCAGGCCGCCGGCGCCGACATTGTCGTCTCGTCCTGCTTGGGACGATTCGCGGGCAATTGCGTGCCGGTCAGCACATAATAGGCGTTCTCGGCGATGTTGGTCACATGGTCGCCGATGCGCTCGAGATTCTTGGCGCAGAACAGAAGATGCGTGCAGGCGGTTATGTTGCGCGGGTCTTCCATCATGTAGGTCAGGAGTTCCCGGAAGACGGATGTGTATTTGACGTCGATGCGCTCGTCGTCGTTGCGAAGCTTGGCCAGCGCCGTGGCGTCGCCCACCGTATATTCCTGGATCACGGCCTGGACCTGGATCAGCACCAGCTGCGCCATGGAATCGATCGAATGCGTGAGGTCGCGCGGCGCGGCGCTGACGCCGACCGAGCCGACGCGCTTGGCGATGTTCTTGGCGAGGTCGCCGATGCGTTCGAGGTCGCCTGCCATGCGGATCGAGCCGACCACGTTGCGCAGGTCGTCGGCCATCGGCTGGCGCTTGGCGATCAGCGTGATGGCGCGGTCGTCGAGCTCGCGCTGGCGCGCGTCCATGATAGCATCGTCGGAAACGACGCGCTGCGCCATGGCATTGTCGGTCTCGAGCAGGGCCTTGGTCGAAGCGCCGACCATGGAGGCGGCGAGATCGCCCATGTCGTTGATGAGCCGGCTGATCTGCCTCAGATCCTCGTCGAAGGAAGCGACGGTATGTTCGGCCATGATGATGTCCTCGTATGAGCTCAGCCGAAGCGGCCGGTGATGTAGTCCTGCGTGCGCTTTTCGCGGGGCGAGGTGAAGATCTTCTCGGTCCGGTCGAACTCCACCAGCTCGCCCAGATACATGAACGCCGTCTGCCGCGACACGCGCGCCGCCTGCTGCATGTTGTGGGTGACGATGACGATCGTGTAGTCGGCCTGCAGCTCGTCGATCAGTTCCTCGATCTTGGCGGTCGACAGCGGATCGAGCGCCGAGGCCGGCTCGTCGAGCAGGATGACCTCGGGCTTCACAGCAACGGTACGGGCGATGCACAGGCGCTGCTGCTGGCCGCCCGAGAGGCTGAGGCCGCTGGCGTTGAGCTTGTCCTTGACCTCGTTCCAGAGTGCTGCGCGCTTCAGCGCCTGCTCGACGCGGCTGTCCATCTCAGCCTTGCTGATCTTCTCATAGAGCCTGACGCCGAAAGCGATGTTCTCGTAGATCGACATCGGGAACGGCGTCGGCTTCTGAAACACCATGCCGATCTTGGTGCGCAGCAGGTTGAGGTCCTGCGAGCGGTCGAGGATGTTCTTGCCGTCGAGCAGCACCTGGCCCTCGGCGCTCTGCTTCGGATAGAGCTCGTAGATGCGGTTGAGCACGCGCAGCAGCGTCGACTTCCCGCAGCCCGACGGGCCGATGAAGGCGGTCACGCTGCGCTCGGGCAGGGACAGGTTGATGTCCTTCAGCGCCTTCGACTGGCCATAGTAGAAATTGAGGTTCTTGACCTCGATCTTGGCCTTCTCGACGGTCGTGTCGGCTGCGTTCAGGTCGGTGGACAACATCGGTTTCATCTGTCCTCTCTGCGTCCGGTTAGGCTGCGGGCGATGATGCTCAGCCCGAGAACCGTCAGGGTGATTATGAGTGCGCCCGTCCAGGCCAGTTGCTGCCATTCCTCGTAGGGGCTGAGAGCGAACTGGAAGATGGTTACCGGCAGGCTGGCCATCGGCGCATTGAGATTGCTCGACCAGAACTGGTTGTTGAGCGCGGTGAAGAGAAGCGGCGCCGTCTCGCCGGAGATGCGGGCGATCGCCAAAAGGATGCCGGTGACGATGCCGGAGAGCGCCGCGCGATAGGCAACCGAGCGGATCACTACCCAGCGCGGTGCTCCGATGGCGGTGCCTGCTTCGCGCAGCGCGTTGGGCACAAGGTTCAGCATGTCCTCGGTGGTGCGCACCACGACGGGGATCACCAGGATCGACAGCGCGACCGCGCCGGCAATCGCCGAGAAGTGCCCCATCGGCCGCACCATCAGCTCGTAGACGAACAGGCCGATGATGATGGAAGGCGCCGACAAGAGGATGTCGTTGATGAAGCGCACCACCGTCGTAAGCTTCGAGAAGCGTCCGTATTCGGCCATGTAGGTGCCGGCCAGCACGCCGATCGGCGTGCCGACGACGATACCGATGATCGTCATGACGATGCTGCCGTAGATGGCATTGAGCAGGCCGCCGGCATCGCCGGGCGGCGGCGTCATTTCCGTGAACACGGAGAGCGACACCCCGGAAAGCCCCTTGTAGAGCAGGGCGCCGAGAATCAGCGCCAGCCAGGCCAGCCCGATGCCCGCCGCGACGACGCACAGCGTCATCATCACGGCATTCTTGCGCTTGCGGCTTTGGTGAAGCGATGCGGCAGTCGACATCGGTCAGGCTCCCGTGCGGCTATCGATGCGCAACAGCATGTAGCGTGCGAGCGCGAGGATGATGAAGGTGATGATGAACAGGATCAGGCCGAGCGATACCAGCGAGGATGTATAGAGGTTGCCGTCGGCTTCGGTGAATTCGTTGGCGATGGTCGCCGAGATCGTCGTGCCCGGCGCAAACAGCGAGGCGCTGATGCGGTGCGCGTTGCCGATGACGAAGGTGACGGCCATCGTCTCGCCGAGCGCGCGGCCCAGGCCGAGCATGACGCCGCCCATGATGCCGATGCGGGTATAGGGGATGGTCACGCGCCGGGTCACTTCCCAGGTCGTGCAGCCGATGCCGTAGGCCGATTCCTTCAGCACCGCCGGCACCGTGTCGAACACGTCCTTGGTGATCGAGGTGATGAAAGGCAGCACCATGATGGCGAGGATCAGCGACGAGGTCAGCAAGCCGATGCCGTAGGGCGGACCGGCAAACAGGCTGGAGAGCCCCGGTATGCCGTGGAAAAGACTGATGATGAAGGGCTGCACAGTCGTCTGCAGGAACGGCGCGAAGACGAACAGGCCCCAGATGCCGTAGATGATCGAGGGAATGCCGGCGAGCAGCTCGACGGCGATGCCAATCGGACGCCTGAGCGGGCGCGGACAAAGCTCGGTCAGGAAGATGGCGATACCGATGCCGATCGGCACGGCGATGAGAATGGCGATGGCCGAAGTGACGATGGTGCCGTAGATGGGCGCGAGCGCGCCGAAGTTCTCGGTGACCGGGTTCCAGGATTCGGTGGTCAGGAAGGAGAAGCCGAACTTCGACAGGGCCTCCCACGATCCGGCGACCAGCGAGATCGCGACCCCCCCGAGCAGAACGAGCACGAGTATGGCGGAAAGGCGCGTCGCCGTCCGGAAAACCATGTCGGTGACGGCGAAGCGGCGCACCGTCGCTTCTCTGGTCCGCAGGGCGGACGATGTCGCGGCTTCGGAAACGGCTGTCATTTAGTCCCTCGCATTTCGAAAGAGACAGGAGGGCGCTAGAGGCGCCCTCCTCATTCGGCGGGAATTACATGCCGGAGTAGACCGGCTTGCCATCCTTGTCGACGATGTCCTTGCCCCACATCTCCTCGACGCTCTTCACGACCTTGTCGGGCATCGGAACGTAGTCAAGCTCAGCAGCCATCTTGTCGCCCTTGGCATAGGACCAGGCGAAGAACTTGAGCGCTTCGGCCGTGGCTGCCGCATCATCGGGCTTCTGGTAGACGAGGATCCAGGTGGCGGAAGTCATCGGCCAGGATTCGGCGCCCGCCTGGTTGGCCAGGATAACGCCGTAGCCCGGCTGCGAGCTCCAGTCGGCATTGGCCGCGGCGGCCGAGAACGCCTTCGCGGTCGGCTCGACCTTCTTGCCGTCCTTGTTCACCATGTCGGTATAGGTGAGCTTGTTCTGCTTGGCATAGGCGTATTCGACATAGCCGATCGCGCCGCCAGTCTGCGACACGTTGTTGGCGACGCCTTCATTGCCCTTGGCGCCGATGCCCACCGGCCATTCAAGCGCGGTGTTGACGCCGACCTTCGATTTCCAGTCGGCGCTGACGTCGGCCAGGTAGTAGCTGAAGTTGAAGGTGGTGCCCGAGCCGTCCGAACGGTGGACGACGGCAATCGCCTGGTCGGGCAGCTTGATCTTGGGGTTGAGCTTCTTGATCGCCGCGTCGTTCCAGTTGGTGATCTTGCCGGCGAAGATGTCGGCGAGCGTCGGACCGTCGAGCACCAGCTCGCCCGGCTTGATGCCTTCGAGGTTGACGACCGGCACGATGCCGCCCATCACCATCGGGAACTGCGCGAGGCCGGTGGAGGTGAGATCCTCGCCCTTCAGCGGCGCGTCGGAAGCGCCGAAGGTGACGGTCTTGGCCTTGATCTGCTTGATGCCGCCGCCGGAGCCGATCGACTGGTAGTTGAGACCGATGCCGGTCTCCTTCTTGTAGGCGTCGGCCCACTTCGCGTAGATCGGATAGGGGAAGGTGGCGCCAGCGCCGGAAATGTCGGCTGCCATCGCGGCGGCCATGCTAAGGGTTGATGCCGCAGCCATTGCAATTGCAACGGCCGCCGAGCGGATGAAATGTCTCATGTGGCCTGCTCCTGTTCGGAAGATGGTCTTTCGGCACCCGTTGTATCGGCGCCCGGTCAGCGCAATAGCCCTCGATTATTACAGTCGCATGACAGTTTCGTGTCAGCCCGGTAACGTCTGGACGAGGATGCTCGGAAGGGGTTCCGCAGCGGCCTCGAAGGGCCGGACGGAGTTTGCCGCGGAAATCAGCAACTTGTCTGACTTTTGAAACAAAATTTATCCCGGCGGCCGGATGACGGCCGCCGGGAAATAAAATCCGGACGAGAGTGCGTTGCCTGTAAGCCAGAGCGGATCATGGCCTGGCCATCGCCGAAAACAGGGTCCGTTGGGGTAGAGTCGACGCTGTTTCTTGTCGGCGGTCGCTGCTCCCGCCCGTAACCAAAGAGCGGAATCAATGTCATGATTGTCCGAGCTTGGCGCTTGCTTTGGTATGGTGCGATCGCACCATACGCATGCGTCAGCCCCTTGCCGCCGTCCTGCCCGCCAAATTCGTTTTAACCGGCGTTGCGCCGGGTCTCGACGTCCGAACCCAGCCAGCGCTCGAGCTTTTCGAGCAGCGCCCGCGGACTGATCGGCTTCGGCAGGTAATCGTCCATGCCGGCTTCCAGGCAGCGTTCGCGGTCGCCCTTCAGTGCATGCGCGGTGACGCCGACGATCGGCACATGCGTGCCCATGTCCTCCTCGAGCCGGCGGATCGCGCCCGTCGCCTCCAGCCCGTTCATTTCCGGCATCGATACATCCATCAGGATCATGCGCGGATTGAGCCTGCCGTAGGCGTCGAGCGCCTTGCGGCCGTTGCCGACGATCTCGAAGCGGTAACCGGTCTCGCCAAGAATCTGGGTGAACACCATCTGGTTCACCTCATTGTCCTCGGCGACGAGGATGTCGAGCTCGCGCTCGGCATCGGCGGGGCGCGGACGCGCCCGCGCTGGGGGCGGTTGCAGCATGGCGCGCTCCGATGCCGCCGTCTGCGCCGGAGCGGCTCGCGGGGGGCTGGCGGTGCCAATGGCGGGTTGCGCCGCCGCGCTGCTGTGGCGGTGGCGCTGGATGGTCGAGACCAGCGTTTCCAGGAGAATGGAGGAGCGCGCCGGCTTGATCAGCTGCGCATCGATGCCGAGGTCGCGATAAGCCGTGCCGGCAAGCGACTGGTCGACCGAGGTCAGCATGATGATGGGCGTATGCGCCAGGCCCGCCGTATTGCGCACGATGCGCGCCATCTCGGCGCCGGTCATGCCCGGCATCTGATAATCAAGCACGACGCAGTCGACCGGCACGCCGTAGGCGGCGGCGGCAATCAGCACCTTCAACCCCTCGGCGCCGCTTTCGGCCGCGCAGGAATCGAACGTCCACGACGCCATCTGCTCGCTGAGGATCGAGCGGTTGACGGCATTGTCGTCGACGATGAGCACGCGCGCGCCGGTGACGTCGACCGGCATGATGCGCTGCCCGCCCTGCTCGGCCTTGGGCAGCGTGATCGTGAACCAGAAGGTCGAACCCTTGCCTTCGGCGCTGTCGACACCGATCTCGCCGGCCATCATCTCGACCAGACGTGAGGTGATGGCAAGGCCAAGCCCGGTGCCCTCATGCCGCCTGGTCGAGGAGGTGTCGACCTGGCTGAATTTTTCGAAAACCTGCTTCAGCTTGTCTTCCGGAATGCCGATGCCGGTATCGGTCACGGAAATGGTGAGCCTCGTTCCCGCCGGAACCCGCTCACCCGTCACATCGACCAGGACGTGACCCTTGTCGGTGAATTTCACCGCGTTGCCGAGCAGGTTGGTGACGATCTGCCTGACACGGCCGACATCGCCGACGAACTGGCCGTCGAGGCCCGGCTGGATGCGAACGATGAGCTCGAGATCCTTCTCCTTGGCGCGCGTCGAGACCAGCGTCGCCACATCCTCGATCGCCTCGGCGAGATTGAAGGGCGCAGGGTCGAGCACCAGCTGGCCGGCATCGATCTTCGAGAAGTCGAGGATGTCGTTGATGATGGTGAGCAGCGCATTGCCGGATTTGACGATGATGTCGGTGAACGTCTTCTGTTTCGGATCGAGGTCCGACTTTGCCAGCAGCTCTGCCATACCAAGAACCCCGTTCATCGGCGTGCGGATCTCGTGGCTCATATTGGCGAGGAACTCCGACTTGGCACGGTCGGCGAGCACGGCGCGCCGGCGCGCCTCGCTGAGCTCCGCCTCGCGCTGCTTGAGCTCGGTGATGTCGGTGGTGGAACCGATGAGATAGAGCGAGCCGTCCGAGGCAATCATCGCGCCCTTGCGCGCGAACTGGTGCCTGACGCTGCCGTCCGGCATCGTCACCGTCTCTTCGATCTCCTGCGTCTCGCCGGTGCGAAGCACGGCAAGGTCGCCGGCGACGAAGGCTTCGCCGTCCGCGCCGAAAATCTCGACATCGGTCTTGCCGATCGCTTCTTCCCTGCTGAAGCCGGTGAGATCGCACCAGCCCTTGTTGACATAGAATTGCCTGAGGTCCGAGCGCTTGGCGTAGATCGACACCGGCACATTGTCGATGAGGCTGCGGAACACCTCGTTCTCGCTCATGCTCTGCCGCAGCGCCTGCTCACGCGCCTTGACGTCGGTGATGTCGGTGCTGGAGCCGACCAGATGCACCGACCCGTCGATCGCCACCAGCCGGCTCTTGCGCGTCATCAGCTGGCGCACCGTGCCGTCGCGGTGGGTGACGGCTTCCTCGATCTCGCGTCCCGCGCCGGTCGCCACGACTTCGTTGTCGTCATTGCTGAAACCGTCCGCCTCTTCGGTCGCGAAAAGCTCGCGATCGGTCTTGCCGAGCACCTCGTCCTTGGGCAGTCCGGTCAGCGCGCACCAGGCCTTGTTGACGAATTCTATGCTGAGATCGTCGGCCTTGATGAAGGCTGCCACGGGCAATTCGTCCATCACATGCCGGTAAAGGTCGATCTGGCGCATGGAATCGCGCAACGCCTTCTCGCGCGCCTTGATGTCGGTGATATCGACACGCACGCCGATGAATGTGCCGTCGTCGGTGCGCATGTCATAGACCTGGTACCAGCGCCCGTCGGCGTTGAGGCGTTCGTAGGCCGAGCTCGGCAAACGGTACCGCTTGAGCATGGCGTCAAGCCAGCTCTCGGTGTCGACGCCATACAGGCTGTCGATTCCGGGGTCGCCGCTCGAGCGGAAATAGCCGACGGAGTGGCCAAGCGCCAACGCCTCGCGGAACGTGCGGCCAGGCTGCCAGGCCGGCTTCAGCGCCGGCAGCGTATCCTGCAGCTTGCGGTTGGCGAAGACGAAGCGGTCGTCGCGATCGTAGATGATGACCCCCGCCGGCAGCGACTCCAGTACGGTGACGAGATTCTTGCGCGCGTCCTCCGCCTCGTTCTCGCGCTGTTTCATGTCGGTGATGTCGACATAGGAGATCAGCCGCTTGCCGCCTGGAAGAGGCGCCAGCGAGGCGATCAGCGTGCGGCCGTCCTTGCGCGGCAACTGCCTGGACCCTGCGCTTCCAGCCCGGATTTCGGCCTCCCGTTCGGCCACATGGCTTTGCCAGGCCTGTTCCTCGGCGCCGAACGGATCGGCATCACGACTGGCTTCCATGAGGTCGCGAAAGCGACTGCCGGCCGGAGCGCGCCGCGGATCGATTTGCCAGAAGTCGTAAAATGCCCGGTTGACCACCTCCGCCCGCAATTCGGCATCGAGAACGATGACGCCGATCGGCATCGAATCGACCATCAGCCTGAGATTGGCAAGCGCCTCCGAGGTCCCGGCCATATCGTGGACGTCGCCGAGAAAGGCCTCGTTGCCGCGTCTGTCCGCCTTGTTGTCCGCCTCGACAGTCCCGTCCGTATCCGCCATTCCTACCCCCAAGGCCGAACTGTGCCGGTCCGTCGGGGGAATGTGCCCGACAAGCATTAACGATCCGCTAACCATAATGATTGCAACCGCCTGCCCCGGTGCCGTTGAGCCAGCTTCCGGCCCTGGCGCCGGCTGCGGTAATCCGCCCGTTGGCGATCATGGCAACAACGCATTATAAGGTGCCTGAGGTGTTGCTAATGTTTGGTCGAATCGCGGCTTTCATCCTTTGTCCGGCGCTGCTTGCGGCGGGCGGCTGCGCGCGCAGCGACGACGGCACGGTGATCGTCCCGAGCCGGATGGACGTCAGGCGAGTCTGGGACAAGGCGCCGCCGGGAACGACCGCGTCGCGGCAGATCGCGTCGGACGTGTTTCCTTTGCCGCCGCCGGGCGCGCCGCAAGGCCCGTCGGTCCGGCGCTATTCCAGGTCTCCGCCAAGGCCTTCATATAACCAGAATCTGGCTGATCAGTCTTCGGACGAGCAGACCGCTCTTACCTGTAGGAATGTCGGCGAAACCGGCAAGCGCTACCGCGTCATCTGCGAGTAGCTTTGCCTCGATCCGCCGGTCGATGCCGGCTGGATCCACTTGCCCGTGAAGAAAGACAGCCCGACAGATTCAGCCCGGCCGCGACGGCGGCGCGATCACGGATCGCTGATGAAACCTTTGCCCGGCGCCGGACGTTGATGGCGTTGATGCGATCCGCGCAGCGCAGAGGGAGACCGAAGATGTCCATTCACTTCACCGTCTCTGGCCTGACCAGAAACCTGATCCATTCGCTTGGGCTGGATCATGAGCATGCGCCGAGAGCCCTTACCCCCGAACAAAGCCTTCTGCTGGATTGCTACCTTGCCGGGCAGATTCCGGATTCCGCCTGGAACGATTATGTCTTCGAGATGCCGGAGTTGGAAAAGCACGCCCAGATCAGGCGCGCACGCGGTTTGACCTGAAAGCAATTCCAGGAAAGTGCGACACAGTTAGAACATGTCTGCCGAAAGTGGGAACCGATTTCGGGATAAAGACATGCCTAAAAACCTAAAGCGCATGGAGCGAATCTAGAAAGATCGCGACGCGCCTTAGGCTCGGTGCCTTCGCCGTGGCCTACTTCTTCGGCGAGTTGAACTGCAGCGTGAAGACGTTTCCGGCGATGCCTTGCGCCAGCGAGGGCGAAAGGCTGAGCGGCAGACAATCGTTCAGGGCCTTGGTCGCAGCGTCGATATACGCCTTACGCGCCTTGTCGTCGCCGCTGACATGGATAGCGGTTGTTTTCGGCGGCCCGATCAGCGTGCCGTCGCGTTTGAAGCTGAAGCTGAGCGTCACCGAGGAATTGTCGGAATTGGCCGGCGGCGTCCAGCAGGCGAGCAAGGCGGCGCCAACCTCGTTCATACCGTTGAGCGGCGCGGCTTCGGCCGCGGCGCTCGCCAGGAGCGCGCTCGCGACCGCGGAAAATTTCGCCATTCTTTTCATCGCAGTCCTCATCGCTTTTTGCCCGGCTCGCACCTGTCGACCTAGGTAATGGTAGGATCAATCACGCCGATGACAATAGGATTTCAACCGGTCTGGAACCGGATAAGTCGTATGTCGTGATTGCCGTGGGGGGCGATACAACCGCCGGAAAAGCAAAAGGCCGGCACTGGGCCGACCTTTCCCTTCGCCTCCACTTCGCGCCAGTACATCCGTGGTCGCGGCGAGGACTGTGATCAGTAGACAGGCGTTGGGTAAACGAAACCTTAACCTGAGCCGGCTGTTACGCCCTGGCCTGCGATTTCACATGCGCGATGTAGCCGCGCACATCGCCTGCCGGCTCCGCATAGGCCTTGCCGAGCTTCTTCTCCATGGCCGCCATGTATTCCTTCGCCCAGCTGGGCAGCGCGTAGTCGATGACCGCCAGGAACTCGAGCGTTGCCGCCAGCCTTATGTCGGCGATCGACGGGTTGTTGCCGCCGATGAATGGTTTGCCGTTGCGAAAGAAGGCGTGAAACACCTCGAGTGGCTCGGCGATCGCAGCCATCGCCGCCTTCTGCGCTTCCGATTTCTTGTCGGGATGGGCGTCGCTGTGGCCGACCTCGCCGGCATATTGCGGAAAGCCGAGCGCCGGATACGTCGCGCGCGCGACATAGGGATAAAGCGTGCCGACCAGGTAGAACATGGCGCTATCGATCATCGCCCGCTTGGCTGGCGCCTTCGGATAGAACTTGTCCAGCCCGTGCTTGTTGGCGAGATACTGCATGATGGCGCAGCTTTCCCAAAGCACGCCGCGCGGCAGGCCCTTGTCCTCGATCATCGGCGTCAGATGCGCCGGATTGCGCGCCAGGAATTCGGGCGAACGCGTAAGGCCCCAGGCATCGGTCTCCGCCGGATCGAGCCCGGCCGCGCGCGCGAACACCCGCACCGTCATGTTGTTGACGCTCGGCCTCAGCATGCTGAGTTTTATGCCCGGCTTCTTAGCTGGCTTCGCCACTTTCGAGGTCGCGGCCGTTTTGGCCGCCGCCTTCGCCGATGCCTTGGCGCCCGATTTCGCGGCGGCTTTTACCGCGGCTTTCGGCGCGGCCTTGGCAGCGGGTTTCTTCGCGCTCTTTGTTGCGGCTTTTGCCATTTCATGTCCCTCCCTTGCTTGCTCAGTACGGATTCTTCGGCACCCTGTTTTCCGACAGGGTTTCGCGTGACCGCTCGACCAGCGCCTGGATGGCGTCGGCAAGGTGCAATTCGGCGATATTGTAGTCGCCGCGCGCCACGCGGATCTTGTGCGCCTCCATCAGCACGTCGGCATGGGTGAAGCCGGCCGGCGGGTCGAAGCGGTAGGACGCGAGCTCGATCAACAGCCCGAGCGGATCTTCGAAATAGATCGAATCCATGAAGCCGCGATCCTTGACGCCGCTGTGCTTGATGCCGCGCTCGTCGAGCCGCGCGACTGCCTGCAGGAAGGTGACTCGCGATACCGAGAACGCGATGTGATGGACGCAGCCTATATCGGTCGGTGTCCGCCGCTTGACCGGGACCCGGGTTTCGTCGGTGAAGACGGTGATCAGCCGCCCGTCGCCCGGATCGAAGTAGAGGTGGCTTTCGCTCGCCTTGTCGAGATTGGGCTGCTCGAAGATGAAAGGCATGCCGAGCACGCCCTCCCAGAAGTCGATCGAGGTCTGGCGCCCGGCGCCGACCAGCGTGATGTGATGAACGCCTTGCGACTGCAGCTTCCGCATTGGACTCCTCCCGCCCGCACTTGCGGCAGGCTTTGTGCAGAGAATGCTAAAGCAACTGCAAGCGCTGCGCCAGAACGGACGAACGCGCGAACGCCAGATTGGACCCAGCAGGGATTGGTCTTTCGGTCTACAGGAGAGTTGCTTGGTACGCCCAAGGGGAATCGAACCCCTGTTCCCGCCGTGAGAGGGCGGTGTCCTGACCGCTAGACGATGGGCGCGCTCAAGAACCGGCTACATAGGCTGGCGGCTGGGAAAAAGCAACTGGGGTTTCCGGCACTTTGCGTGCTTTGCCCAAAGCTGCTGGTCAGCGCTGCCGTTTCGGCTCGATCAGGTCCCAGAGATTGCCGTAGAGATCGGCGAAAACGGCCACCGTGCCATAGGCTTCGTGGCGCGGCGCTTCGCGGAACTCGACGCCCTTGGCGAGCATCGCCTGGTGATCGCGGGAAAAATCGTCGGTTTCGAGAAACAGGAAGACGCGGCCGCCGGTCTGGTTGCCGATGCGGCTTGCCTGCTCTTCGCCGGATGCTTCCGCCAGGAGCAGCCTCGCCCCCTTGCCCTTCGCCGGCGCGACGGTGACCCAGCGCTTGCCGCCGCCGAGATCGACATCCTGGCTCAGCACGAAACCGAGCCGCTCGACATACCAGGCGATCGCCTCGTCGTAATTGCCGACGACGAGCGCGACGGTCGCAATGCTGCGCTGCTCGGCAAAGCCGCTCATTTGTTGCGAACCGCGAATTGGCCGATGATGCGGCGCTCGGAGATGTCGTAGACGAAGATCGAACGGCCGCCATCGGCAAGCTCGGCGTCGATCGACAGGCGGTTGCCGGAGAGCGACTGGCTGATCACCTTGGCGCCGACGGGCAACACGATGTCGCCCGAGAGCGGCGCACCGGCCGGAGCCTGAACATCGCCGGCGGGCGCCGATCCGGCCACCGGCGCGTTGCGGGCTTTGTAGACAAGCGCCCCAATCACCACCATAAGGGCGAGGAACAGAAGGCCGAGATTGACGATCATGAAGCGGACGAGCTTGCGGCGCACATTCTCGGCCGCGGGGTCGAGCGGCTTTTCCTCATCTTCTTCGGCGATCGGCCGGGCCATGGCTAAACAATCCGCAACGGGTTTCGATGAGCGCTCATAACGAAGAGAGTTCGACATTGATAGGGGAGGAACCGACGGACGATGAGTTGGCCGCAGGCGAAGCCACCGTCCTGGAAGCCGGCGCCGATGCCGCCGGCCAGCGCCTCGACCAGTGGCTTGCCGCCAAGCTCGGTCCGGAGCTCTCGCGCAGCCGCGTGCAGGCGCTGATCAAGCAAGGCGCAGTCTCCATCGCCGGCAGGAAGGTGCTGGAAGCCAAGCGCAAGCTGACGGTCGGTGAGACGATCGAGATCCTCGTGCCCGCTCCGGAGCCGGCGGAGCCACAGGGCGAGGACATTCCCCTCGACATTCTTTACGAGGACGACGAGCTGATCGTCATCAACAAGCCGGCGGGACTGGTCGTCCACCCCGGCGCCGGCAACTGGACCGGCACGCTGGTCAACGCGCTGATCCATCACTGCGGCGACAGCCTGTCCGGCATTGGCGGCGTCAGGCGTCCTGGCATCGTCCATCGCCTCGACAAGGAAACCAGCGGCGTCATGGTCGTGGCCAAGACCGACCGCGCCCACAAGGCGCTGTCGGAAGCCTTTGCCGATCATGGCCGCACCGGCGACCTCGAGCGCGCCTATCTGGCGCTGGTCTGGGGCATCCCGCAACGGCCGACCGGCACCATCGAGGCTGCCTTGGGTCGCGCCGCCGACCGCGTCCGCCGCGCGGTGGTGTCTGAAAGTCGCGACGACGCCCGCCATGCCGTCACCCATTTCAGCATTGTCGAACGTTTCGGCGAAGGACAACAGGCTTTCGCCACGGCAAGCCTGGTCGAATGCCGGCTGGAGACGGGCCGGACCCACCAGATCCGCGTCCACATGGCCCATATCGGGCACCCCGTGATCGGCGATCCGGATTACGGGCAGGCTTTCCGCACCAAGGCCAACCGGCTGCCCGGACCCTTGAAGGCCAAGGTCAAAGCCTTTCCCCGGCAGGCCCTGCACGCGTGGCTCCTTGAATTCCGGCATCCGACCACCCATCTAACGATGAGGTTCGAAGCGCCGATACCAGGAGACATGGAGGAACTCGTCGGCGACTTCCGAAAACTCTGAACCGACCCGCCACGAACAAGCTGCAAACCAGCCATCAAAAAACCTGACCGGCGTTGTTCACTTTAGCGTGACAGACTGTTTAGCGTTGAACAAATGCCTGTCTTTTCTGGTTTTGTTCCTATATACACAGGTTGTCGCGGATGAGCCTTTGGGATCCGTGACGAATGCCCGCCGCGTTTCGGGGGCATCCACTCCAAAGAGAGAGGGGCGCTATCATGGCCCAATCATTACCCAGTATCGTTTCCGGTGAAGGCGGTCTCGCCCGTTACCTGGAAGAAATCCGCCGCTTTCCGATGCTTCAGCCGCAGGAAGAGTACATGCTCGCAAAGCGTTATGCCGAGCATCAGGACACTACGGCTGCCCACAAGCTCGTCACCAGCCATTTGCGGCTCGTCGCCAAGATCGCCATGGGCTATCGCGGCTACGGCCTGCCGATCGGCGAGGTGATCTCGGAAGGCAATGTCGGCCTCATGCAGGCCGTGAAGAAATTCGAACCGGAGCGTGGTTTCCGGCTCGCCACCTATGCCATGTGGTGGATCAAGGCCTCGATCCAGGAATACATCCTGCGCTCGTGGAGCCTGGTCAAGATGGGCACCACCGCCAATCAGAAGCGTCTGTTCTTCAACCTGCGCAAGGTGAAGGGCAAGATCCAGGCGCTCGACGATGGCGACTTGAAGCCCGAGCAGATCGCCGAGATCGCCACTCGCCTCAACGTTTCCGAGGCCGAAGTGGTGTCGATGAACCGCCGCCTTTCGGGCGACGCTTCGCTCAACGCCCCGATCCGGGCGAGCGAAGGCGAGTCCGGCGAATGGCAGGACTGGCTGGTCGACGATCACGAGAGCCAGGAAGAAATGCTCATCGAGCAGGACGAGTTGGAAAACCGGCGCACCATGCTGTCGGGTGCCCTGTCGGTGCTCAACGACCGCGAGCGGCGCATCTTCGAGGCGCGTCGCCTGGCCGAAGAGCCGCTGACGCTGGAAGAACTCTCGGCCGAGTTCGACATCAGCCGCGAGCGTGTGCGTCAGATCGAGGTGCGCGCCTTCGAGAAGGTGCAGGACGCGGTCAAGGCCGCCGCCAAGCGTCAGACCCAGGCGCTGCGGACCATCGAGGCGCAGCCGGCGGCGTAACAAGCTCAAGGAATCAATGAATAAGGCGGCGCTTCGGCGCCGCCTTTTTTGTATGGCTAAAGCGGTCGCGCGCCCCTTTCTCCCCGTCACTATACGGGGAGAAATGCCCGGCAGGGCAATGAGGGGCAGCGCCGAGGCTGCGAGGTTGTCTTTTCCAGCAACTGTCTTCGCGAGGCAGGCGCGCTGATCCTCGACCGCGGCGCCGCCCCTCATCCGCCCTTCGGGCACCTTCTCCCCGTGGAACGGGGAGAAGGAAAGGCTCAGGCCGTCGGCTGCTTGGTCTTCCTGAGGTAAGGAAGAACCGTCTCATACGCGCCGAAACGCTTGATCGCGTCTTCGTTGGAGACGGCGGCGGTGATGATGACGTCGTCGCCCTGCTTCCAGTTGGCCGGCGTCGCCACCTGGTGCTTGGCCGTCAGCTGGATGGAATCGATGACGCGCAGGATCTCGTCGAAGTTGCGGCCCGTGGTCATCGGATAGGTCAGCGCCAGCTTGATCTTCTTGTCCGGGCCGATGACATAGACCGAGCGCACGGTGGCGTTGTCGGCCGGCGTGCGGCCCTCGGAGGTCTCGCCGGCGCCTGCCGGCAACATTTCATAAAGCTTGGCGACCTTGAGGTCCTTATCGCCGATCAGCGGGTAGTTCACCGTCTGGCCGGTGGCGGTCTTGATGTCAGCCTGCCACTTCTCGTGGCTCGATACCGGATCGACCGAGATGCCGATGATCTTGACGTTGCGCTTTTTGAACTCGCCTTCCAGGCCGGCCATGGTGCCGAGCTCGGTGGTGCAGACCGGCGTGAAATTCTTCGGATGGCTGAACAGCACCGCCCAGCCGTCGCCGATCCAGTCGTGGAATTTGATGGTGCCCTGCGTGGTCTCGGCCGTGAAATCCGGCGCGACATCGTTGATACGAAGACTCATGACCTATCCCTACCCTTTTATGAAACGATGGCCGGCGCGGCCGGCAAGCATTCTAAGCTACCACCATCGCGGCATCGGTCAAACGCCAGGAGCCGTAACCTAGCCCGCTGCAGCCAAATATTTTTTTGGCGAGCACGGCGCTCTTCGGCAGGATTTTGCGCTTTCGCGAGAGGGTGGGCCGCTCAGGCTTTCCTTATCGCGAGCGTCGCCGTGAGGTCTTCCATGCGCTGCGCGAGCGCGCCGAGCGCGGTCGTGAGCACGCTGTCGCTCTTGTCGGCCTTGGTCAGCGCCTCGTCGCGCGTCTTGCGCAAGGTCAGCACTTCGCTCTCCATGCCTTTGACACGCTTGGTGAGCTCCGAGAGCTCGTCCATCACCATGATGCCGGCCATGACGGTGAGCCGCTGGTCGCCGATCTCGCCGAAGGAATCCTTCAGGTGCGAGACATAGCGGTCGAAGCGCTCGGCAAGGTCGATCAGATGCTCTTCCTGGCCTTCGTCGCAGGCCATGCGATACTGCTTGCCGTCGATGGAAACCGTGACCTGTGCCATTGCCTTACCTGTCCAGGACCGCGCGGATGGTTTCCATGGCGGTCACCAGCCGCCGCGACACTTCCTTGTTGGCGTCCTCCAGCCGCTCGGCGCGCGCCTCCGAATTGTCGAGCTCCTGCGCCAGGCGCGAACGATCGGCGTTCATGCGCTGCACCTCGGCCTCGGCTTCCGAATAATCGCGCTCATGCTCGAGCTTCGCCGCCACGGCGTTTTCCAGCCCTTCCATGGCCTTGCCCAGCCTGGCGATGACTTCCTTGAGGGTCGTTTCCCCGGTCATGGCTTCGTCCTATGCCCTGCCCATCACCGAATCGCACGCGTTCAGAATGCGTTACCTGGGAAAGATTAGGCGCCGGGTGAAGGGCGCGTCAACAAAGCTCTCGCGACTGTCCCCCGCTATCACTAATGTAGGCGCCGGGTGCCATCACAAGCCCGGCAAAATCCATCCCGATTTGTTGACTAAAAGACCGCGCCTGCTATGTGTCGCGGCATCCTTTTCCAAGGGTTCTCCCCAGGCTCCAACTCACTTCCGGAGGAAGCATGACCTCGCGTGAACAACATGATCGGATGGCCAACGCGATCCGTTTCCTTTCCATGGACGCCGTCGAGAAGGCGAACTCCGGTCACCCAGGCCTGCCCATGGGCTGCGCCGACATCGCCACGGTGCTGTTCAGCCGTTTCCTGAAATTCGACGCCAAGGCACCGCACTGGGCCGACCGCGACCGCTTCATTCTGTCGGCCGGCCACGGCTCGATGCTGCTCTATTCGCTCCTCTACCTCACCGGCTATGAGGACATGACGATCGACCAGATCAAGAATTTCCGCCAGCTCGGCTCCAAGACCGCCGGCCATCCCGAATACGGCCATGCCGCCGGCATCGAGACCACCACCGGCCCGCTCGGCCAGGGTCTTGCCAATTCGGTCGGCTTCGCGCTCGGCGAGCGCATCATGAACGCCGCCTTCGGCAACGACCTCGTCAACCATTATACCTATGTGCTGGCTGGGGACGGCTGCCTGATGGAAGGTGTATCCCAGGAAGCCATCGCGCTGGCCGGGCATCTGAAGCTCAACAAGCTGATCGTCTTCTGGGACAACAACAACATCTCGATCGACGGTCCGGTCTCGCTCGCCGACAACACCGACCAGGTCGCCCGCTTCCAGGCCAGCGGTTGGAACGCCAGCCACATCGACGGCACCGATCCGGAAGCGATCGCGTATGCCATCGAGGCGGCGCGCCATTCCGACAAGCCGACGATGATCGCCTGCAAGACCACCATCGGCTTCGGCGCCCCGACCAAGGCCGGCACCAACAAAGCGCATGGCTCGCCGCTCGGCGCCGAGGAAATCGCCGGCGCGCGCAAATTCTTCAACTGGGACTCGCCGCCCTTCGAGATTCCGGCCGACATCCTCGACGCATGGCGCGCCGTCGGCACGGGCGGCGCCAAGGCCCGCGCCGATTGGGAAGGCCGCCTGGCGAAGGCCGAGCCGAAGCTCAAGGCCGAGTTCGAGCGCCGCCTCGCAGGCAAGCTGCCCTCCAACTTCGACGCCGTCATCGCCGACTACAAGAAGAAGCTGTCGGCCGACAAGCCGAAGGTCGCCACCCGCAAGTCGTCGGAGATGGCGCTGGAAGTCATCAACGGCGCTGTGCCGGAAACGATCGGCGGCTCGGCCGACCTCACCGGCTCCAACAACACCAAGACCAGCCAGACCAAGAACATCACCCCCGACGATTACGGCCAGCGCTATGTCCATTACGGCATTCGCGAGCACGGCATGGCGGCGGCGATCAACGGCCTGACCCTGCATGGCGGCCTGATCGCCTATGGCGGCACCTTCCTGTGCTTCTCCGACTACGCCCGCCCGTCGATGCGCCTTGCCTCGCTGATGGGCATCCGCTCGATCTTCGTCATGACGCATGATTCTATCGGTCTCGGCGAGGACGGCCCGACCCATCAGCCGGTCGAGCATCTGGCCGCACTGCGCGCCATCCCCAACCACAATGTCTTCCGCCCGGCCGACGCGGTCGAAACCGCAGAATGCTGGCAGATCGCGCTGGAATCCGAAAAGACGCCCTCGACGCTGGCGTTGACCCGCCAGAACCTGCCGACCGTGCGCACGGAGCACTCGGCGACGAACCTCTCCAGCCGGGGCGCCTATGAGTTGGCCGCCGCCGGCGGCGAGGCCGTGGTGACGATCTTCGCCACCGGCTCCGAGGTCGAGATCGCGCTTGGCGCGCGCGACCTGCTGGAAAAGCACGGCCATCCGACCCGCGTCGTCTCTGTGCCCTGCTTCGAGCTGTTCGACCAGCAGAGCGAGGATTACCGCAAGAAGACGATCGGCAACGCCAAGGTGAAGGTCGCGATCGAAGCCGGCATCCGCCAGGGCTGGGATCACCTGATCGGCACCGACGGCATTTTCGTAGGCATGCACGGTTTTGGCGCCTCCGGCTCGATCGAGCAGCTCTATCCGCATTTCGGCATCACCGCCGAAGCTGCCGCCAAGGCGGTCGAAGCCCGGCTACACGGCGAGTAGGAGAATTGCCTCGGGCCCGGCAGCCCGATTAACGGTTTTGCCGGGCTGGACCAACCTAATCGATTTAAATGCGACCTTCTGCGGCTGGATTCTTGCGCCTTCCGCCGTTATGACACTGCGGACCCATCCGCCCCAAGGGAGAGAACAATGACCGTCAGAGTTGCCATCAACGGATTTGGCCGCATCGGCCGCAACATCCTGCGCGCCATCCATGAATCCGGCCGCAAGGACATCGATGTGGTCGCCGTCAACGACCTCGGCCCGGTCGAGACCAATGCGCACCTGTTGCGCTATGATAGCGTGCATGGCCGCTTCCCGCATGAGGTGACTGTCGACGGCGACCAGATCTCGGTCGGCAAGGAGAAGTTCAAGGTCACCGCGATCAAGGATCCGACCCAGCTGCCCTGGAAGGAGCTCGGTGTCGACATCGCGCTCGAATGTACCGGCATCTTCACCGCCCGCGACAAGGCCGCCGCGCACCTGACCGCCGGCGCCAAGCGCGTTCTCGTCTCGGCCCCGGCCGAAGGCGCCGACCTCACCGTCGTCTACGGCATCAACCACGACAAGCTGACCAAGGACCACATCGTCATCTCGAACGCGTCCTGCACCACCAACTGCCTGGCGCCGCTGGCGGCCGTGCTGCACGAGACCGTCGGCATCGAGAAGGGCATGATGACGACGATCCACTCCTACACCGGCGACCAGCCGACGCTGGACACCATGCACAAGGATCTCTACCGCGCCCGCGCCGCGGCGCTGTCGCAGATCCCGACCTCGACGGGCGCCGCCAAGGCGATCGGCCTTGTCCTGCCCGAGCTCAAGGGCAAGCTCGACGGCATTTCGATCCGCGTGCCGACCCCGAACGTCTCGGTTGTCGACTTCAAGTTCATCGCCAAGCGCTCGACTTCCGCTCAGGAGATCAACGAAGCGGTCATCGCCGCGTCTAATGGCAAGCTGAAGGGCGTTCTGTCGGTCACCCATCACCCGAACGTGTCGATCGACTTCAACCACGACCCGCATTCCTCGATCGTGGCACTCGACCAGACCAAGGTGATGGACGGCAACTTCGTCTCGGTGCTGTCCTGGTACGACAACGAATGGGGCTTCTCGAACCGCATGGGCGACACCGCCGTCGCCTTCGGCAAGACCATCGGCTGATCGCTCGTCAATTTACAGCTCAAAACGCCTGGCTTCGGCCGGGCGTTTTCGTTTAAGTCTCGGCGGATCAGCGCACCATGGTGACTAGCCGGAACACCAATCGCGTCGTCATTCCAGAATCCGCGGCTGAGCTTCGCTCCTGCTTCGCCCTGGAATGACGAAGTTTGGAAGCATTGAACCCAAAAAACATCCTGTTGCCTTGCACTGGTCATGTCTTCGCCCCACTCTCCCGTAAAGCCACAAACAGAGGGATTTGGAGGGGCAACAGCGGATGGAGCATGCGATCTATCTCGTGACGCTGGTCGGCACGGCGCTCATTGTCGCCGCCGCGTTTTCGAGCCTGATCGCCTTCCGCTTCGGCGCTCCTTTGCTGCTGCTCTTCCTCTGCATCGGGCTTGCCACCGGCGTTGATGGCCTCGGCATCGAATTCGACAATGCGCGGCTGGCTTATTTTGCCGGCTCACTGGCTTTGGCCGTCATCCTGTTCGATTCCGGTTTCGGCACGCCGCTCAACGCGCTCAGGCAAGCAGCCGGGCCGGCGCTGTCGCTGGCCACGATCGGCGTTATCCTGACCACAGCCATCTTCAGCGCCGCCGCTTCCTATGTTCTCAAGCTCAGCTGGCTGGAATCCTCCCTGCTTGGCGCTGCCGTCGCCTCCACCGACGCGGCCGCCGTCTTCTTCCTGCTGCGCGCCGGCGAGATCCACCTGCGCGAGCGCGTGCGCGCGACGCTCGAAGTGGAATCCGGCACCAACGACCCGATCGCCATCTTCCTCACCATCACCCTGGTCGAGATCATCGCCGCGCATGCCAACCCGGAAGCCAACGTGCTGGCCACCAACCTTCTGCTCGGCTTCCTCGCCAATATGGGGCTCGGCGCCATCATCGGCGTGCTCGGCGGTTTTGCCATCGTGCGTCTGGTCGAGCGGTTGAATCTCGATCACGGCCTGCTGCCGATCTTCGTGCTGACGCTGTCGCTGATGGTGTTCGCGGCAGCCGGCGCCGTCGGCGGCTCGGGCTTCCTCGCCGTCTACCTTGCCGGACTGATCGCCGGCAATTCCGACATACGCGCCGTCACCATCCTGAAGCGTTTCCAGGACGGCATGTCGTGGCTGGCGCAGATCATCATGTTCCTGATCCTCGGCCTGTTCGCCACACCCTCGCAATTCCCCGAAATCCTCGTGCCGGCGATCCTGCTCGGCCTGTTCCTGATCTTCGTCGCCCGCCCGGTCGCCGTCTGGCTTTGCCTGATCCCGTTCCGGCTGCCGCGTCCCGAGGTCGCCTTCGTCTCCTGGGTCGGCCTGCGCGGCGCGGTCTCGATCCTGCTCGCTATCACGCCTCTGCTCGGCGGCCTCGAGCACGGCCGCCTGATCTTCAACGCCGCCTTCATCATCGTGCTCGTATCGTTGGTGGTGCAGGGCTGGACGGTCGGTCCGCTGGCGCGCCGCCTCGGCCTGATCGTGCCGGCCCGTCTTGGGCCGCTGGACAAGGTGGAGCTCGAATTGCCGGGCTCGGCACATCATGAGCTGCTCGCCTATCGCGTAGCAGCCGGCAGTCCGGTGGCGCGGGGCGAGCGCATCCCGCGCTGGGCGAGGCCCTCGCTGGTGCTGCGCGACGGCCGCTCGATGCGCTTCCAGGACATGGGTCGGCTGGCGGCCGGCGATCAGGTCTACATCTTCGTACCGGACCGCTACCCGCGCCTGCTCGACAAGCTTTTTGCCAGCCGCGCCGTGGTCGATCCTGAGGATGCCGACTTCTTCGGCGCCTTTGCCGTCGATCCGGCCCGCTCGGCCGCGGAGCTGGAAGCCGCCTATGCCCCCGGCCTGTCCGAGGCCGAGCAGAAGCTCACCGTTGCAGCGCTCGTTACCGAGCGGCTCGGCGGCCGTGCCGAATATGCCGACCGTGTGATGATCGGACCGATCGAGCTGATCGTGCGCGATGTCGATGAGAAAGGCAGAATCACCGGCCTTGGCCTGTCCTTCGAGCCGACCGCGCCGGTCGCGCGCGTGCCGGTGTTCATGAGCGCCGGTGAGATCGGCGACCGCATCGCAGCGCTGATCCGCAGCTGGCGCAGGCCGGCGGCGAAGCAGGCAGCCGACGACGTGCCGGTCGACACCGTGGCGCCCGCACCGGACGGGCAAAAGGCAACCGGCGAAGGCTGATGTCTCACCGCGACATCATTTTTGCGCGCGCGCCATTGACGCGGCCCTTGCATCGTCTTCCGCGCCGAGTAAGGTCGCCGCGTTTTCGCTAGAGCAATTTCAGGAAAAGTGTGGGCGGTTTTCCGTCCGGATTGCGTCAAGGCACTAGGAAGGAACGACCATGGCCGGCTTCAAGACACTCGACGATATCGGCGCCGTCAGCGGCAAGCGCGTCCTGGTGCGCGTCGACCTCAACGTTCCCGTCGCCGACGGCAAGGTGACCGACGCCACTCGCATCGAGCGCATCGGCCCGACCATCGCCGAGCTCTCGAAAAAGGGCGCCAAGGTCATCCTGCTTGCGCATTTCGGCCGCCCCAAGGACGGCCCGTCGGACGAATTCTCGCTGGAGCCGATCGCCAGGGCCACGGCTGACGTTCTCGGCCGCCCGGTCGGTTTCGCCGCCGACTGCATCGGCGCCAAGGCCGCCGAAGCCGTCACGGCGATGAAGGACGGCGACGTCCTGCTGCTCGAGAACACTCGCTTCCACAAAGCGGAGGAGAAGAACGAACCGGCCTTCACCGAACAGCTCGCCGCCAATGGCGACATCTATGTCAACGACGCCTTTTCGGCCGCGCACCGCGCGCATGCTTCGACCGAGGGTCTGGCGCATCATTTGCCGGCCTATGCCGGCCGCACCATGCAGGCCGAGCTCGACGCGCTGGAAAAGGGCCTCGGCGATCCGGTACGGCCGGTAGTGGCCATCGTCGGCGGCGCCAAGGTCTCGACCAAGATCGACCTGTTGATGAACCTGGTGAAGAAGGTCGATGCGCTGGTGATCGGCGGCGGCATGGCCAACACCTTCCTTGCCGCGCGCGGCACCGATGTCGGCAAATCGCTCTGCGAGCATGACCTCGCCGGCACCGCCAAGCAGATCATGATCGAGGCGGCCGAAGCCGGCTGCGCCATCATCCTGCCCGCAGATGGCGTCGTGGCCAAGGAATTCAAGGCGGGCGCCGCCAGCGAGACCATCGCCATCTCGGACGTGCCGGCCGACGGCATGATCCTCGACGTCGGCGCAAAGACCGTGCAGAGCGTCAACGACTGGATCGACCGCGCCGCGACGCTGGTCTGGAACGGTCCGCTCGGCGCCTTCGAGATCGAGCCTTTCGACCGCGCCACGGTGGCGGCGGCAAAGCATGCCGCGGCCCGCACCAAGGCGGGCAAGCTGGTCTCGGTGGCCGGCGGCGGCGACACGGTGGCCGCGCTCAACCATGCTGGCGTCGCCGACGACTTCACCTATGTCTCGACCGCCGGCGGCGCGTTCCTCGAATGGATGGAAGGCAAGCCGCTGCCCGGCGTCGAGGTGCTGAAGCGGTAAACAGTCCGAGACCAGGCAAAGCCCGCGCGGCTTTCAATCGATTCTAGCTTTCCGGCGTCATTCCTTTGGCGGTAGTGTTCTGCTAGCGCGGAATAAACGCAGCGTAGGAGAGCACCCATGAGCGAACGTCTCGAAGATATCGCCGCCGCGATGGTGAGCGGCGGCAAGGGCCTGTTGGCCGCCGATGAGAGCTCCGGCACCATCAAGAAGCGTTTTGACGTCATCGGCGTCGAATCCACGGCCGATAACCGGCGCGACTATCGCGAGATGATGTTCCGGTCCAAGGAGGCGATGTCAAAATACATCTCCGGCGTCATTCTCTACGATGAGACCATTCGCCAGAAGGCCGCCGACGGCACACCGCTGGTCGACATCATCAAGGCGTCCGGCGCCATTCCCGGCATCAAAGTCGATCTCGGCGCCAAGCCTCTCGCCGGCTTTCCCGGCGACACCATCACCGAGGGCCTGGATGGGCTGCGCGAGCGGCTCGCCGACTACTACAAGCTTGGCGCCCGTTTCGCCAAATGGCGCGCGGTGATCGACATCGACACCAGTAAGGGCGTACCCTCGGCCAATTCGATCGCCTCGAACACCCACGCGCTGGCCCGCTATGCCGCGCTATCCCAGGAGGCCGGCATCGTGCCGATCGTCGAGCCGGAAGTGCTGATGGACGGGGCGCATTCGATCGACACCTGCTACGACGTCTCCAAGGCGACGCTGATCAAGCTCTACGACGAGCTTTACGCGGCCCGCGTCGTGCTGGAAGGCTCGATCCTGAAGCCGAACATGGTCATCTCCGGCAAGAAGTCGGGCAAGAGCGACAGCCCGGAGGAAATCGCCGAAAAGACGATAAAGCTGTTCCGCGAAGTGGTGCCGTCGGCAGTGCCCGGCATTGCCTTCCTCTCCGGCGGCCAGGAGGACGAGGAGGCGACCGCCAACCTCAATGCCATCAACGCCATCGGCCCGCATCCTTGGAAACTGACCTTCTCCTATGGCCGCGCGCTGCAGGCCGCGCCGCAGAAGGCATGGAGCGGCAAGGCCTCGAACATTGCCGCCGGCCAGGCTGCCTTCACTCACCGGGCCCACATGAACCATCTGGCGGCGCTCGGGAAATGGCAGCCGGCACTGGAAAAGGCCGCCTGACGCCATCTCTGAGCAGTGCATAAAACCCGGGCCGGCAGCCCGGGTTTTTGCTTTTTGCGGGCCGCCTTCCCACTTGTCAGGCGCCGACCGCTATCGGCCATGTCGGATCGCGCCGATGTCGAACGTCCTTGGCAGGAGAGGACAGGAGATGGTCATGCATCGCAATGCCGTGGTTTCGCGCGAAGACTGGTTCGAAGCGCATCGCAAGCATCTCGAACGCGAGAAGGAGCTGACAAAGTTCCGCGAGCTTATCGCCGCGGAGCGGCGGCAACTGCCCTGGTTCAAGCTGCGCAAGGATTATGTTTTCGAGAGCGAAGCGGGGCCGAAGCATCTTGCCGAACTGTTCGCCGGCAAGAGCCAGCTCATCGTCTATCATTTCATGATGGCGCCGGGCTCCGACCACCGCTGCGAGGGCTGCTCGTTCCTCGCCGACCATATCGATGGCGCCGACCGGCATCTGAAGCATCATGACGTCTCGCTGGTTGTCGTCTCGCGTGCGCCGCTGCTCGAAATCCTGCCTTACAAGCGGCGCATGGGCTGGAAGTTCGACTGGGTGTCGTCCTATGCGTCCGATTTCAACTTCGACCTGCAGGTCTCCTTCACCGACAGGCAGATCGCGGCGGGCGAAACCACCTACAATTTCGAGAAGCGCCCGCTGCGGTCGAAAGACCTGCCTGGCACCAGCATCTTCTATCGCAACGAGTGCGGCGACATCTTGCTCACCTTCATGTCGCGCGCCCGCGGCGGCGATGCGCTGATCGGCGCCTATCATTATCTCGACATGACGCCGAAGGGCCGCGGCGAGACGGGTCCCTATCACAACCTGATGGACTGGGTGCGCCTGCATGACGAATATCGGGACAAAGACAAGGATCGGTCGGACTGCTGCGCGTGAACGGCAGGACGCGCCACTCGCGGGCGGTCCCCTGAATATGGACAGGCCTATGCCCAGTGTCCAAGCACCGCCGCCAGCGAGATCGCGGCCATCGCAAGCAGCGCCAGCTTCCAAAAATCGCCGCGCCGCTTCAGCCCCGGCCAGCCCAGCGGCTTGATGACCTGGATCAGCATGATGCCGCAGATGACAAGGGCGAGCAGTTTCGTCATGCCGCCTTTGACCAGCATCGATGGCGACTGTCAAAGCTGTTCTCGAGCGCACCCTCGGGCGGAGCATTCCTGACAGAAATAGGGCCTATTCGAACGCTGCGAGCGGCCCCGCACCGTCTTTCTCCGCACCCTGCCAACCTCCTGACAGACTGCTGTCAGGAGGGGTGTGAGATACTCTTCCCATCAAAAAGAGAGGAGTGAGGTCATGAACGGTTTTACAATTCTGCGTAGTGTGCAGCATTATGTCGGCAGAATCCGCACCGTGCGCAACGAGATTCGCACCCAGCGTTTCCTGAACACCTTGCCGGCGGACATCCGCAAGGACATCGGCTGGCCGGACCTTTACCAGGGCCGCGTGCGCGAAAACTGAAATTTTGCCGCCGCGACTTGGATTGTGGCGGTAGCGCGCCCAGATGTAATGGCCAGCGATGTTGAGTTCAGGGAAAGAAGCCTTTGTTTGCCGGTAGCTTCGCCGCAGCCTCCTGACAGTATGTTGTCAGGAGGCATGCGGTAATTGGAGCGGCTTCGATCCTGACAGGAACGAACATGGTTCGACGATCCGGAGTAATCCGCAATGGTGAGAAGCTGGAACGACAAGCTGAACGCACCGGGCGTCAACCACATCAAGCCGTCGCCGCGACTGTCCTTCGGAGCGAAATCGTTGCCGCGCTGCGCAAGCGCGAAGGGCTTATGCTATAATCCTCGGGGGATCTAGCGATGCGTCGTGCTGACAGGCTTTTCCAGATCGTGCAGCATTTGCGGGGCGGCCGGCTGGTCACCGCGCAGAAGCTAGGCGCATGGCTCGAGGTGTCCGAGCGCACCATTTACCGCGACATAGCTGACCTGCAGTCGACCGGCGTGCCGATCGATGGCGAAGCGGGCGTCGGCTACATGATGCGGGAGGGATTCGACCTTCCCCCGCTGATGTTCACACGTGACGAGATCGTGGCGCTGGTTGCCGGCGCCCGCATGGTGCGCGCCTTCGGCGGCGCTACGATGGCGAGGGCCGCCGACGAGGCGCTGGTCAAGATCGGCGCCGTGCTGCCCGACACCGAGAAGGACCGCATCGCCCGCACCGAGATCCACACGCCGATGTGGGTGGTGAGCGACGCCGCGCGGGAAGCGATCGACCTGATCGAGCGCGCCATCGAGAAGCGCCAGGTGCTGACCATCGACTATTCCGACGAAGCCGGTCGCGGCACCGCGCGCGACATCAGGCCGTTGGGGCTGTGGTTCTGGGGCAAGGTCTGGACACTGGTCGCCTGGTGCGAGATGCGCGACGATTTCCGCGCCTTCCGCATCGATCGCATCGCCTCGGTCGTCATTGCCGGCCGCATCTTCAAGCCGGAGCGGGGCAAGCAGCTCGCCGATTTCTACCGCGCCGTCGAGCGCTCAGAGGATTACGGCATGGCCCCCGACCGCGCCGCGCGGACGTGACTTGCGCTTTTCTCCTTCTCCCCTTGTGGGAGAAGGTGGCCGCGAAGCGGCCGGATGAGGGGTGTTCCAGGGAACGCCGCGTCTCACTCCGCTGGAACACCCCTCATCCGTCTCGGCGCTATCGCGCCGATCCACCTTCTCCCACAAGGGGAGAAGGTAAGAGCGCTCATTCCTCGTCTTCGTTCTTGTCCTTCGACTTGAGCGCCGAAAGCTTGGCGAAGACGGCGTTGGCATCGAGCTCCTGGTCCTCGTCCTTCGGCTTCTCCGGCGCCGGCACCAGCCGTTCGGTGAGCGCGGCGGGCAGCAGCGTGTCGCCGACCGGCTGCGCCGGCTCGCGGCCGCGCGAGGCGCGGTTGACTTCGAGGTCCAGGTCGATCTGCGAGGTGAGGCCGAGCGTCACCGGATCCATCGGCTGCAGATTGGCCGAGTTCCAGTGCTTTCGTTCGCGGATCTGCTCGATCGTCGACTTGGTGGTGCCTACGAGACGGGCAATCTGCGCATCCTTGAGCTCGGGATGGTTGCGCACCAGCCACAAGATGGCGTTCGGCCGGTCCTGGCGCTTCGACAAAGGCGTGTAGCGCGGGCCCTTGCGCTTCGATTCCGGCACCCGCACCTTCGGCTCCGACAGCTTCAGCCGGTAGTTGATGTCCTTCTCGCCGCGCGCGATCTCGTCGCGCGTCAGCTGACCGGTGATGATTGGGTCCATGCCCTTGATGCCCTGGGCCGACTCGCCGTCGGCGATCGCCTTGACCTCCAGCGGATGCAGCCCGCAGAACTGCGCGATCTGCTCGAAGGAAAGCGCGGTGTTGTCGACCAGCCAGACGGCGGTCGCCTTGGGCATCAGCAGCGAATTGGCCATATCAAAAATCCTTCTCGTTCGCCCGCGTTCCCGCGCGGGCGGTGGTTTTAGAGCCACCAAAATGGGAAATTCGCGGCCTGTATAAACGCTCCCTCCAATTTTCGCAATGTTTTTGGAAGGGCCGATTCAAGGCCCTAAAAAGACAAAACCCGCTGGACGAGGTCCAGCGGGCTTGGAACCGGAAACAAAGCAAGCGTCTCGACGGCTCTGGCTTGCATGTCGCAGCCCGACCGCGAGGCCGGGCTGCGTCTGATTACACCGCCTGGCGGGCGATACGCTCGATGTCGGCCCGGTTAATGCCGAGGTCGCTCAGCTGGCGGGCATTGAGCTTGTTCAATTCGCGCACGGTCTCGTTGTACATGCGCCACTTACGGAAAGCACTGATCGGGTTCATGATGGTTCTCCAGTCGTTTGGTCAAATCGTTTGATGCCGCGTAAATAGGCACTCCTGCCCACAAATTGAACGGACGCTTTTGCATGGCCGCAATGCGTTTTGTGCAATGCAGCATTAAGGTTTCGTTCAGCTTGGAGCCGGACACGCGCCGACGCCAGGATGGGTCGAGATTCAGGTCAGGCCGAGTCGAAAATGGTGGACTTCGAGAACCGGAGCGGAGCGTACTTTAGTACGCAAGCACCGGAAGCGCAGAAGCCCGGCATTTGCAGGCCGCCTCACCTGAATAACGGCCCATCCTACTCCACGTCGAGGACGATCTTGCCGATATGCTCGCCCTCTTCCATCCGCTCGTGCGCCCGCCAGGCTTCGGTCAGCGGAAAGATCATGTCCATCACGGGAGCCACCTTGCGCGTACCGAGCAGTGGCCACACCTGGGCCTCGAGCGCGGCTGCGATCGCCGCCTTGAACTCGACGGTACGCGGGCGAAGCGTCGAGCCGGTATGGGTCAGCCGTTTCACCATGATCTTGGAGAAGTCCGCGCTGGCCACGGCCCCGGCCTGCACCGCGATCTGTACGATGCGCCCTTCGACGGCCGCGGCATCGTAATTGCGCCCGACATAATCGCCGCCGACCATGTCGAGGATGACGTCGGCGCCCTTGCCATCGGTCGCATCCTTCACGGCGGCAACGAAATCCTCCTCGCGGTAGTTGACTGCCCGGTCGGCGCCGAGCTTCAGGCAGGCGTCGCATTTCTCCTTGCTGCCGGCGGTGGTGATCACAGTGGCGCCGAAGGCCGAGGCGAGCTGGATGGCGGTGGTGCCAATGCCGGACGAACCGCCATGGACAAGCAGCGTCTCGCCTTTCTTCAGGCCGCCGCGCTCGAATACATTGTGCCAGACGGTGAAGTAGTTTTCCGGAACCGCGGCGGCTTCCGAATGCGTGAAACCCGCCGGCAGCGGCAGCACGCTGCCGGTATGAACCTTGACATATTCGGCATAGCCGCCGCCCGGCGTCAGCGCGCAGACCCGGTCGCCGATGCGCCAGCGCGATATCTCGTCGCCGAGCGCCGCGATTTCGCCCGACGCTTCGAGGCCCGGCAAGTCGGATGCACCGGGCGGCGGCGGATAGGCGCCCTTGCGCTGCTGGACGTCCGGCCGGTTGACGCCGGCCGCGTGCACCCGGATCAGCACTTCGCCGGGGCCGGGCACCGGCACGTCGCGCGTTTCCGGCTTGAGCACCTTTGGCCCACCCGGTTGCGAGATCGCGATGGCCGTCATCTTCGCCGGAATCTTCTGTCCGTTTGCCATGATATCGTGTTCTCCCTGTATCCCGGTCTATCGCCGCCCGTTTGCATCGGCGCCGCTGCCTGGAGCAGTTCGGCGCTTGAAGAAGCGCCAACCTGCTCCAACTCTTTGTTCCTACGCTATTCCGGGCGGAAAACCGCCACGCATTTTTCCCGGAATTGCTCTATGTATGCCGATTGCCAAATCAGGCAAATGGCCGAGTAAGAGAGGAGCGACGGATGGCGATCTTCGACGACGAACCCAGGAAAAAGCAGCGCCCGCACGAGATCGGCCAGGACCTGTCTTTGTTGTCCGTCGACGAATTGTCCGAGCGCATCGCATTGCTGCGCGACGAGATCGCCAGGCTGGAAGCCGAGCGCACCGCCAAGGGCGCCACCAAATCCGCCGCCGAGTCGCTGTTCCGCCGCGGATAAATTGTTCGGCGTGCTCTCTCGCCGCCGAAAAGCCCGAATACATCTGTCTTCAGGCCCTGCGTCTCGAACCCGGATCAAGCGATGTTTGCAACCTACAGACCGATCCTCTCGCTGCTGCGCGGCACCGCGTTCCTGCTCGCCGCATCCGGCCTGCACGGGCTGCTCCTGCCGCTGCGCGGCCAGGTGGAAGGCTTTTCGACCGCATCGCTCGGCCTGATGGGCACGGCCTGGGCCGGCGGCTTCGTCGCCGGCTGCTTCTTCGCGCCGCGTCTCGTGCGCCGCGCCGGCCATGTCAGGGCTTTCGGCGCCTTCGCCGCGTCGGGCGCGATCATCGCGCTGCTCACCGGCCTCATCATCGACGAATATTTCTGGATCCTTTTGCGCGCCTTCACCGGCTTCACCATGGCCGGGGCCTTCATGGTGATCGAGAGCTGGCTGAACGAGAAGGCCACCAACGAGAACCGCGGCACCGTCTTCGGCCTCTATATGATGGTCACCTATGCCTCGATCATGGGCGGCCAGATGATCGTCGCCGGCGGCGATGTTCGGTCGGCCTCGCTGTTCATGATCACCGGCATCCTGTTTTGCCTGTCGCTCATTCCGACGGCCGTGTCGACGCAGTCGCATCCCAAGCCCCTGCAGGACGTCAAGCTCGACGTCAAAAGCCTTTACGCCAACTCGCCGGTGTCGGCGGTGGCCTGCCTCCTGATCGGCATCGCCAACGGTGCTTGGGGCACGCTGGGCGCCGTCTATGGCGCGCGCGTCGGCATATCGACCGCCGAGATCGCGCTGATGATGAGCCTGGTGGTCATTTCCGGTGCCGCCATGCAGCTACCGGCCGGGCGGCTGTCGGATACAACCGACCGGCGCTTCGTGCTGGCCGGCGCAGCCTTCGGCGCAGCCCTGGTCGCGATGCTGATCTTCCTGATCGCGCCGCGTTCGGGCGTTTTCATCATCGTGATGACCGCCGCCTATGGTGCCTTCGCCTATACGCTCTACTCGATCGCCGTCGCTCATGCCAACGACCACGCCCGCTCCGAGGACTTCGTCAAGGTTTCGGGCGGTCTGCTCTTGCTCTACGGCTTTGGCACGATGATCGGCCCGCTTTTGGCCGCGGCCTTGATGGGCTGGGTGCGTCCGGAGGGGCTTTTCCTGGCAACCGCGCTCGCGCATCTCAGCCTCGCCGGCTACACGCTGCTTCGCATCCGCGCCCGCGCGCCGGTGCCGATCGAAGACCGCGATGCCTTCAAGACGCAGCCCGCGGACCGCGCCGTCACGCCCGAGGCCACGCGGCTCGATCCGCGCAGAAAGGTTGAAACCGATAGTTGAGATTCGCGAGACTTTGCCTCACAAATAAAGGCATGATGTTTTCTGACGCCTTTATGGCGATAGCCGATCCCAACCGGCGCTATCTCTTGGAAGAACTCCGGCGCGGCCCGAAGACGGTGAACGAATTGGCCGCCGGATTGCCCGTCTCACGCCCGGCGGTTTCCCAGCATCTGAAGGTCCTGCTGGACGCCGGCCTGGTCAACGCCAAGCCCGAAGGCACAAGGCGCGTCTATACTGTCAGCAGCGCCGGCTTCCTCAGGCTCAATATCTGGCTCGACCAATTCTGGGAAACGGCGCCTGGGGAATAGTCTTTGGCGTTTGATGCATGTCGCTCGGAAGTGTGCAGCGGTTCTGAGACAACGACACGCGTCAAGACCCAGAGCGCGATGCGCTTTGGCCGGAGCCCTCAGCTCCCAGTGCCGTCCCGAGCGCGTCGAGCAATTCGCCGGTGCCGTGCTCGCGGGTGGCCGGTGAGTCGATGCCGTCGAAAAAGGCGCCCTGTTCCGTCAGGATGAGCCGCGTTCCCTTGCCTTCGGCGATGAGCTCGATCGTCGCAAGCGACACGGAGACTCGGGTTTCGCCGAACAGAAGCTCATAGCTGTAGACGATGCGCCGGTTGGGCACGATATCGTGATAGATCGCGTTGTAGAAATGCATCTGTCCGTCGCTGGGACAGCCGGCATTCACTTCCTTGCCGCCGACCCGAAAATCCATCTCATGCCGGCTGGGCGTGGGGTTGTCGAGGTCAAAGAACCAGCGCTTCTTCGCCGTCGGATCGCTCAGCGCGAAATAGACCTTCTCCGGCGCCGCCGGATAGACGCGCTCGATGACGAAGGTGCAATGGACGACGGATCGTTCGCTCATGACGGGACCCTTCAGGTTTCATCTTTCGTTTCAGCGAGGAAATCGCCGAGGCGGTCGAGCCGACGCTCCCAGGCAAGCCGCCGCTCGTTGATCCAGTGCTCGGCGGCCCGAAGCGCCTGCGGCTCGATCCGGCAGGTCCGCACCCGGCCAAGCTTTTCGGTCCGCACCAGGCCGCTTGCCTCAAGCACGTTGAGATGCTGGACGACGGCCGACAACGACATCGCTAACGGTTCAGCAAGCTGGCTGACCGAAGCCGGCCCGCGCGACAGACGGTCCACCATCTGCCGCCGCGCCGGGTCGGCGAGCGCCTGGAACATCAGGTCGAGCTGGGCGGGATCGTGGAGCATCTCGCTCTAGCCGTTATTGTACGGAAAGAGCTTGAAGTAAGGTCCCGCTTCCTCGATCACCCGGGCGAAGGACGGGCGCGCGAGCAGCCGGTCGTGGTAGCGTTTCAAGGCCGGGAATTTTTCGCCGAAGGGCTCGACCTTGTTGGCGTAGAACAGCGCCGGCGAGGCGGCGCAGTCGGCCATGGTGAAGCTTTCGCCTACGGCCCAGGTCCTTGCCGCCATCTCCTCGTCGACAATGGCGTAGGAGTTGCGCAGCTGCGCGCGGGCCTCCTCGACCCCGAACGGATCGGTCTTAACCGGCGGCCGCAGCCTGTCGCCGACGATCTTCTGCATCGGATGCTGCACGTAGAAATCGTAGAAGCGGTCTGCCTGGCGGACCTGCAGGGCGAGATCGATATCGGCGGGAATGAGCTCGACCGGCCCGGGGTAATGCGCGGCGAGATATTCGACGACGATTGTCGATTCCAGCACCGTGCGGTCCCGCGCATCGTCACGCAGCGCCGGCATCTTGCCGGTCGGCGACACTTTCAGGAATGCGGCGCGGGAAGCCTCGTCGCCGAGGTCGACAATGACCGGCTCGAATGGCGTGTCGTTCTCGTAAAGCGCGATTAGCGGCTTCCAGCAGAACGAGGCCAGCGGGTGGAAATGCAGCGTCAGGGACATTCCGGCTCTCTTTCGCATTCGGATAATCGATACTGAAGTAACTACTTCACTATTGTCGCGGACGGCTCGAGTCAAGCCGGCGTCTTGCCGGCGCTAGCCGTGTGCGGCGATGGCCTCGATGATCTGCGACCAGTCGTTGCGATGCAGTTCGTGGCCGCCCCCTTCGACCTTGACCAGCTTTGCGCCGAGAACCGCCTTGGCGAGCGCCTCGCCATGTTCGATCGGGAAGAGCGGATCGGCGGTGCCGTGGATGACGAGCAACGGCACGCGAAGATCCCGCACCGTGCGTTGCGGGCCTCCGCCCTTGAGCAGGAAATGATTGGTCGCGCTGACCAGCCCGCCGGAACGGCCGTAATCCTCCTCGATCATCTTGCGCGTCTGCCCCTCGTCGAACGGATGGCGAGTGCTGGCAATGGCACGGGCGTCCTTGACCATGAAGTCGATCACCTGCTCCCGCTTCGACCAGTCGACATTGCCGCCTTCGGCCGAGTGCTGCTTGTAGGCTTCGGTCGTTCCGGGCAGGCCGGATGTATCGACGCCGAGCGGCGAACAGGAGATCACGGTGAGCGCGCTGACGCGTTCGGGATATTTCAGCGCCACGCTCTGCGCGAGCATGCCGCCCATCGACATGCCGGCGACATGCGCCTTGGCGACGCCATGGTCGTCGAGCACGCGCATGGCGTCGTCCACCATATCCTCGAATGTGTAGGGCGGCGCGCCCGGCGGAAATTTGGTCGATAGGCCCGTGTCGCGGTTGTCGTAGCGGATGACGAAGCGGCCGCGCTCGGCAAGTTGCCGGCAGAAGGCTTCCGGCCACCACAGCATCGAAGCCATGGCGCCCATGACCAAAAGGATCGGCGGATCTTTCGGACTGCCGAAGCTTTCCGAAATGATGTCGGGAAGCTGCGCCGCGTTGGTCATCTGCTCCTCCTATCCGATTGCAATTTGCAATCAGTTGCACGATAATCAAACCGATATCATAATGCAACTGGTTTTTCTGGAGAGTGCCATGAGCATCGACCGTCGGTCCGGCTGCCCGATCAATCTGTCGCTCGAGGTCTTTGGCGACCGCTGGAGTCTGATCATCCTGCGCGACATGATCTTTGGCGGCAGGCGCCATTTTCGCGAGTTGCTCAACGGCTCGCTGGAAGGCATCGCCTCCAACATCCTGGCCGACCGGCTGAAGCGGCTGATGGAGCTCGGTCTGCTGACCAAGGCCGACGACCCCAGTCACAAGCAGAAGGCGATCTACAGCCTGACCGAGATGGCGATCACGCTGGTGCCGATCATGGCGCAGCTCGGCGCCTGGGGACGCGTCTGGCTGCCGGTCACGGAAGAATTGTCGATCCGCGCCGAGCTGCTGGAAAAGGGCGGTCCGCCGCTATGGGAGCAATTCATGGACGAACTGCGCCATGAGCATCTCGGAGCGCCATCGAAGACGCCGCCAGGCACGCCGACCGTGCGCCAGCAACTGCGCGCTGCCTACGAGGAAGTGGTCGCGCGAAAAGCTGAGGCAACGTCAATTTAAGTTTATATCCCGGCTGGCCGACCGCATCGACACCGAGAAGCCGGCCAGCACGTCGAACAGCGCGATGACCATCAGCGTGAAGAAGACGGAGTGCGCCGCGCCTTTCACCAGCAGGAATTCGACCAGGAAGGCGATGAAGACCAGCGTCGACAAAAGGTGATCGAGGATCGAGGCATTGGTGGTGCGCACCGATTTTGAGATCTCGACGAACAGGAAGATCAGCCCGATCAGCACCATCAGGCCACCGAGCGTCATCGAGAACACGCCGCCCGACATCATGCGGAAGGAGAACATCTCAGTCGTCCAGGGATCGTCGCCGCCGCCGAACAATCCCAGCAGACCGAGATTGTAGAGGACGAAGGGCACGATCAGCAGCGGGATGGCACCGAACATCTGGGCGACTCCATGGCACCCCTTTTGTAAAATCCGCGGCAGGCGCGCCGTCAAGGCTTTTCGCCGGCGGCGGCGAACACGCTCTAAGACCTAATGAAATAACAATGTCAGCCGGTTGTCCGGCTTTTCTGCAGCCTGCGAGGCCCAGGTCTCCCTCAACCAAGGGCCGCACGCAAAAAGACCGGCCAGAGGCCGGTCTTTGAAACGTCACGAACCGCGGAAGCCTCTCAGCTTTCCTTCGGCTCAAGAACCTGGCGGCCGCGATACATGCCGGTCTTCAGGTCGATGTGATGCGGGCGGCGCATTTCGCCGGAATTCTTGTCCTCGACATAGGTCGGGGCCTTGAGCGCGTCGGCCGAGCGGCGCATGCCGCGCTTCGACGGAGAGGTTTTTCTTTTTGGAACGGCCATGGATATGCTCCACTACATGGTCAAAATGCCCCGGCAACCCTCGCGAAAGGGCCGCATCGAGGCCATAATCTGAGAAAGTCGGGTGCCTATACACGCCTTGCGCCGTTTTGGCCAGCGCCGGCGCGAATTTTTTTGCCGCAGGAGGACAGGAACTAGATGTGTCGAGATTCAAGTCAGGCCGAGCCGAGAACGGTGGCCACCGAGAACCGGAGCGGAGCATACTTAAAGTACGTGAGCACCGGAAGCGCAGGTAGCCGCCGTTCGCAGGCCGGGCTCACTTGAATATCGATGCACCTAGTCAAGGCAGCCGACATAGGCGCCTGACCTGCTCGCGCGCCGCTCGATCAGCGAGGCCAGCCGCCGCAGGCCCGGCCCCGGCCTGGCGGGATTGCGCGCGATCGGGTTGGGCAGGCTGACGGCAAGCAGCGCCGCCTGCCGGCGCGACAATTGCTTGGCAGAGACGCCGAAATGATGCCGGGCGGCGGCCTCGATGCCGTAGATGCCCGGCCCCCATTCGGCGATGTTGAGATAGATTTCCATGATCCGCCGCTTCGACATCACAGCATCGAAATAGACGGCCAGGGGCAGCTCGACCACCTTGCGCACGCTGCCCAATGGGCGCGACCACAGAAAAAGGTTCTTCACCGTCTGCATGGTGATGGTGGAGGCGCCGCGCGTCGCCTCGCCGGCCAGCGCGTCGTCGACCACGCCGCGCAACTCGCCCAGATCGACGCCGCGATGAAAGCAGAACTGCCCATCCTCCGACATGATCACCGAATGCGCCAGCACCGGCGCCACGTCATCGATCGACACCCAGCGCCGGTCGTAGCCGGAAAAAGTCACGATGTCCTTCAGCATCAGCGTCGAGACCGGATGCACGAAAGGTGGCAGATAAAGGAAGGTGAGCACGACCGGTATGACTGCCAGCACGAGCGCCACGACCAGGCAACGCCGGCCAAGCCGCTTGAGACCGGCGCGGTTCAGGCGCCGACGTCGCGCCATGTCCAGCCCTTCGCTTTCATATTCGACGATCGGTTCCGTCAAGCCGTCCACCCGTGCCTCGCCTCCTCCGGCATAAAGGCGCGAGCCTGCTTGCGCAATGTCTGAGTGTCGGCTACCGGTCCCGGCCATGGGCAAAGACGACCAGATCGCCTTCGAATCCGCGCTTTTCATGCGCGCCGCCGCGGTCGAGACCGAGCTGCGGCGGATCCTCGACGCGCGTCCGCTCACCAGTGAGATCGTGCGGCCGGAGCGCCTGATGGCGGCCATGCGCCATGGCGTGCTCAATGGCGGCAAGCGGCTGCGGCCATTTCTGGTCATGGAAAGTGCCGCGCTGTTGTCGGCCGATAGCGAGGCGGCGCTGCGCGTCGCCGCGGCGCTCGAATGCGTGCATTGCTACTCGCTCATCCATGACGACCTGCCTTCCATGGATGACGACGATTTGAGGCGCGGCCAGCCGACGGTGCACAGGGCCTTCGACGAAGCGACCGCGATCCTCGCCGGCGACGCGTTGCTGACCTTGGCCTTCGACGTCGTCGCCGACGAAGCGACGTTGCTGGCGGCGGAGCGCCGCGCCACTCTGGTTCTCGCCCTTGCCCGAGCGGCCGGTGCCGGCGGCATGGTCGGCGGCCAGATGCTGGACCTCGAAGCCGAGCGCGAACGGCCGGACGAGGCGGGCATCATCACGCTGCAGGCGATGAAGACCGGCGCGCTGATCCGCTTCGCCTGCGAGGCCGGCGCGATCGTCGCCGGCGCGCCTGCTGCCGACCGCGAGCGGCTGGCGGAGTTCGGCTCGGCGATCGGCCTTGCCTTCCAGCTCGCCGACGACCTGCTCGACCTGACCGCCGACGCAAAGCAGATGGGCAAGGCCACCAACAAGGATGCGGCCGCCGGCAAGGCGACGCTCGCAGCACTGCACGGACCAGACTGGGCGCGCGGTCAGCTCCACGGCCTCATCGACCAGGCGCATGCGCTGCTTGAGCCCTATGGCGAGCGGGCTGAGCTGCTCAAGCAAGCGGCGACCTTCGTGGCGACGCGCAACAGCTGAACTGCGGCGCGGCGGGCGGCCATTGCCGAAGCCGACAACAGCTCCGATTGTTCGCTATGTTCGAATACTGCTGTCGATGGTCGGATGATTATCCGGCATCCGCAGCAGTCTATATCCGCTCCAGGACAACGAACGGACATCATCGGTCCGGTCGCTGACGCCTCCCCGGCCCTCCATCCAGAGCCGTGAAATCCACCGGAAGGAACCTGGAAATGCCCTTTGCCAACTTCAAGATGCCCGAGGCCGCCCTCACAAAGGCGCAAAAGGAAGACCTCGTCCACAAGACCACGCAGATGTTCGTCGACTATTTCGGCGAAGGTGTACGCCCCTACACCATGGTGCTGATCGAGGAAGTTCCCGACGGAGGCTATGGCCGCGCCGACGAGGTCTTCATTCTTCCCGACGCCTACCGGGCCGAGGATAGTGCCTGACTTGAACCGGGCGAGTCGCTTGCCGAGCGGCACGCCCAACTTTCCGTGTCGGAGCCGACACTCGCTTTCCCTTGGATCAGCCCCGGTTCGGCAAGCTCCGCAGGAAATCGATCATCGCGGCGTTGACCTCGTCTGGGCGCTCCTGCTGGGTCCAATGCCCGCAGCCGGGCAGCATCAGCGTATCGCGGATTTGCGGGACGAAGTTCCTAAGATTGGCCAACAGTTGATCCATGCCGGGGAAGGCGACTACAAGGTCACGGTCGCCCGCTGCGTAGAGAGCGGGAACCTTGATCCGCGCGCCGGCAAAGGGCGCCATCAGTTCCCAGTTCCGGTCGATGTTGCGGTACCAGTTGAGACCTCCGGCAAAGCCGGTGCGCTGGAACTCGCCGGCGTAGAAATCGCTGTCGCTTTCGCTGAGCCAGTGCGGCAGACTTGCAGGAACCTCGGCGGCTTGCAGGAGACCTCCGCCGTGCGGGACCATGGCAATTCTGGCGCCGCCGTCCGAAGCGTCTCCCGACACCGCGTAAAGCATGGCGCGCACCGTGGCCCGCGGGTCCCGTTCCAGCTCCGCCTCGGCAATGCCGGGTTGCTGGAAATAGAGCTGGTAGAACTGGGACTCCGCCGTTCGCGGCATGAGGCTGGTCGGACGCGCATTGCCGCGCGGCCGGAACGGAACGCTGAGGCCGACGACGGCATGGAAGCGGTCCGGCCGTAGCAGCGCGGCATGCCAGGCCACCACCGCACCCCAGTCGTGGCCGACGATGACGGCGCTGGGGACCTCGAGTGCGTCGAGAAGACCCACCATGTCGCCGACCAGATGAAAGAGCGTGTATTGGTCGATCGCTTCCGGCCGGTCGCTCTTGCCGTAGCCTCGCATGTCGGGGGCGACGGCACGGAAGCCCGCCGCTGCGAGCGCGCCCAGCTGATGCCGCCAGGAATACCAGGATTCAGGGAAGCCATGGCACAGAAGCACCACCGGCCCTTCGCCCTGCTCCGCGACATTGAGGCGGATGCCGTTGGTCTCAACTGTCCGCTGTATAGGTTCGCTCACGGCCGCTTCTCATGCTCGCGTTTCCACCTCTGATCAATGGCGAAAGGCCAGACGCCGCAACGGGTGGCCGAGCCAGCGGGGTGCCAAGTTTTGGAGGCGCGCATCTTCCATTGACTGTCTCAGGGGCGGTCGCGGCAGTCAATATCGACATGGTCACGTAGCGCCACGGCGTCCACGCACTTGAATAGTTCTGGCGATGCGCGTCCATTCGTGCAGGATCGCTGACTGACGAGGCGGGGAACCAATGCTTAAGCTGAAAGCCTGGCTGGCCGATTATTGGGTCATCGGTGCAGGGTTCATGGCAGCATCGCTCATAGCGGCCGCGCCGGTCTTATCGCTTCCGCTGCCGGTGTTCCTGATCTTCCTGCACAGCCCGTTTTACATGGTCCATCAGGTCGAAGAGCACGCCGGCGACCGATTCCGCAAATTCGCGAACGAAAATGTTTTCGGCGGCCGTGACGCCCTTACCGTCGCCTCGGTTCTCGTCATCAACCTGCCGTTTGTCTGGGGCATCAACCTGCTGGCTCTTTATGCGGCATTCCTGTGGGGACCCGCCTGGGGCCTGGTTGCCCCGTATGTCATGATCGTGAACGCGCTCGCGCACCTCGTCACATCGGCGCGGCTCGGCAAATACAATCCCGGCCTCGTCACCAGCGTCATTTTGTTTTTGCCACTGAGCGTCGTCACGATCTGGATGATCGGCCGGACGGGAGGTCTTGTCCCGCAATTGATCGGCGCAGCTCTCGCGATCCTGCTTCACCTGGCGATCATTGCGGTCGTGGCCGCCCGATACCGCTCTCTCGTCGTCACCTCACAGCATCGGCGGCGACGTCATCAGTCTTGATCATCGGCAAAACGGCCCTTTGTCCTCAACCGCACCACATTCGCGCTGGCTGGCTGTTCCGGCTCGGCGCTCTGCGCGGCGACTGCCATATCGGCCCGGGGCAGATAGATCGTCACCGTCGTGCCCTTGCCGACTTCGCTTTCAATTGTGACCGCGCCGCCGGACTGCTGCGCCAAGCCGTAGACCTGGGCGAGGCCGAGACCTGTACCCTTCTCGGGCCCTTTGGTCGTGAAGAACGGTTCGAAAACCTGCGGAAGCACGTCTGCCGCAATGCCGATGCCTGTGTCGGTCACCCGCAACGCGACGAATTCACCTTGCAGGCCGGCTGCGTTATCCTCGCTCGACAACAGCACGTTCTCCGCCGTTATCGTTACCAGGCCACCGTCTGGCATGGCGTCCCGCGCGTTGAAGGCAATGTTGACGAGACCAAGCTCCAGTTCGCCGGGGTCGATCTTGACTGGCCAGGTTTCGGGTCCGACAGCGGCGACCAATTTCACCGATTTGCGCATGGAGCCCGCTATCATTGCGCGGACGGCTTCCACGCGCTCTGCCAGCGAGACGACCTCGGCGCGGGCAGCCTGCTTGCGCGAGAAGGCCAGCAACTGGCGTGTCAATGCGGCGCCGCGCTGGAGCGCAAGCTCCACGGATTCGGTCGCGCGCTTCATTTCGGGATCGGCACCGACCTTCTTGCCCAGGCGAACAAAGCTTTCGACCACCGTCAGGAGATTGTTGAAATCATGCACGATGCTGCCGGTCAGTTGGCCGAGCGCATCCATTTTCTGCGTATGAACGCGTTGCGCTTGCGCCTGCCGGAGTGCGATCTCAGCGTCGCGTCGGTCGGTGATGTCGCGCGTAATCTTGGCGAAACCGATCAGCTCTCCTCGCTCGTCGCGGATCGGATCGATCACGACATTCGCCCAGAACAGCGTCCCGTCCTTACGGACGCGATGGCCCTCGGTCTCGAAGCGTCCATCCCGTGTTGCCGTATAGAGCGCGCGGCCAGGTAAACCGGCGGCACGGTCGTGCTCGGTGTAAAAACGTGAGAAGTGCTGACCGATGATTTCTTCGGCCGCATAGCCCTTGATGCGCTCCGCGCCGGCGTTCCAACTGGTCACCAGCCCGTTGGGGTCAAGCATGAAGAGCGCATAGTCGGTCACGCCGCTCACCAGAAGGCGGAACTGGCGCTCGCTTTGGCGCAAAGCTTCGTGCGCCGCACGGCGTTCGGTGATGTCGCGCGTGACCTTGGCGAATCCTTCGAGTCGGCCTGCGTCGTTGTGGATCGGGGTAACGACAACAGATGCCCAGAAACGGCTGCCATCCTTGCGTACGCGCCAACCCTCGCCTTCATATCGCCCGTTCTGCACGGCTGCTTCGAGGACCCGGAGCGGCGCGCCTTTTGCGCGTTCTTCACGAGTATAGAATTTGGAAAAATGCTGGCCCACGATTTCCTCGGCAGCGTAGCCTTTCAGCCGCTCGGCGCCGGCGTTCCAATTGGTGATCACGCCGCTTGGATCGAGCATGTAGATGGCATAGTCGGTCACGCCGTCGACAAGGATGCGGAAGCGCCGCTCGCTCTGCAGCAGCGACTCATGCGCGGCGACGCGCTCCGTGATGTCTCGCGTGATCTTCGCGTAACCCAAAAGAACGCCGTTGCGGTCCAGTACCCGTTGAACAAGGCCGCTCGACCAGAACCTGGTTCCGTCCTTGCGCACCCGCCATCCTTCGGCCTCGTATCTTCCCTCCGCCTTTGCCGCGGCAAGCATCCTGCTCGGAACCCCATTCGCCTGATCTTCGACTGTGAAAAATCGGGAAAAATGCTGCCCCAGGATTTCCGAAGCCGCGTAGCCCTTTATCTTCTCGGCGCCGGCATTCCAGCTGGTGATGAAGCCATCTGCATCAAGGGTGTAGATCGCGTAGTCGGCGACAGCGTCGATGAAGAGTTCGAGGCGGCGGCTGTCGGAAAGGTGTTGCGCGTCGGCTGTGGTCAGTGGCATTGTCGAACCCGCATTACGCTCGCATCAGGCAGTTCGTCCGGTGACGCGTCTGCAACATAAGCGTGCCTATCCTGCATAGCAACGAGCTTGGATCAATGGCGACATATTCATCCGCTCTCGCAGCCAATCTCAGAAACCCAGGTTATTTGTACAGCTTTGCTCCGGAAAACGAGCCTGGAGATGACGAGGAAAATCCCGTCTCTCACGAACTCGGCTCTGCCGAGCATGACGAACTCCCGTATAGGGTCGAGTTGTGGAACGCCACCAAGAACGGTGTCGAACAAGTCCTCGCCGTCACGGCAAATGCCAGCATCGGCTACGCTGCCTATTACGCAGCGACGCGTGAGCACCCGGACCGCTACGTCACCTTGCGGCACAAGAACAATTTCGTTTCGAGATGGAACGGTCCGGCGAATTAGGCAGGGGCCTGTCTATGACACGGAGCGCCAACTCTACCCGTTCGGCCGAAGCGCTGCCCTATCGTATCGAACTCTGGCACGCCGACAGCCATGAGGTCATCGAACGGGTTCTCGCACGCGCCGTTACAGCCCAGCTTGCCCGCGCCATTTTTCAAGCCGCAAGGGACGAGCATCCTCGACGGCGGATCACGCTGCGCAAGGGAAACCGTATCCTCTCCGATACGACGGATTGACGATCTGCCGTCCGGTTTCAAAGCGCTGTCCGGAGGTCCAGTGCGCTAGACCTGTCTGTCGCGGACAGCGATACGTCGCCCCTGCATCAAAAGCAGCGACAAGACCACCCTCCCTCCAACGAAATCTTAATGTAAATCAAGCGTAATCCCGACCATTAAAATTGTGCGTATGTGTTGGGGTTGCGCATGCCGGAATATTCTTCCTTCCTCCGATCGATCCGGATCCGCTACATTTCGGGATTGCTTGTCTTCGCGCTGGCCTCGGCCGCCGTCATGTTCGCGCTCAACCGTGTGAATTCGTACCGCCACGAGGTCGATGCTCTCAGCGGCAATTTCGTCATCTTCGCCCGCGACCTGCGCAACGCCACCAATTTCGCCGAGACCACCGGCACCGCCTGGCGCAGCGAGACGCGCGATGCGTTGGCGACCGCCGCGCGCGGCCATTCCGAACGGCTGATGGGCGAGATCGGGATCCTGAACGCCCAGCTTGCCGCGATCAGGCCGCGCCTGTCGAACAACACCGTCAACGCGCTGGACACCGCTTCGGTCAATGACGACCTGTTCTGGTCGGCGCGCGATATGGTGCGCAACTTCAACTTGATGGCAGTCGCCCAGAAGGTCGACGAGTGGAGCTACCGCGAGATCCGCAACCAGAATGACCTTTTCGCCCAGCCGATGCTGGTGAAGGTGCGCACCGCGCTCGACGAGGAGCGCCGCCTCGCCGATGCTTCCAGCGACCGGCTGCTCCTGTGGGCGAGCGGCCTGCTGTTCGCTGTGCTCGCCATCGCGGCGTTTCTGATATTCCGGCCGATGGAGAATGCGATCCGCCGCGCCTTCGCCGAGACCGCCGCATCTTTGTTCAAGGCGGAGGCCGCCGACCGCGCCAAATCCGAATTCCTCGCCAATATGAGCCATGAGATCCGCACGCCGATGAACGGCGTGCTCGGCATGGCCGAGTTGCTTGCCAAGACGGAGCTGACGCCGCGCCAGAAGACCTTCACCGACGTCATCGTCAAATCCGGCAACGCGCTGCTCACCATCATCAACGACATCCTCGATTTCTCTAAGATCAATGCCGGCCAGCTGACGCTCGACCCCGCCCCTTTCCGCCTGGCGGAGGCGGTCGAGGATGTGGCGACGCTGGTGTCGGCGCGCGTTGCCGAAAAGAACCTCGAGCTCATCGTGCGCGTCGACCCGCGCCTGCCGGCCTTCGTCATCGGCGATGCCGGGCGCTTCCGCCAGATCGTCACCAACCTGCTCGGCAACGCAGTGAAGTTCACCGAGAAGGGCCATGTCCTGATCGATGTCGGCGGCGATGTCGTCGACGGTGTGGTCCAGCTCAAGGTCCGCGTCGAGGACACCGGCATCGGCATCCCGGCCGAAAAACTGCAAAGCGTGTTCGAGAAATTCGCCCAGGTCGACGGCTCCTCGACCCGGCGCCATGAAGGCACCGGCCTTGGCCTGGCGATCGGCGCCCGGCTCGTCGACCTGATGGGCGGCAAGATCGGCGTCGAAAGCGAGATCGGCCGCGGCTCCGTGTTCTGGTTCGCCGTGCCGCTGCCGGCGCATAGCCAGCAGGCGCGTGACGAGCTGGTGCCGGTCGACGTCACCGGCGCCCGTGTGCTGGTCATCGACGACAATCCGGTCAACCGCGAGATCCTGCTGGAGCAGCTCAGAAGCTGGAGCTTCGACTGCGCGGCCGCCGAAAGCGGCGCGGTCGGCCTCGCTTTCCTCGACCGCGCCTGCCAGCTCGGCGCCTCGGTCGACTGCATCATCCTCGATTACCAGATGCCCGGCATGAACGGCGCCGATGTCGCCAGAGCCATCGCCGCCGACAGCCGCCTCTCTTCCATCCCCGTCGTGCTGCTCACCTCGGTAGACCAGGTCGATTTCGGCCGCATGGTGATCGATTTCGGCATCGTCGCGCATCTTACCAAGCCGGCGCGTTCGGCGGTGCTGCTGGGCACCGTGATTGCCGCCATCCAGAAGGCGCGCACGCAAGGCGCCAAGGCGCATTTCGTGCGCGAGCCGGTCGCGGCCCAGGCGGCCCCGCCGGCCTTCACCGTCATCCGCGGCCCGTCGGTGTCCGTGCCGGCGGCGCCGGAATCGACGGCAGCGCCGAGCGGCCCGATCGATATCCTGATCGCCGAGGACAATGACGTGAATCAGCTGGTCTTCGGCCAGATCCTCAACGGTTTCGGTCTCAGCTACCGCATTGCCGGCAATGGTCGGACGGCTGTTGAGATGTACCGCTCGCTGCGCCCGCGCCTGGTGCTGATGGACGTCTCCATGCCGGAGATGAACGGTTATGAGGCGACGCGCGCCATCCGCGCCATCGAAGAGCAGAACGGCGATCACACGCCGATCATCGGCGTCACCGCTCATGCGCTAAAGGGCGACCGTGAAAAATGCATCGAGGCAGGCATGGACGACTATCTGCCGAAACCGGTCTCGCCCGACCGCCTCGGCGCCAAGATCGGCACCTGGCTCAGCGAGACCGTGGCGGCGAAGACGGCTTAAGCGTCAGGCGCCAGGTGCGTTCGGCGGCCACCGCCGAGTTCCTTCGCGCCCCCCTCTGCCCTGCCGGGCATCTCCCCCACGAGGGGGGAGATCAGCAGTTCCGGCGCTTCGACCGTCCGTTGGAGATTGGCGAAAGCAAACGTGACGGCCAATCTCCCCCGTTGTGGGGGAGATGTCCGGCAGGACAGAGGGGGGCGCTGTCCCGCCGACTCTGAACCAGCTCTTTTCGAGCCTTCAGCCCCGCCGGAACGGATACAGGAATTGCCGCCAATAGCCTTTCGGCACCGGATGGCCGTGAATGCCATAGCCCTTCGGCCAGCGTCCCTCGGGCAGATGATAGGTGCCGAACAGCCGGTCGAGCAGCGGGAAATGAATGGCGAAATTGACGTCGATTGCCTCTTTCTCGAGGCCGTGATGCCAATGATGGAAGCGCGGCGACACGAGCATCTTTTCGACCGGACCGAAACTGGTTCCGATGTTGGAATGGATGAAGGACGAATAGACGTAGACGATCAGGATATAGGTCTGGATCGCCGATTCATCGAAGCCCAACACGAACATCGGCGTCGCCGTCAGGCTGCGCAGCACGATGATTTCCAGGAAATGCATCCGCGCGCCGGCGATCCAGTCCATCGACTTGGCTGAATGATGCACGGCGTGGAAATTCCACAGGAATGGGATGCGATGGAAGGCGCGGTGCACCCAATATTGGGCGAGATCGGTCAGGAACATCACCGCCAGCAGTTGCACGACCCAGGGGAGATCGTGGACCCAGGCGCGCACCGAACCGAGGCCGGCTTGCGCGTTGACGAAATTGGACGGCGCGAGCGTCAGGTAGGTCAATATCTGAACCAGCAGCGAGGAGACCAGGTAATAGAACAGGTCCTCGCGCCACTCGTCGCGGAACACGGTCTGGCTCTTGTTGCGGGCAAAGATGCGTTCGAGCGGGACGAACAGCACGCCCATGAACAGGACATTGAGAATGAAGAAATCAAGGCCGAAGAACACGCCGTCGACATGCAACTCGTGACGCACCGGGAGCATGCCGATGAGCGAGGCCAACAGCACCGTGACCATAGCCGCCACGCCGAGCGTCTTTTCCCGGCGCAGCATCATGCTCAGGATGGCCAGGACGTAGCCCGAGATAAGCACGAAATAGAGGACCGGCTTGAAGAACAGCATCTGGTGGATCGGAGCAAGGTCCGGCATCGAGGTCAGCGTCGGATAGCGCAATACGATGACCATCAGGAGGCCGGTGATCCCCGCAAGCAATGCGATCGAGCCCGACAGCCAGCCGGACCCGAATGGCCGCTTGGTGCGCGGTGTTTCGAGCTCACCGACAACCTTTTTTAGGAAATTCTCCTCCGGCATGATTCTCCCCCTTATAAGATCGTGAATAAAAATGGGCCCTGGAAATACTGAACCCACCCTTACTATGGCAAAGCGCAATAAGATTTGAACGCCACCGCCCTGACAAGCGGATTCTCGTCACAACATTAGCAATTGGCTATCGGCGTTGTTGACGGCCGGGAAGCTCGCGTCCCCACCAGGAATGCAAGTCGCTACAATTTAAATCGCTGCTGGATGAGGCGGGCACATTCGCCGGCATCAGCCGGCTGGTGTCGAGCTCAAGGTCGTAGGCGACACCCAAGTGCACGCGTTCGAATTGCCAGCGTGCAAGTCCGGGCAGTCGGTCTGCACGCCGGCTTTCGCGCGTTTCGAGCACCTCTTGCGGCCCCCTGTCCTGGCGTTGCGTCACCGATTGCGCAACACCACGCAGGCGCCGCCGACGCTTTGCAGCTTGGTGCAGATACCGTTGGCCTCGCCACGCGAGTCGGCGCCGATCCTGACCGCATAGATGCCGCGGCGGCCGATCGGCGTGCGCACCCGGCTCACCACCGGATCACGGCTGGCGAGCAAGGCCGGGAACCGGCTTTTGACCCGCAGCCATTGGCCGATCGCCGCCGAGCGGCGGAAATTGCCCGCCACCTGCACGCCCCACGGCTTCACGTTGATCGAAGCCATGGCGACGGTCCGCGACATGATCACCGGCAGCCGGCGGCAGGCAAGCGCGAAGCTCATCTTCGGGTCGAGCGGCTGGACGGTGCCGGCATAGGACCTGTCCGAGAACTTGTCGACGGGCTCGCCCATGACGTCGAAGACATAGCTTTCCGTCTCCATCGGCAGGAAGCCGCCCGAGCTCAGCCAGCGCGACACGCGGTTCTCGCCGGCATTGTAGGCCGCGGCCGCGAGCCCGAGATTGCCGTAGCTGACCTTCATCTCGGCGAGATATTTCGCCGAGGCCGGGATGGCCTGCCCGATGTCGAAGGGATCGGCGAGCCCGCGCATCTTCGCGGTGCCCGGCATGAATTGCGCGATGCCTTCGGCACCGACCGGGCTCACCGCGCCCGGATCGAAGCGGCTCTCCTTCCAGATCAGCCGGGCGAAGAAATCCTTGGGCAGCCCGTTCTGTTGGGCCTGGGTCTCGATCAGATCGCAGACGCGGGAAATCAGGCGCTTGGCGGCCGACTTCGACTGCGGCGGATCGGCGAATGCGTGTGTCGCCGGGATCAGCACGAAAAACAAGAGCAGCGTTGCCTTTAGGAAACGCCGCATCGGTTCATTCCGCGGCTGCTTTGCCGTGTCCGTACCGCTGCTCGATATAGTCGCCGACCATCTTCTCGAAATCCTGTGCGATCGAAGGGCCGCGCAGCGTCGCAGCCTTCTTGCCGTCGATGAAGACAGGCGCCGTCGGCGTCTCGCCGGTGCCGGGCAGCGATATGCCGATGTCGGCGTGCTTGGATTCGCCGGGGCCGTTGACGATGCAGCCCATCACCGCGACCTTGAGGTTCTCGACGCCGGGATATTTCTCGCGCCACACCGGCATGTTCTTGCGGATATCAGCCTGGATGCTCTGGGCAAGTTCCTGGAACACGGTGGAGGTGGTGCGGCCGCAGCCGGGGCAGGCCGCGACAATCGGCACGAACTGCCGGAAGCCCATGGTCTGCAGAAGTTCTTGCGACACCTGCACCTCGCGCGTGCGGTCGCCATTCGGCTCCGGCGTCAGCGAGATGCGGATCGTGTCGCCGATGCCCTGCTGCAACAGGATGCCCATCGCGGCGGAAGAAGCGACAATGCCCTTGGTGCCCATGCCGGCTTCGGTGAGACCCAGATGCAGCGCATGGTCGGAGCGGGTGGCAAGCTCGGTGTAGACGGCGATCAGGTCCTGCACACCGCTGACCTTGGCCGACAGGATGATCTTTTCGCGGCCAAGCCCGATCTCTTCCGCCATCTCGGCCGACAGGATCGCCGACTGCACGATCGCCTCGCGCGTGACTTCCTGCGCGGTGAGCGGCGAGCCCTTCGCCTGGTTGTCGTCCATCAGCCGGGTCAAAAGCTCCTGGTCGAGCGATCCCCAATTGACGCCGATGCGTACCGGCTTGTCATATCTGATCGCCATCTCGACGATCGCGGCGAACTGGCGGTCCTTCTTGTCCTTGAAGCCGACATTGCCCGGATTGATGCGGTATTTGGCCAGCGCTTCGGCGCAGGCCGGATGATCGGCGAGCAGCTTGTGCCCGATATAGTGGAAGTCGCCGACCAGCGGCACATCGATGCCGAGCCGCAACAGCCGCTCATGGATGCGCGGAACCGCCGCCGCGCTCTCGTCGCGGTCGACCGTGATGCGCACGATCTCGGAGCCGGCACGATGCAGCGCCGCGACCTGGGCGACGGTCTGGTCGACATCGGCGGTATCGGTGTTGGTCATCGATTGCACGACAACCGGTGCGCCGCCGCCGACCATCACGCCGCCGACCGATACGCCGACCGACCGGCGACGCGGGAAGGGAGAAGAAAAATATCCGGTCATGCCGGCCGCCTTCATTTGGGAGTTTCGGCATGAGGTGGCGGAGCAAAGATGGCTTGTCAATGGCAAGCGACGGGCCATCCTGCAAATCGGCTGGAGCCGCGCGAAAAATAATAACCCGCCCGACCGCAAGGTTTGCGGCCGAGCTTTCCGTCAATTTCAGTTAAAAGCACCGACCCGGTGGCATTTCTTGCCACCGGAATTCACCGCGGCGGGTTGCGATGATGGTGCCTGGAAGAGCTTCAGTGTGTCGTCGGACTAGCTTTCAGCTTTTCAATCTCGTCCTTGATTGCCAGCTTGCGTCGCTTGAGATTCACGATTTCGAGGTCGTCGACCGAAGGATGGTTCATCGCATCGGTGAGCTCGCGCTCGATATCACCGTGTTTCCGCTGCAACTCGTCAAGATGGGATGCAAGAGACATGAATGGTTCTCCCTTTCATGGTTTCCTCGATTGCAGCCGTCGCAGGAGCCTCCACCGCAGGTTGCGACTGTGACGGCACCATGACAGTTTGCCACCAACCGATCTCGATGTCGAATGCCACGTGGTAGCATTCCACGACAAAGTGAAATGTGGTAAGGGCTGCGCGCCGGTCACAAACCCGCAAGTCACGGCCCCGCCCAAACAGCCCGATTGGGCGATGCATACGCAGACGGTAGATAATGTCCGAACAGGAACAGGCTGAAATACGCCTCGAATATTCCCGGCTCAAACAAGAACACGCCGATTTCGACGCCGCGATCAACGCGATGATCGCCACCGGCTGCGACCCGCTTCAGATCCAGCGCATGAAGAAGAAGAAGCTGATGCTGAAAGACCGGCTGTCGGTGCTGGAAGACCGCATCATTCCCGACATCATTGCCTGAGCGGATCGCCCCGCACCGTCAAGAGATCGATAGCCGTGCCGCGCGTTCGCGCAGCAGCGCGAGAAGTTCGCCGGTCCGTTCTTCGGACGTGTCGATCGGCACCACAAGGCACATAGTCGCTTCGACCTTGCCTGGCGCAGAGAACACCGGCGCCGCAAGGCATTTGGTGTATGCATCGACCAGGCCTGACGTGACGCAATAGCCGGTGACGCGCGCCCGCGCGATATCGTCGATGAAATCATCGAGTTCGAGCTTTCGGCCGTCCGGCAGCACGAGGTCGTCTCGCGTGACCATCGTTTCGATCCCGCCGCGATCGAGGCCGGCAAGCAGCAGCCGGCCGGAAGCAGTCCAGGGCAGCGGGATCTGCAGGCCGGTGGCCGAACTGATGCGGAATGGCCTGGTGCCCGGGCTCGAATGGACGATCGTGTAGCGGCCGCTCTGCAGCATGCAGAGCTCGGAGGTCTCGCCGGTCTCGCGCGACAGCGTGTCGACCTCCTGGCGGCCGCGCCTGAGCAGGTCGTTGCCGCGCATATAAGCCATTCCATAGAGATAGAGCTTCTTGCCGAAATAGACGCGGTTGCCGTCGCCAGCCATTTCCAGCAGCCCGGCTTCGACCAACTCGCGCACAAGCGTATAGGTCGTCGAGCGCGGCGCATTGAGCCCTTTGGCCAGGTCGCCGATGCCGATCGCACGCTGGTTGGCGTGCAGGAATTCCAGGATGTTCAAGGCCCTGTTGAGCCCCTTCTCGCGCGAGCCCGCCGGCCGCTCTTCATCCGCACCCTCGCTCGGCCACTCGGTCAGCGTTTCACTCTCTTGCATTGTCGATTCCTAGTGCTAGTATCTGTCTTGTACAGGATACACACGTCTCTTGTAAGAGACAATCGCTGATTGCGACGCGTATCTCTGCTGCATTGGGGAACACACCATCAAAGGAGGTCGCCGTGAACGACACATCCGGCAGACGTGATTTTCTGAAACTGGGAATGGCGGGGTTGGCCACCGCCGGCGCGCTCACCGCCATCAGCGCCGAGAAGGCGGCGGCGCAAGCCGCGTCCGACAGCGTGCTGCGCACTGCGCTCGATCGCGGCAAGCTGATCGTCGGCACCGGCAGCACCAACGCGCCGTGGCATTTCGAGAACGATGCCGGCGAGCTGGTCGGTATGGACATCACCATGGGCCGCATCCTTGCCAAGGGCCTCTTTGACGACCCGACCAAGGTCGAGTTCGTCATGCAGGATCCGGCGCAGCGCATTCCGAACGTGACGACCAACAAGGTCGACATCACCATCCAGTTCATGACCATGACGGCGCAGCGCTCGCAGCTGATCCACTTCTCGCGGCCATATTACGTTGAAGGCGTCGCGCTGCTGACTTTGCCTGGCTCCGAGAACAAGACCTTCGACAAGCTCCTGGCGAACGGTTCCGCCACGCGCATCTCGATCCTGCAGAATGTCGACGCCGAAAGCTCGGTGCATTTTGCCTTGCCGCAGGCGCAGGTGCTGCAGATCGATACCCAGGCGAACGTTCTGCAGGCGTTGGAATCCAAGCGCGCCGATGCCGCCGCTGTCGATCTGTCGACGGTGCGCTGGCTCGCCTCGCGCAATCCCGACAAGTATTTCGACGCCGGCAAGAGCTGGTACTCGATGCTTTACGGCGCTGCGGTCCGGCAAGGCGACCTCGACTGGCTGACCTTCGTCAACCAGACCTTCACCATCGCCATGTTCGGCCATGAGACGGCGCTCTACGATGCCGCCTTCAAGGAATATTTCGGTCAGGAGCCGCCGCCGCGCCATCCGGGCTTCCCGGTCATCTGACGCGCCACACGATCAAGCCGGCGGAAGGAGCGGTCCTTCCGCCTGTTTTTCCTCGACCCCGGCGCGAGGGCGGCGAATCCTATCCGTCGCACCGCGGCCATTGAGACGGACGCATGGGCTATACGCTCAATTTCAACCTGATCTGGCGGCATTTCGACAAGCTATGGGGCGGCCTGCTGCTCAGCCTCGAGCTTGCCGTGATCTCGATCGCCATCGGCATCGTCATCGGCCTGGTGCTGGCCGTCTGGTATGTCTCGGCCGGACGCGTGGTGCGCGCCATCATCGCGGCCTATGTCGAATTCATCCGCAACGTACCGCTGATCCTGCTGGTCTATTTGGTCTTCTACGGCCTGCCGACGGTCGTCGATCTTGCCTACAGCGCCCCCACCTCGTTTGTCCTGACCCTATCGGTCTATAGCGGCGCCTATCTCGTCGAGGTGTTCCGCTCAGGCTTGGAAGCCGTGCCGCGCGGCCAGCTCGACGCCGGCAAGGCGATCGGCCTTACCCCATGGCAGCGCCTGATCCACGTACGCCTGCCGACGATGCTGCGCATCACGCTGCCGGCGCTGTCCAACACCTTCATCTCCCTTTTCAAGGACACCTCGATCGCCTCGGTGATCTCGGTCCCCGAGCTCACCTACGGCGCCCAGTGGATCAACTTCAACACGTTCCGCATCGTCGAGGTCTATCTGGTGACGACGGCGATGTATCTGGTGACCGGCTACACCTTGCTGTTTGCGCTGCGGCTGGTCGAACGCCGGTTCAGGGCGGCGCGCTGAGATGCTGAGCCAGATCCTCTACGCCCTGCCGTTCCTTGCCGAAGGCTTCGCCGTGACCTTATGGGTCTCGCTGCTGGTCGTGGTCCTGTCCTTGGTCGCAGGGGTCCTGCTGGGCGTCGGCCTGGTCTATGGGCCAGCGCCGCTGCGTTGGGCAGTGCGCATCTTCTCGGACACCATCCGCGGCATCCCGATCCTCGTGCTGATGTTCTTCGTCTATTACGGCCTGCCCGCGGTCGGCGTGCACCTTCAGTCCTTCTGGGCAGCGGTGCTGGCGCTGACCTTGTTCAAGACGGCGCAGGTCGTCGAATATCTGCGCGGCGCCGTCGCCTCGATCCCGAAAGGCCAGTCGGAAGCGGCGATGGCGATCGGCCTCACCTTTCGCCAGCGCCTCACCTCGGTGATCTTCCCGCAGGCCTTCCGCCGCTTCCTGCCGCCTTGGATCAACGGCGTCACCGATGCCGTGAAGGGCAGCGCGCTGGTTTCGCTGCTCGGCATCACCGATCTGATGCAGGCGATCAACCAGGTCATCGGCCGCACCTATGAGGCGATGCCGCTCTATATCCTCGGCGCCCTCATCTATTTCGCCGTCAATTATGCGCTTTCCTATGCCAGCCGCCGGCTGGAACGGCGCTTCGCTTTCATCCGGGATTAATGCGATGGCCAGTTCGAACGACAACCCAGCGCTTCTCGATATTGCCAAGGTCTCGAAATCCTTCGGCTCGGTCAGTGTGCTGCGCTCGGTCAGCTTGCAGGTGGCGAAGGGCGAGGTGGTGACCATCATCGGCCCTTCGGGCAGCGGCAAGACCACGCTGCTGCGGTGCGTGAATTTTCTGGAAAGCTATGACTCGGGCTCGATCCGCATCGACGGCAAGGAGGTCGGCTTTCGCGACGGCGGCGCGCGCCAGCGGCGTAGCGAACGCGATCTTGCAGCCATGCGCGCCGAGACCGGCATGGTGTTCCAGAGCTTCAACCTCTTTCCGCATCTGACCGCCGCCGGCAACATCATGCTCGGCCTGACCAAGGTGCGCGGCAAGAGCAAGACGGAGGCGCGCTCGATCGCCGAGCATTGGCTGGGCCGCGTCGGCCTCGCCCACAAGGCGGACAGCCTGCCCGCCGAACTTTCGGGTGGCCAGCAGCAGCGTGTCGGCATTGCCCGCGCCGTCGCCATGGAGCCCAAAATCCTGCTGCTCGACGAGATCACCTCGGCGCTCGACCCGGAGCTCGTCGGAGAGGTGCTGGCGGTGGTCCGCAGCCTCGCCGAAGACGGGATGACCATGGTGATGGTCACGCACGAGATGGCCTTCGCCCGCGATGCCTCCAGCCGCATCGTCTTCATGGCCGATGGCGGTGTCTCGGCCGTCGGTCCGCCGAAAGAAGTGCTCGCGGCGGAAACGACCAACGAGCGCCTCCGCGCATTTCTGGCGCGTTTCCGCGCCTCGCATTTCTGAAAGCGGATGGCCTCGGCCATCCAGGGAGTACCCTTCCATGTCGCCTTACATACGGCTCGCCGAGCTTGGCCTGACGTTGCCGGAGCCGCCGACGCCCATCGCCAATTTCGTCACCCATGCCGAGAGCGGCCGGCTGATCTTTCTTTCGGGACAGGGGCCGCTGCGTGCCGACGGCACGCTTTGCACCGGCAAGGTCGGCGATGACGTCACCGTCGAGCAGGCCTATGAGCATGCCCGCCTCACCGGCCTCAATTTGCTCGCCGTCATGCATGCCGCGGCGGGCGATCTCGGCCGCATTGTGCGGGTCGTGAAGCTACTCGGCTTCGTCAACGCCACGCCGACCTTCAGCGACCACCCCAAAGTGGTCAATGGCTGCTCGGACCTCTTCGCCGATGTTTTCGACAAGCTTGGCGGCCATGCTCGCTCGGCCATCGGCGTTGGCTCGCTGCCGCGAAACATCACTGTCGAAATCGAAGCGGTCGTCGAGATCGCCGCCTGACTTAACGGAGTCCACTCACATGAAGACCTATTCCGACGCCGGCTCCAACACCACCATCCGCGAGCGGCTGGGCTTGAGGCCAATCATCAATGTCTCGGGCACGATGACGGCGCTGGGTGCCTCGATCATCGTTCCCGAAGCGATCAGCGCCATGGCCGAGATCGCCTCGCAATGGGTGGAGATGGATGATTTGCAGCGCGCCGCGAGCGCGGTGGTCGCGCGCCTCACCGGCGGCGAGGCCGGCTTCATCACCGCCTGCTGCGCCTCGGGCATCACCATGGCCATCGCCGGCGCGATGACAGGCACCAACCTTCTCGCGATCGAACGCCTGCCGGACGACACCGAAGGGCTGAAGTCCGAGGTCGTCATTCAGCTCGGCCACATCGTCAACTATGGCGCGCCCATCGACCAGTCGATCCGCGTCGCCGGCGCCAAGGTCATTCCGGCGGGCACCGTCAGCGTCACCCAGGACTACCATGTGCGCGAGGCAATCAATGAGCGGACGGCGGCGGCTCTCTACGTCGTCGCCCACCATACGGTGCAGTACGGCATGCTTTCGCTGGAGGAATTCTGCGAGATTTGCCACGCCAAGGGCGTTCCGGTGATCGTTGACGCCGCGTCCGAATATGACCTGCGCAGCTTCCTGGCGCGCGGCGCCGACATCGTCGTCTATAGCGGCCACAAATTCCTCAGCGGTCCGACCAGCGGCATCGTCACCGGCCGCAAGGACCTGGTACGCGCCGCCTACCTGCAGAACCGCGGCGTGGCCCGCGCGATGAAGGTCGGCAAGGAAAGCATTGCCGGTACCATGGCGGCGCTCGACGCCTGGGAAAAGCGCGACCATGTTGGCATCCGCCGGCGCGAGGAGGCGGCGCTCAATCTGTGGAAGGATTCACTTCAAGGCATTCCCGGCATCGGCGCTGAGATCATTCCCGACCCGACCAACAATCCTCTCGACCGCCTGCAGGTGTTCGTGCGTCCGGAAAGCCGCTTCACCGCCGCCGGCCTGGCTTCCGCTTTGGCTGCCGGCTCGCCGCCGGTGATCGTCCGCAACCACGAGGTCGAGCGCGGCCACTTCTTCCTCGACCCCTGCAATTTGCATCCCGGCGAGGCGGAGATCGTCGCCGAGCAGCTGCGCGCCGTGTTGACGGCCAAGGAGCGTCCGGCCGATGCGATGAAAATCGCGCGCAAGGACTCCTCGGGCTCTTTGCGTTGGCCGGACTAGCTCGGTGCGCATTCGCCACATCCTTGCGGCTGTCGGCGAATTCCGCTAAGGCGCGCCTTTGCCGCCGGGAGCGAAGCCTTGACCGATCAGCGTGCCGACGTCGCCATCATCATGGGCAGCCAGTCCGACTGGACGACGATGCGCCAGGCCGCGGAAACGCTGGAAGCGCTGGGCATCCCGCACAAGCGGCTGATCGTCTCCGCCCACCGCACGCCCGACCGCCTCTATGAGTTCGCCAAGGGCGCCAAGGCCGCCGGTTACAAGGTGATCATCGCCGGCGCCGGCGGAGCGGCGCATCTGCCCGGCATGACGGCCGCAATGACGCCGCTGCCCGTCTTCGGCGTTCCGGTGGAATCCAAGGCGCTTTCGGGCCAGGACTCGCTGCTTTCCATCGTGCAGATGCCGGCCGGCATCCCGGTCGGCACTTTGGCGATCGGCAAGGCGGGCGCTGCCAATGCAGCGCTTCTCGCAGCGGCGGTGCTGGCGCTGAACGATGATAAGCTCGCTGCCCGGCTCGACGCCTGGCGCGCGGCGCAGACCGCCAAGGTTGCCGCCGAGCCGACGGACACGCCGTGAGTCTGGCGCCCGGATCGACCATCGGCATCATCGGCGGCGGCCAGCTTGGCCGTATGCTGGCGATGGCTGCGGCGCGGCTCGGCTACCGTGTCGTTGTGCTGGAACCGCAGGCCGACTGCCCGGCCGCGCAGGTCGCCAACCGACAGATCGTCGCCGCCTATGACGATCCGGCGGCGCTCGCCGATCTGGCCAGCGCCAGCGCCGTCGTCACTTACGAATTCGAGAACGTTCCGGTCGCCGCGGCGCAAACGCTGGCTGCAACGGTCCCGGTCTATCCGCCGGCCCGCGCGCTCGAAGTCGCGCAGGATCGCCTCACCGAGAAAACCTTTCTCAACGGCATCGGCATCCCGACGGCGGAGTTCTGTCCGGTCGACAATGACGACCAACTGACCGAGGCGTTGAGCAAGTTCGACGGCAGCGGCGTGCTGAAGACCCGCCGCATGGGCTATGACGGCAAGGGCCAGCGTGTCTTCCGCAACATGCAGACCGGCGGCTTTGCCGGCACCTGGGAGGCGATGGGCAATGTGCCGCTGATCCTGGAATCGCTGGTCGCCTTCGAGCGCGAAATTTCGGTGATCGCCGCGCGCGGGTTGGACGGCTCGGTCGCGGCTTACGATCCGGCCGAGAATGTACACCGCGAAGGCATCCTGCGGACCTCGACCTTGCCGGCCGCCATCCGCCCGGAAACGGCCGCCGCCGCCAAGGATGCCGCCGCGAAAATCCTTTCGGCGCTCGGCTATGTCGGCGTCATCGGCGTCGAGTTCTTCGTCCTTGCCGACGGCGCGCTTCTGGCCAATGAGCTGGCGCCGCGCGTGCACAATTCCGGCCACTGGACGGAGGCTGCCTGCGTCGTCTCGCAGTTCGAGCAGCATATCCGCGCCGTCGCCGGCCTGCCGCTGGGTTCGCCCGCCCGGCATTTTGACTGCGTGATGGAAAACCTGATCGGCGACGACATGCTGAAAGTGCCGGCGCTGGTGGCTGAGCCCGACCTGATGTTGCATCTCTACGGCAAGGCCGAGTCGCGCCCCGGCCGCAAGATGGGCCATTTCACGCGCCTCATCAGACCCCGATAACCGTCGCTTACTGCATGTCCTGGTCGTCGTCGCCCGCGTCCGAGCCGGCGCAGCTCGGATCGCTGAGCTTGCAGTTGGCGCCGGAGGTGAGCTGCTTGATGCGCTCGTTGGTGAGCTTGGTCAGGCATTGCGAAACCTCCATCGGGTGGATGGAGCCACCCTCGCTGTCGGCGGTCGAATAGGCGCACTCAGCGTCGCGAAAAGCGATCCAGGCGCGTTGCGCCGTCTGCAGCAGCTTGTTCGAGGCCTGATCGTTGCTGCTGACGATGTTCTTGTACGCGGCATTGAGCTTGGCATCGGCCGCCTGGTAGTCGGCGTCCGCGCAGATGTTCAGCATCGACTGGCTGTCGTCGTTGCGGTCGCAGTCCTCGGCAAAGGCTGCCGGAGCGGTCGCGAGCAAGGCAAGACAGGCAGGCAAAAGCAGGCGACGCATGTGCAATCTCCGGTCGTTTCGGCGAGACCGCACCATCCCAGCCGCCCTTGAGTCGCGCAATGCCGTGCTGCCGGATGGCGAATATTTGATCTGCCGGCCCACTTGTGGCATTCGGGGCGCGCACACGTGGTTGACACGGGCAAGGCACCTCGTTTATGAGCCACGCAAGTTCCAAGGCGCGCTTTTTCCGGGCGCGCCTTTTAAAATTCGGCCCGGGACGGGCCCTGACCGAACAGGCAAGACCATGAAGATCAAGAATTCGCTCAAGGCGCTCAAGGCGCGTCACCGCGACAACCGGCTGGTTCGCCGCAAGGGACGCATCTACATCATCAACAAGACCGCTCCGCGCTACAAGGCGCGCCAGGGCTGAGACTTGAGCGCAGCTTGCTGTCGCTTGCTGCGCGGCGCCCACGGCGCGCTGATGTCGAATGCCGGTTCGCCGGCGCTCTCACGCTAAAATCGCTTTGACGATCCGCCGTCCGGGACTAGATTCCGACGATGCGGATTCGTTTTGCATTTTTCGCCGCCCTTATGCTCTCCGGCACAGTTTTGCCTGCAGGGGCAGAAACGGTGCCCGGCGCGCTACCGCCAGATGCCGCGCCACCCGCCACAACACCGCCACCCGCCGCTCCGACCAGGCAGGGCCGCCTCGACCAGCTCTTCGCTGAGTTGAAGCGCGAGCGCAATGAAAAGGCCGCCGAGCGCATCGCCGGCCGCATCTGGAACGAGTGGAACCAGTCGGGCAGTGCCTCGATCGACCTGATGATGCAATGGGCGCAAAAGGCGACGGAAGACCAGAAATTCGACGTCGCCCTCGACTTCCTCGACCAGGTCGTGACCTTGCAGCCCGACTATGCCGAAGGCTGGAACCGCCGCGCCACCGTCCATTTCATGATGAAGAATTACGGGAAGTCGATGGCCGACATCGACCGTACCCTGGAGCTCGAGCCGCGCCATTTCGGCGCGCTCTCTGGCCTCGCTCAGATCATGGCCGAAACCGGCCACAAGCAGTCGGCGCTGGAGGCCTGGCAAAAGGTGCTGGCGATCTACCCGATGATGCGCAGCGCCCAGAACCAGGTCTCGACGCTCTCGGAAGAGCTGGCCGGCGAGGGGATTTAGGCAGTAGGAATTGGGCAGTAGGCAATAGGAAACGGAGCAACCTACTGCCTACTGCCTACTGCCTACTGCCTACTGCCTACTGCCTACTGCCTACTGCCTACTGCCTACTGCCTACTG
>NZ_JAIUHU010000008.1:0-303894 GCF_020165275.1 Mesorhizobium sp. Ca11 | reverse complement strand
AAAGGTGGCGCTGCGAAGCAGCGACGGATTGGGGGAACCACCTGGCAATCAAGCTTCGGCCTGATCAGTCACGCCAGTCACAGAAGATATGTGCAAAGCGTAGCCCACTTTGTGGGGCCGGGAACCCAGGCTTGCGAAGGTGGCGCGCTTGGCGATTGGCGGAGTGCGGGGGGCGCCGCCGGCGATTGCGCACGACGTCAGAGTGCCACTACCCCTTATCGCCGCCGCTGCCCCACAGCGCGCGCTGCAGCAAGCCCGGCGCGCGCTTCTTCGGCGCGAGCTCGACATCGCTCACCAGCCGCGCCCCGCCCTCGCGCCTCTCCAGCGTGATCTTTCGCGTGTGGAAGGCTTCCAGCTCGGCGCGGTGCGCGACGCTGATGATGGTGACCTGGGGCAGCACCTTGATCACCGTCCGCATCATCTTGTCCTGGCTCTTCTCGTCCAGCGCCGAGGTCGCCTCGTCGAGCACCACGATGTCCGGCGCGTGCAGCAGCAGGCGGGCAAAGGCGAGGCGCTGCTTCTCGCCGCCCGACAGCGTCTGGTCCCAAGGCGCCTCTTCCTCCAGCCGGCTCTTCAGATAGCCGAGGCCCACCTTGTCGAGGGCCGCATTGATCTCTTTCGTCTTCCAGTTCTCGGCGGCGGCGGGATAGGCGGTGGCGCGGCGCAGCGTGCCGGACGGGATGTAGGGGCGCTGCGGCAGCATGAAGAGGCGCTTGCCCGGGTGGAAATCGACGCTGCCGCTGCCCCAGGGCCAGAGGCCGGCGATGGCCCGCACCAGCGTCGACTTGCCCGAGCCGGATTCGCCCGAGACCAGCACGCGCTCGCCAGGCGCGATCTCCACCTCGGTTTCCTTGACCACGGCGGTGCCGTCGTCGAGCGTCACGGAAACATTGTTGAGGCTGAGCATCGCGCCGTCTGCGGTCTCGCCGCGCTGGATGCGGCCCAGCTTGTCGTTCTCCTCGGCGCGCTCCAGCCCGTCCAGCGACATCATCAGCGAGGCGATGCGGTGGGCCGAGGCGTTCCAGTCGGCCAGGCGCGGATAGTTGTCGACCAGCCAGCCGAAGGCGCCCTGCACGATGGCGAAGGCGGAGGCCGCCTGCATCACCTGGCCCAGCGTCATCGAGCCGTCGAGGAATTTCGGCGCGCATAGAAGCACCGGCACCACCGGCGCGAACAGGCTGGAGCCTTGCGAGACCAGTGCCGTGCGCATGTGCTGGCCGGTGAGCCGCGCCCAGCGGCCGAGCACGCCGGCGAAGGTGCGGTCGATGCCGGCGTTCTCCTCCTCCTCGCCGCCGAGCAGCGCGATGCTCTCGCCATTCTCGCGCACGCGCGTCAGCACGTAGCGGAACTCGGCCTCGGCCTGGTTCTTGTCCTCGGAAAGCTGGACGAAGCGGCGGCCGATGGCGAACATCGAGGTCGAGGTGATCGCCGCGTAGATGACCGCGGTGACGACGAGGAAGCCGGGCACGGTGATGGTGGAACCGCCCAGCGAAAAGCTCAGCGCGCCGCCGATCGTCCATAGCACCACGATGAAGGTCGAGGCCGACAGGAAGGCGTTGAGGACGCCGGCGATGAAGTCGACCGGTGATTCGGTGGCGATGCGCAGATCCTCGGTCAGGCGGGCCTCCGGGTTGGCATGGTCGCCCTTGACGAGGTTGAGCTGGTAGTAGCGGCCGCTGGCCAGCCAGCGCTGGACGACGGCCGTGGTCAGCCAGGAGCGCCAGCGGCGCTGCATGGTCATGCGCAGGTACACTTGCGCGACCACCAGGCTGATGCTGCCGGCGACCAGCGGCAGGAAGACGGCGCTCAACCAGTAGACGGTGTGCGCGTCGCGCAGCTCGATGGCGTCGAAGATCGCGCGGTTCCAGCGGTTGATGCCGTATTGGAAGCCGACATTGACGCAGATCAGCGTGAGCAGTCCGATCGTCAGCGGCCAGGCAAGCCTGTCGCCGCGCAAACCCCAATAGCCGCGCCCGCTGATCCAGAAGCGCCGCAGCAGATATCTCTTGCGCGCCCGCACGGCCTCCTCGGGAGAAAGCTCGGGATCCGGCTCGATCGCCTCGGGCGGCGGCGACCCGGCATGGCCGATGGCTTCCGGCGCGGCATCGGCGGATGCCTTTTCTTCGGCCTCGCCGGCCTGCGGCTTGCGTTGCTGCGCCTTGTCGTCTTTCAGCCGGTCTTCGTGCCGTGTGTCTTCCCGCGGCCTCTCGGCGCGCGACTTAGTGGCGCCACGCGGTTCCGACTGGCGCGGCTTGTCCTGGCGCGGCGGCGCCGAACGCGGCTTGCTTGCACCGCGCTGCGTGGCGCTGTCGGCCGGTTTCGGTTTGTGCTTGGCCGGGGACATCGCGCCACAACGGCCCAAAAATCAAAAGGTTTCACGCTGGCCGCGGCTACCCTGTCCTTCCGACGCCGGTTGCCCGCCAAGTCAATGAATGCCCTTGGCGGTGGCCAATCAGGCGGCGCTGCCGCTCTTGGGCGTGCGCCGTGGCTCGAAAAGGGCCTCGGTGGCGGAACTACCGGTCGCGTCGAAGGCGAGCGCATCGCCCAGGGGGAGCGCGGCCGAGAAAAGATAGCCTTGCCCAATCACGCAGCCCAGCGAGCGCAGGATCATACGGTCGGCGTCGGTCTCGACCCCCTCGGCCATCACCTCGATGCCCAGCGTCCGGCCGAGGCCGATCACCGCCTCGACCACGGCCTGGTCCTCGAGGGATTTCGCCAGGTCGCGCACGAAATCCTTGTCGATCTTGATCTTGCGGATGCGGCTGTCCTTGAGTGAAACCAGGGTCGAGAAGCCGGTGCCGAAATCGTCGAGCACGATCGATATGCCCGCATCCGCCAGACGCCCGACCTTTTCGTCGACCCGGTCGCGGTCGACCGGCGCCTCCTCGGTGATCTCGATCTCGAGCATCGCGGCAGGCACGTCCTTGGCCTTCAGGCCGTCGAGGATCATGTCGTCGACATTGCCGGCCTCGAGCTCGCGCGGCGAGAGGTTCATCGCGACGCGAACATCGCGGCGCCCATGCTTCACGAGCTCTGCGATGATGGCGCAGCAATTGAAGAACACCGTCTCGGTCAGAAGCGAAAGCAGCCCGGTTTCGCGCGCGGCAGTGACGATCTCGGGTGGCGAGATGGCGCCATGGACATCATGGTGCCAGCGCAGCAGCGCCTCGAAACCGACCACCGCGTTGGTATCGAGCCGCACCAAAGGCTGGAACCAGGAGCAGAGCGTGCCGGTTTCGATGGCGCCGCGCAGGTCGCGCTCGATGCAATTCTTGCGTTCCAGCGCGGCGTCCAGCCCGGCGTCGAAGAGACAATATTCGTTCCTACCGCCGCGCTTGGCGGCATAGAGCGCGAAATCCGCCTTGAGCAGCATCTCGGTCAGTCGCGGCTTTTCCGATTGGTAGATGCCGATCGAGGCGCCGACGCGCACCGAATTCAACTCCGGATCCGGATTGGCGATGGCAGCGATGATGGCGGATGCAAGCTCGCCGGCCGCTTGCTGCGACCTGCCGGCGGAGAAAAGCAGCACGAACTCGTCGCCGCCGATGCGCGCGATCGTGGCACCTTGCGGAGCGTGGTCCTCGATCCGGCGCGCCACCCTGACCAAAAGGTCGTCGCCGATGTTGTGGCCATAGGTGTCGTTGACGGATTTGAAGCCGTCGAGGTCGATCAGCATGGCCACGAACGGGCCGTCGGAGAGCCCGAGCTTGGCAATCGCCTGCTCCAGCCCATAGCGGTTGAGCAGATTCGTCAGCGGGTCGCGCCTGGAGTTGCGCTCCATCTCGGCGGCGAATTCGCGCGCCTCGTATTTGAGCCGGCTCGTCTCGCGGAAGCGGAATTGCCCGAGCAGCGCGCTCCTGACCATGCCGCCAAGGAAAAGCAGCACGGTGAAGGCGAGCACGTAATTTTCAACGCCGCCCTTTGCAAGCACGCAGCCGGCGGCGGTGAGGAGCGGCAGGATAATGAAATTGATCGAAGCCGGCGCGTAGGAGGTGCCGTAGGTGACCGAACCGGCCGAAGTGCCGGCGAGCACGATCAGATAGAGCGGCGCCTGGCTGGTCGTGTATCCGTCGCTCAGCAGCGCCAGAAAAGACCAGGCGACGCCCGAGGCAAGCGCCATCAGGCCATAAAGCGAAAGCCGAGCGCCCACCGCCCTCGGGTTGTCGCCGGCGGCTTCCGATTGGGTGACGGCAAGCGCTACGCGCGCGCCGTTGATCAACGCGATCGCCACGAACCACAGCACCGCGGCAAGGCCGCCCCCCGACAAGAGCTGCACCGCCAGGATCAAGGCCGAGAGCACCGTGCCGATCGGCATCGAGATGAAGACGCCCTTGCTCAGATCCGCAAGCTGGTCGCGCAGGATGCCGGCTTCCACGGCTTCGCTCCTTCCCTCGGATGAGGGACCCGACACCAGCCGCTCGTCATGCCTTTTCATGTCTCTAATGGGTAGGCGAGCGGAATGAAAATCGTGTTAAGGATTTCAGCGGTTTACGTGGCATTTCTTGATTGAGTCTGGCCGATGCCGGGAGCTAAAAGAAAGCCGCGCGACGGCTCCCTATCAAGACGGGACCATCGGGCAACGGTTCTGAACTTTTGCGGAGCGTTGCGGGTGGACAGGACGAGCGTCGCCTTCGTCCGATCAGCCGCGACCTGCCGCAGGTGAAGGCGGGGAGATAGCGGCATTGATTTCGCGGAGGCCGATGGCCTATCCGAATTGATCGGCATGGCACGGCGCGAGAAAAAACCTATCGTGTTTGTGTGACCTGAAAAACCCATCGGAGCCCCAACGCATGACCCTGACCAATCGAGACATCGTCGAGCTCACCGAATGGCGGCGCAAGCTGCACCGGCAGCCGGAAATCTCGAATGAGGAGGAAAGGACCGCGAAGGAGGTGGTGAATTTCCTCGCCGATACCGGGCCGGACCAGGTGCTGACCGGGCTCGGCGGCCACGGCGTCGCGGCGGTCTATGACAGCGGACAGGTCGGACCGACGGTGCTGTTCCGCTCGGAGCTCGACGCGCTGCCGATCGCGGAGCTTTCGGGCGTCGCCCATGCCTCCGAGGTGCCGGGCAAGTCGCATATGTGCGGGCATGACGGGCACACCGCGATCCTGGCCGCGCTCGGCCGCCAATTCGGACGCGAAAGACCGGCGCGCGGCCGCGTCGTCTTGATGTTCCAGCCGGCGGAGGAAACCGGCAACGGCGCGGCCGGGGTCGTCGCCGATCCACGCTTTGGCGAGATCCAGCCTGATTTTGCGTTTTCGCTGCACAACCTGCCGGGCGTGCCGTTCGGCGAGGTGCGGCTGAAGGCCGGCACCGTCAACTGCGCCTCACGCGGCATGCGCATCATGCTCGAGGGCAAGACGGCGCATTCCTCGATGCCGGAAACCGGCATCTCGCCGATGCCAGCGGTGAGCGAGCTGATGCCGGCGCTGCCCGCGCTCGGGCGCGGGACCTTCACCGACGAGGATTTCGGCATGGTGACCGTCACCCATTGCGCGATGGGCGAAGCCGTGTTCGGCATAGCGCCCGGCTATGCCGAAGTGTGGGCGACGCTGCGCACCCGCCGCGACGAGCGCATGGCCGAGCAGGTCGCCGCCGCGGAGGCGCTCGCGGCAAAAATCGCCGCTAGGCACGGCCTTGCCGTTCGTTTCGACTATCACGAAATCTTCCTCGCCAGCGTCAATGCGCCGGACGCTGTGGAGCATCTCAAGCGCGCGCTCGACGCGGAAGGCATTGCGCGCAGCGAAGAGGCGCTGCCGATGCGCGCCTCGGAGGATTTCGGTATTTTCGGCCACAATGCGAGGTCGGCGATGTTCTTCCTCGGCGCCGGCGAAAGGCACCCTTCCCTGCACAACCCCGACTATGATTTCCCGGATGATCTTATCCCGATCGGCTCGCGGATCTTCATGCGCGCGGCGCGCAATCTTTTGGGCTGAGCGGACGGCGATGATGAGCTGTCCGAACGACGCCGATCGCCATGCCGCCTAGTGTCGGGCCCGATTTCTTCGCCCGCGACGCGGTTATCGTCGCGCGCGCGCTGATCGGCGCCAGGCTTGGGCTCGCCGGCGTCGGCGGGATCATCGTCGAGACCGAGGCTTACCGGCCCGACGACCCCGCATCGCACAGCTTTCGCGGCCGCACGCCGCGCAACGCGCCGATGTACGGCGTGCCCGGCGCCGCCTATGTCTATCGTTCCTATGGGCTGCATTGGTGCTTGAACGCGGTGTGCCTGCCGGGCAGCGCCGTGCTGATCCGGGCGATCCAGCCGCAATCCGGCATCGCCGCGATGCGCGAGCGGCGCGGAACGGATGACGACCGGCTGCTCTGCTCCGGCCCCGGCAAGCTCTGCCAGGCGCTGGACATCGACGGTTCGCATAACGGGCTCTCGCTTACCGCGCCGCCGTTCGAGTTCGCCCGTTCCGAGGCCGACCCGGCCGCAATCCTCGCCGGTCGCCGGATCGGCCTCACCAAGGGCGTGGAAGCCGAGTGGCGCTTTGGCCTCGGCGGATCGGCCTATCTCAGCCGCAGGTTCTGAACCGCAAGCTTATCCATTCCCTGTCCCCGTCACGGATCATTCGCGGCCAGCGCGCGTTTGAAGACAGATGACGGAGGATCGGACAATGGCAACCGACAAATACGAACGCATCAAGCGCCGCGCCTATGAGATCTGGCAGCGCAGCGGCGAAGCGAATGGCCAGGACGAGGAGCACTGGCATCAGGCTTGCGAGGAAATCGAGCGCGAGGACAACGGCTTGGGCGAACAGCCGGGTGCTGCGATGCCCGGCGCGGTCACGATACCGGCCGGCAATCCGGACCGGTCGGCGGCCGAGGCGCTGGCGCGCAAGGCCATGGCAAATCGTCCGGACAAGCCGGCCGCCGACGATCCGGCGCCGAACAAGCGCAGCCGGCGCAAAGGCTGACCCGGCCATGGTCAAAAACGTCGAACAGGCATTGGACGACGCGTTGCTGGCCATGCGCATGCTGCGCAAGTCGATCGTCGATCACGGCCATCTGGAAGCGATGGCCGATCTGGATGCCGTGATGGAAACCGCGATCGCCGCGGCGGAGCAAAAACGCATCGACATCGAGCGGAAAAAGTCGACGTAAGCAGCGATGCGGCCGCGATTCTCGGCGGCCGATCGTCCTGTGTCGGCGCGGGCTCAAACTTCCCTGCTGTCGAAGAGGAACATCTGGATGCCCAATTCATCGGGCGCGTAAAGCCGGCGGTCCGCGGCGGCCGCCTTTCCCTCCGGGCTTGCGAAAGCCCTCTTCATCGCTTCGAGATCGTCAAAATAAAGCGTCCCGATCAGGTAGACATCGGACGGTCCGGCCACCACCGTGATCGGCCCCTGGCTGACCTCGTATTTCCTCAGACCCGGGATCTTCTTGGCAAGCGGTATGTGCGTCTCGAAATAATGCTTGTCGAACGCCTTGGCGTCAGCCGGCTGCTTGTAGATGACGACCATTCCAGCCATTGCGGTTCTCCTTTTTCGTTGGGACGGAAGCAAGGACGAAATGGTGGGCGGAAACGGAACGGGACGTTGAAAAAATCTCGGGAGCGCAGAAGGACGACGATGGCGGCTGTCGCGCCCTGCCCGTTACTTTTCGCCGCTATCTCGCTTGTGCGAAGGAGCGTTCTGTGTTCTCTCCGCCTTGAATTAGCAGGGACTCAAACGATGAGAATTGCGGTGCTCGTTGCGCTCTGCGCGGCAGCGGCGGGATGCGTGTCCTCTGCCGCCGATAATGGCGCTTCGCTGTCGCAGCAGGATCCGAAATGGGCATCGCCGGAATGCCAGCAAGCCCGCGCCGCGGCATCGGACTACGCCCAGCGCGAGAAGGACCATCCCGGCTGGGGGTTCGGCGTGCTTCTTGGCCCTTACAGCATGGGGATGGTGGCGGCGGTCAAGGAGCATGAGCACCAGCAGCGACGGCTTCTTGCCCGCCAGATGCACCTGCAATGCTCGAGCCAGCCGCTGCCGAAGGAACTCGATTTCGATCCGGCAAGCTACGCGCCGAAGAAAACGCATTATCCATAGAGGAAGAACCGCTGGGTTCCGGTTATTCTGGCCGCTCCGCCGCGGCCTTGCCGTCGAATGCATAAGTGAGGATCGCCACGCCCGTCGCGGTCGACACCTGGTTGGACAGCTTCAGCATAGAGGTCGCCTGCCCCGGCTCGAAAAGGCGCGAGCCTGTGCCCAGCACCAGAGGGTGGACCATCAGCACCAGCTCATCGACAAGCCCGTGCCGCATCAGCGCGCGCAGCAGCTTGCCGCTGCCGAACACAATCAGCGCCTTGTCGTGATCTTGCTTCAGCGCGCGCACCGTCTCCCCGGCATCGCCGGCAAGCAGCGCCGAATTCTCCCAGCGCGGCTCATAACCGGCGTCATGCGAGGCGACGAACTTCCGTGCACCGGTCAGCGCCCTGGTCATCGGGCTGGCCGGCTGACGAACAGCCCAGGCTTCGTGAATATCCTCGTAAGTCGTGCGGCCGGCGAGCAATGACCAGCCGCCGGCCATGGCGTGGCCAATGACTTCCTGCATCTTCGGGTCGCTGCCTGGATTGCCCCAACCGCCGTGCGCAAAACCATTGCGTGTGTCTTCGTCGGCGCGCCCGGGCGCCTGGAAGACACCGTCCAGCGTCACATGCTCGATGGCGACGATGCTTGCCATTTCAGCCTTCGCTCCAGGCTTTCAGCAACGGCCCGTCGCCGCCGAAGAGCGGATCCTTGTCGGGCCGGCCGACCTTCGGGATCGTGCGCAGCGCCTCGGCGCGCTGCTCCGGGCTCCGGCACAAATCATAGGTGCCGAAGGGCGGATAGGCGCCGACGACCAGAAGATCGGCCGAGCCGGACAGGCGCTGGTGGCCGGTGCCGGCCGGCAGCACCGCCACGTCGCCCGCCTTCACCTTCAGCACCTTGCCTTTGTCGCCGCCGAAGCGGACCTCGGCGGTGCCGCGCGCGATGCCCAGCACCTCGTGAATGCGCGAGTGATAGTGGACGAAGCCGTAGATGCCGTTGCGCCAGCTGTCGCCCCAGCCATTGGCGCCGAAAATATCCTCGAGAACAGCAGCCGGATCGCCTTCGTCCGGCAGTTGCACGGCGCCGAGGTAGACGAGCATGGGCCAGCGCGGATGATTGGGCACCAGGCCGTCATCGGCGAAGCGGAGGGCGAGCGGTTCCTGTTTGTCGACAGATTGTGCCATCCTTGCGGTTTCCTGCATGGTCTTAATGGGACCTAACGGTTTCCCGCGGGTTTTGCTCCGGCCGGTCTGAGGAGGTCACAATGGCTGCATTTCGTCTTTCGGCAATGGGCCTTTTTGCATCGGCGCTTGCCTTTACCGCCGTCGCCGCCGGCAACGCCGAGACGATGGCGGTGATCGTCGCAGCGCTTCGGCATCGAAGCTGATCTAGGCCTGCCGCAGGCACATTCAGCCCGTAGCAAACCGCCACGTGGGGGCGCCGCCCATTGATAGATTGCGTTCGGCTTCTAACTGAATTATAGATGTCGTGCGTAATCTAAAATATGGAGGTCGACGATGCGCGTGAGCCGCATTCAGGCTGAGCAGAACCGGCAAACCGTGATCGATGTCGCAAGCCGGCTTTTTCGGGAGCACGGCTTTGACGGTATCGGCCTTAAGGACCTGATGAAGGGCGCCGGGCTGACCCAAGGCGCTTTCTATAAGCAGTTCGCGTCAAAGGAGGACCTTGCCGCGCAAGCTTCCAGGCGCGCGATGGAGAGCGCTGCCGACAGATGGACGGCGGCGACCGCAGCGAATCCCGGCGATCCGCTTGGGGCGGTGATCGAGTTCTATCTCAGCATGGGCCATCGCGAGGAAAGGATGGACGGCTGCCCGGTCGCGGCGCTCGGGTCGGATGTGGCCAGACAGGGGACCGAGGTAAAAGCGTCGTTCGAAGTCGGCATCAAAGCATATCTTGAAGTGCTCGGCAAGATGATTGCCAGGACTGAGAACGAGGAAACCGGTGAAAAAGCCATGGCCGTCCTCTCGACGATGGTCGGTGCGGTGGTTCTCTCGCGCGTCGTCAATGATCCCGATCTCGCCCAAGCCTTTCTGGATGCAGCGGCCGAACAGGTTCGCGACACCGTCAGCGTCTGACCGGCGCGGGCTGGCCACTCAGATCGATAGGAGAATAGATGCGACGGATTGTTGTCACGGGGATGGGCGCGGTCACGCCCCTTGCCGCAAATATCGAGACGTCGTGGTCGCGTCTCCTGGCCGGCCGCTCGGGCATTCGAAGGCTTCCTGAGGACATGGTGGAAACCCTGCCGACAAAGATCGGCGGAACGGTTCTTTCCCTGGAGGAGGATCCCGAAGCCGGTCTCGATGCGAATGCCTTCCTGGCGCCGAAGGATCAGCGCAAGATCGATCGCTTCATCCTATTCGCGCTGGCGGCGGCGGAAGAGGCGCTTGCCCAGGCGGGATGGAAGCCGGAGTCGGAAAAGGATCGGCTTCGCACCGCGACGATCATTGCTTCAGGTATCGGAGGGTTCCCCGCCATCACCGAGGCGGTGCGGACCGTCGACCAGCGCGGCGTTCGGCGTCTTTCGCCGTTCACGGTGCCGTCTTTCCTGGTGAACCTCGCCGCCGGCCACATCACGATCCGTTACGGCTTCAAGGGCCACATCGGCGCGCCGGTAACGGCATGCGCCGCCGGCATCCAGGCGATCGGCGATGCGGCGCGCATCATCCGCGCCGATGAAGCCGACATCGCCGTGTGCGGCGGCACGGAAGCGTGCATGAACGTCGTCAGTCTGGGCGGCTTCGCGGCGGCACGCTCGCTTTCAACCTCCTTCAATCACCGTCCCGATCAGGCCTCGCGTCCGTTCGACATGACGCGGGATGGTTTCGTCATGGGCGAAGGCGCCGGCATCCTGGTCATCGAGGAATTGGGCCATGCGCTGGCGCGCGGCGCGAAACCGCTCGCCGAGGTCGTCGGCTACGGCACGACGGCGGATGCCCATCACGTCACGTCCGGTCCCGAGGATGGGGATGGCGCGCGCCGCGCGATGGAGATCGCGATCGCCCAGGCCGGCATTTCACCGCGCGAGGTCCGCCATCTCAACGCGCACGCGACCTCCACGCCGGTGGGCGATCTGGGAGAAATCGAAGCGATCAAAACCGTCTTCGGCACGGATTTCTCCATAGCCGTCAGCGGAACGAAGTCGGCGACAGGACATCTGCTCGGAGCCGCCGGCGGGATTGGCGCGATCTTCACCATCCTGGCGCTGAGGGACCAGGTGGCGCCGCCGACCCTCAATTTGAGCGCCCCCGATCCGGCCGGCGACGGAATAGACTTCGTCGCAAACCGGGCCCGGCCGATGGAGATGGACTACGCGATCGCCAACGGCTTCGGCTTCGGCGGCGTCAACGCCAGCGTGCTGTTCCGGCGCTGGGACGGGCACGGCGTAAACGGTCGAACCGCTCGTGACTGACGCTCTTTGCTCCAGCCTTTCCTGCCTTTCCAGTCCAACCCAAAGAAAGTGATCTCCATGAACAGGACCAATCCTGGCGTCGCCATTGTCACGGGGGCATCCAGCGGAATCGGGCACGCAACGGCCAAGGCCCTGCAGAGCGCCGGCTTTCGCGTGTTCGGAACGAGCCGTCGCGCGGTCTCCAAGAAAACCGACGGCATTACCATGCTGACCTGCGACGTGACCGATGACGCCTCCGTGGCGAAGCTGGTCGATGAGGTGCTGGCCGATGCCGGGCGCATCGACGTGCTGGTCAACAATGCCGGCATCGGCCTGCTCGGCGGCGCGGAGGAATCCTCGACTGCACAGGCCCAGGCTCTGTTCGACGTGAACGTCTTCGGTGTCATCCGGATGATCAATGCGGTGCTGCCGATCATGCGACGTCAAGGAAAGGGCAGGATCGTCAACTTGAGCTCAGTGCAGGGGTTCATCCCCGCCCCCTATTTCGCGCTTTATTCGTCGACCAAACATGCCGTTGAAGGCTATTCCGAATCGCTTGACCACGAAGTGCGGCCGTTCGGAATCCGCGTCGCATTGGTTGAGCCGGCCTATACCCGGACTTTGTTCGAAGACAATCTGGCCAGGCCGGACCAGGTGCTCGATGTCTATGACGCCGCGCGCGCCGGCATGACCACAGCCGTGCGGAAGGCGATGGAAAAAGGCGATACGCCCGAAGTGGTGGCCAACACCGTTTTGGCGGCCGCGACCGATCCCGCTCCGAAGCGGCGCTATGCGGCGGGAAAGACGGCGCGCCAAGTCAGTTTCCTGCGCCGTTTCGTCCCCGCATCGGCATTCGACAAGAGCCTGCGAAAGCAGCTCGGGCTGCCGGCCTGACAACGGAGCCTTTCACTCCAGCCGCCCTGCCTCCAGGTCAAAACGCCGGCAGCAATTAGCTGTTCGTCACTGACCGCATATAAGCATTCCCTATTGCAATCCCCGGAAGAAAAAGGTTGTTTAGAATCTCCGGGGGAAACGAAATCGTGAATAGAGGCGTGGTGCGGCTTCTTCCGAAGCCCAAGGTTTCAATATTCATTTGCGGATGCGGTCATACGGGGTCAACTTTGCTCGCCCGGATACTGGCTGCGCATCCGGAAATTTTCTCTATCCGCCGCGAGACAAGCGCGTTTGTCTCAAGCGATGGGGCGCGATGGACCAAGCTAAGCGCGGTTTTGCTGCAGGCAGCCATTTCACGCCGCAGCGTCTGGGTCGAAAAGACCCCAAACCATATCCACTATACGAGGCAGATCATCGAGACGATCCCGGGCGCGCGCTTCATCGTCGTCACGCGCGACGGCAGGGACATCGTGGCCTCGCTAGGGCAGCGTTACGAGGGCGATTTCGACAAGGCTTTCCAAAGATGGATCGCCGACAGCAAGGCCTCGATGGAGCGTATCGAAAAGGGCGAAAGCATCCTGTGGCGTTATGAGGACTTCATCGAATCGCCTGCGCTTTCCATCGAACGGCTATGCCGCTTCATCGGCGTGGCCTTCGATCCAGGCATTCTGAACTATCACCAGCAGCCCGTCATATGGGGGCGCGAAAAGGCGGTGCGCACGCCGCATTCCGCTCGCCGGCACGCCCAGGTGAACCAGCCGATCACCGACTATCGGGGCAGCTGGCGATCCAGCCTGCCGATGGAAGTGGCCTGCCGTTTCGACGCCGGCGAAGCGCGGGAAATCATGGGCTATTTCGGATACGCGCAGGCCGAGCGTCCGGCAGGTGCCGGTCACCAGACCCAAGCGTAGTCGAGAAGCGACCCTTTGCGCTTGTACGGATCGCACGCCGCGGATTGAGAAGCAGCGGCCTGTGCCGACGCGTTGAGCGCCCGCGCCTGCCATGAAATGAGCAACACCTTCAGCATGGATTTTGGCGCGCCGAACGGGCCGGGTATTCAGCAGCGAGCGTCGAGAGCTGGTGGCGGCCCGACTGATCCGCGAATGCGCATAACAGCCGGCGGCTGCGGCCGATCGCATAAAAGTCCAAGAAAATTCGACCAATGCCGATCCGGCCAACGCCGGGAACGCGTATCGCAGGCCAAACTCGACGATGCGCCGATAAAGACGCTTGACTCACCCTCCCGCTTACGGACAAGTTGCGTTGTCAGACATCTTACATACGAGAGGGAGGTTTCGTGAGGAGATTTATCGCTTGTTTCGCGCTGGCTGCCGGCGCGCTCGCATTTGCGTCGGCAGCGTGGGCGGGAGAAACCCTGGATCGCGTCACAACCAAGAAGGCCATGGTGGTCGCGACCAACAGCGGCTGGCCACCGCAGAGCTTTCTCGACGAGAGCAACCAGTTGGTCGGTTTCGATATCGACGTCTCGAAAGAGATCGCCAAGCGCCTCGGCGTCGAGGTCAGCTTCGACACGCCCGATTGGGCGACCATGACCGGCGGCCACTGGCAGGGCCGCTATGATCTTGGCGTCGGCTCGGTGACGCCGACTAAGGCCCGGGCCAGGGTGATCGATTTCGCCGGCATCTATTATTACAGCCCTTATGTCTATGTGGTCCACAAGGACAGCAAGGCAAAATCGGTGAACGATCTGAACGGCAAGGTGATCGGCGTCGAGACCGCCACCACGTCGGAAGATTTCATCCGCCGCCAATTGGAGATCGACGCTCCCGGCCTTCCGCCAATCGAATACAAGCTGCAGCCTGGCGAAATCCGGACTTTCGCCGATTCCATGCTGCCCTTCGACGATTTGAGACTGGGGGACGGCGTGCGGCTCGACGCGGTCATCGCGCCCGAGCAGACCGCTCAAAACGCCATCAAGAACGGTTATCCGCTGCGCATCGTCGAGGGCGACTACGCCTTCCGCGAGCCGCTGGTGGTGATCGCCGACAAGGGCGATGCCGAGTGGACCACCAAGATCGGCGGCATCATCGACCAGATGAAGAAAGACGGCACGCTCGCCACGCTGACCACCAAGTGGTACGGCAAGAACTACAGTGCCGATTGACGCTCATCGCGGGCGGCCCCTCAAGGCCGCCTGCTTCCGTCAGAACCTATCATGACTTATCCCGATACCTATTATCGCCGTACACTTGCCGACGAGAAGGTCAGACCGCCGCTCGCGGGTCCGGCCGAATGCGACACGGTCATTGTCGGAGGCGGACTGGCCGGTCTGACGACGGCGCTGCAGCTGGCGCGCGCCGGGCAACAGGTCGTGCTGCTCGAAGCCGAGAGCATCGGCTTCGGCGCCTCGGGCCGCAACGGCGGCTTCGTCAGCCCCGGCTTCGCGACCGGCAGCGACAAGATCGCCGCGATGGCCGGCGCGGCGGCGGCACGAGAGCTGCACCGGCTGTCGATCGAAGGCGTCGATTTCGTGCGGCAGACGATCAAGGATCTCGACATCACGGCAGCGAAGCCTCGCCCCGGAATCATGGGCGTGCTGCGCCATGACGGCGGCGCCGAACTGAAGGCTCATGCAGAGAAACTGGCGCGGGATTTTGACTATCCGCTCGAATATCTCGAGCGCGACCAGGTGCGCGCTGTGTTGCGTTCCGAGCGCTACTACCAAGGCCTGCGCGATGGCAACGCCTTCCACATGCATCCGCTGAACTATCTGCGCGCCATCGGGGCGGAGATCGAGCGGCTGGGCGGCAGGATTTACGAGGGCTCCAGCGCGATCGAGGCTAAACTCGACGGCCCGCACAAGACCCTACGCACCGCAAGCGGCGAAGTACGCGCGGGGCAAGCGGTGTTTGCCACCGGCGGCTATACAGGACCGCTGGTCGGTCGGCTGAAGCGGGCCATGTTGCCGATCGCGACCTATGTGATGCTGAGCGAGGAAGCCCCCGATCTCATCGCCGGCGCCATCGCGACGACGGATGCCGTCGGCGACAACCGCCGGGCCGGCGACTACTACCGCGTCGTGGAGGATGGAAAGCGGCTGCTCTGGGGCGGGCGCATCACCACGCGGGCCGCTTCGCCGGCGGCGCTGGCCAGGGAATTGCGCCGGGAGATGGTTGGAACCTACCCCCAGCTCGCTGCGCTCAAGACCGAACTCGCCTGGTCGGGGCTGATGGCCTACGCCCGCCACCTGATGCCCCAGATCGGGCAGCTGCAGCCAGGCGCCTGGTATCTCACCGCGTTTGGCGGGCACGGCATCAACACGACGGCCATAGCCGGCAAGGTGGTCGCCGAGGCGGTACTCGGCCAATCGGACCGCCACCTTCTGTTCGCGCCGTTCGGGCTGGCCTGGGCAGGCGGACCGGTGGGGCTTGCCGCGGCGCAACTCACGTATTGGAAGCTGCAGGCGCAAGATTGGTGGCGCGAACGCCCCCGCTAACCAGAAGGGATATCGACAGGTGATCGGCAGACTGCTGCTCAACTATCCGGACGCCACGCGCCGCATCGGCGTATGCCTGGCGCTCGCCGCTTTCGCCGCGGGCCTCTACGCTCTCGGCATCAAGGCAGACTGGATCGGCAAGCTGATCCCGAGCTCGATCGAATGGCTTGCGGCCAATCCCGTGGTGGCGCGAGCCGTCTCGGCGGTGCTGATCGCGCTGATCGTGGCCGCCAACTGGAAGGCGCTACAGCAACTCGGGCGCAAGCAGCAGATCGTGGCGGTATGGATCGAGCTGTTCGTGCTGCTGATGCTGTTCTTCTATTCCTTTGACCTGTCCTTTTCTTTCATCGCCCGGAAGATCGGTTTCCTTATCTCGCAGGGCGTGGTGACCACGCTCTACATCTCCGCCATTTCGATCGCCATCGCGACGGTCATCGCCTTCATCGGCGCCATAGCCAAGCTGTCCAAGAACGGCATCGTCTATGGCCTGGCCACGTTCTACACCTCGCTGTTTCGCGGGCTGCCATTGCTGATGCAGATCTACATCATCTATCTCGGCCTGCCGCAGGTCGGTTATGTGATCGGGGCCGTGCCTGCCGGGATCATGGCGCTGTCGCTTTGCTACGGCGCCTATATGACCGAGATTTTCCGCGCCGGCATCGAAAGCATCCCGCGCGGCCAGACGGAAGGCGCCACCGCACTTGGCCTCAGCCCCAATCAAACGATGTTCCTGGTGATCCTGCCACAGGCGATGCGCGTCATCGTGCCGCCGACGGGCAATCAGTTCATCGCGATGCTGAAGGATTCCTCCCTGGTCTCGGTGGTCGGGGTCTGGGAGATCATGTATCTGGCGCGCACGCAGGGCCAGACCGAGTTCCGGCATATCGAGATGCTGATCACCGCCTCGATGATCTATTGGATTTTGTCCATCGGGCTCGAATTCCTGCAGTCCCGCATCGAGGAACGGTTCGGGCGATCGCTCAAACGCTGAGCTTCAATGGGGCATCCCCTCCTGGGGAAAGCCGCCGAGATGGCAGCAGGCCAGAGCGGCATGATCGCGGCCGCTTTCGAGGCATTGCACCAGCGGCTTCCTCGCCAGCCAGGCATGCAGGAAACCGGCGATGAAACTGTCGCCGGCGCCGGTCGTATCGACGACTTGGACCGGGCGGATGCCGGTCTCGGCGCGCTCGCGGGCCGTCAGCGCCATCGACCCCTCGGCACCGCGCATGACGACGGCGCAGCCTGCGCCGCGCGACAGGAGATCCGCGGCCATCGCTTCGGCCGCGTCGCGATTTTGGCCGGTCGAGCAGAAAACTACGCTCAAACCCTCCACACCGAGATCGGCGGGATCGGCGTTGACCGAGATGTCCTGCGAGACGCTGACGCCGGCCCGCGACAGGCGCCTGCGCAAGGCGCCGCCATCGTTCAGCCAGCCGATATGGACGTGATCCATCGCCTCCAGGATCGCCAGTTCGGCCTCGTCCGGCGCATAACCGGCGCAGGCGCCGAAATCCTCGGCAGCAATCAAACGCTCGCCGGACGGCAAGACTTTGATGTCGGTCCAAGCGGTGTTGCGCTGGCCTACGCGCAGGTGCTTGACCGCCACCCGATTGGCTTCGAGCTCAGCGCGGGTGCGTTCGCCCTCGGCGTCGCGGCCGACCGCGCCGAAATAGAAGCTGTTATGGCCAAGCCGCGCGAGCTGGACGGCAACGTTGAGCGCGTTGCCGCCGACCAGCGAGCGGCCGATCGGCGCTCTGAGGCGGTCGATGCAGTTGTCGCCGACGGCGGCAAATCGAAGGCTGCTCATATCCTGCGCTGCGATCAAGCTGACGCCGAGAGCTAAGCTCAATAGACAACGCGCTTATAGTAGCGGCGCGTCGTCAGCGGGTGGTTGCGGATCACCTCGAGATGCGCGCTGACCCGTTCGAGGGCGGTCGCGAGCACGATCGGCGAAACCAGCGCGCGCACATCCGGCGAAATGCCGGGCAATTCAAAATCGGCCGTGTCGAGCACCGTCAACTTGTCCGTATAGGTAGGTGCGAATTTCTCGACGCGATCGGCCAGCGGCCGCGCGCTGTCCTCGCCCTTGAAGAGCACCACGCTAACATTTTTGTCCACCAGCTCCAGCGTGCCATGGAAAAAGTCGGAAGCATGCACGGGGCGGGTCCGGATCCACTGCATCTCCTCCAGGATGCACATGCCGTAGTACCAGGCCTGCGGCCAGACATTCCCGGCGCCGGTTATGATGTGATAGTCGGAAGCGGCCAGTTTTTGCGCGAAGCCGGCGGCTTCCTGTTCATAGCTCTGCTTCACCTCCAGCAACAGTCGCGGCAACTGCTCCAGTTCGGCGAAAATCCGTTCGGATTCGGCGAGCTCGCCGCGATGCTTCAGCACTGCAAGCGCGATGAAGAGCGACTGGAGATAGAATGACTCGCAGGACGTGTCGTCCTCGGCGAAGTTGACGAAGACATGGTCGCCGGCCTTGCCGAGCGGCGTCTCCTCATGTCCGACCAGCGTGATCACCGTCGCCCCGACGTCCTTGATCCGGGACAGCAATGCCACGCTCTCCTTCGTGGTGCCGGAGAGCGAGGGCAACACGACGATCGATTTGTCGGTCAGGTGCACGGATTGGACCAGCTGCAGTTCGGCGGTGATGTCGACGAAGGCCGGAAAGCCAGATCGGCGCTGCAGCAGTTGCGCCGCCGGATGCATCAGGATCGCTGCACCGCCGGTGCCGAGAAAGAAGATGTTTTGCGCCTCGGCGGCGAGGCACTGCGCCACAACGGCTTCAATGCGCTCGCGCAAGGCCACCGCCCCCGATTGGATGCGCACAAACCGGGCTTCATCGAAATTGAGCATCGTTCCCTCGATCAGTTAAGTTGTAAGACAACTGACATCTGCGGGAGCACATTTCAAGAGAAATTTTGCGGATAGGCTCGCCTGCGTTGCCTACACGACGTGCGGTCGCCACGGCATGCCTCCGCTTGACCCGGGCGCGATTGTCCGACAACAAAGGGAGAGTTGGCACAATGGGGAAGAGGGACGTGGACGAGCCGCTTCGGGATGCGCGCACATTGGCGGTTCAGCTGCGCGACCGCATGGCCGACCTCATCAGGACCGAAGGGCTCAAGCCCGGCGACCGGCTGCCAACGGAATCCCAGCTGACGCAGCGCTTCCGCATCTCGCGCCCTGCCCTGCGCGAAGCGCTGAAGCTTCTCGAACAGGACGGCATCATCTCCGTCACTCATGGTCTCGGCCGCTTCGTGACCGCGAACTCCGCCGTCCAGGTCGACCGTCCAATCACGGTGTTCGAAAGCGTGACCGACATGTCGCGCCACTATGGCTACAACACCGTCAACAAGGTTCTTTCCATCGCCGAGGAAACGCCCGATCCATTGATCCAGCAGCAATTGCGGTTAGCGGACGGAGAGCGCGTCATCCGGCTTGAACGGCTGCGGCTGCACAACGATCTGCCCCTCATCTATTCACTCGACTACGTACCGCGCAGCCTTTTGCCGGGGCGCCTTTTCGACATCGAATGGAGCGGCTCGCTGCTCGCCCTGCTGGAAAAGCACCGCCATCAGCCGCGTATGTCGGCCGCCTCCGTTGCAGCCGTAACGCTGCCCGACGAAATCGTGCAGCGCAACGACTTGCGCGACTTCGGGCCAGCCCTGCTCATTACGGAAACCTGTTTCGATGGGAGCGGAACCCCGGTCGTCCATGCCGCCGTCTATCACCGCGGCAGCCATTTCACCTTCAGCTTCGCACGAAAGTGAAAGCTCAAAGGGTGGCGATGACCAGTGTCAGGTGCCATGCAGATATCGAAGGCCGTGACTAGCGCGGGAGCAGCCGAGAGACCTTGAGCCGCGGCGCGAAGAAACAGCGCAGATAGGGCTGGTTGGTTATGACGTAATGGTTCTCGCAGATATGGTATCGGCCGTCCGGCGATTCCTGCACGCGGTCTGGCGGGATGTTGAAGCCATCGGGAAGATAGACATAGCCGCCGTCGGCCCCGGATTGCACGGCAGACTCGGGGATGGGGCGGCAATCCGTGCCGCCGCAGCATTTGAAGTTGGTTACCGGGTCGACCTTGTTTTCGTACCAGTCATGAGCATCGGCGCATGTCGCGGCGACAATCCACAGTGACGATGACCCTTCGCATGGCGTTCCTCGACGGTGCGGAGGCGCTGCTCATTCGAGCATCATCTATATTAGCGTTCCGCCGAAAACGCCATTGCTCGGCGAAGGTCTGGAAGGCGGCGCCCAGCCTTGCAGACGGCAATAGGTGAAGCCGGAACCTTCAAACCAAGGTCCGGCTCTGCCGCTCACACCAGCCTTTGCCCGCCGTCGATGTGGACGGTCTCGCCGGTCATGAACTCGTTCTGCATCAGGTAGAGATAGGCCGGCGCGATATCGGCGGGACTGGCGATCTTTCCGACCGGCAGTCGGGCACCCATCTGCTCGAAATAGCCTGATTTGGCGGCGCCGACGATCTCGTCCCACATTTCGGTATCCACCCAACCGGGCGAGACGATGTTGACGCGGGTTGGCGCAAGTTCCAGCGCCAGCGCCCGGGCGAAATAGGTGAAGGAGCCGGCGACGGCCGCGACGACAGAGCCGCCGGGGACCGGCGGACGGTCCTTGTTGATGCCGGAGGTGAAGATCATCGAGCCAGCCTTGTTCAGCGTGCGCACAGCGTGCTTGGCCAGCATCACTGCGCCGATCAGCTTGCCGTCGACAAATTGGCGCACGAAATCCATGTCGGTCTCGCCGATCGGATAATTGGGCGGCGGCGTGCCGGCCGTCGCCACCAAATGATCGAAAGCGCCGGCTTGCTCGAACAAGCCGGACACCTCGGCCTCATTGGCCATGTCGGCGGCGATGCCTGTCACGCGCCCTGCCCCGCCGAGCCGCTTTTCGGCGGCCTTCAGCTTTTCGGCCGAACGGCCGGCGATCACCACCTCCGCGCCGCTTTCAAGCGCCGCTGCCGCGACGCCGAAGCCGATGCCGGAGCTGCCGCCGACGACAATGATCTTCTTTCCGTTGAGCGATGTCATGGGGAGATTGGTCATGGGTCTTCTCCGTCCGCGATGGGTTCAAAATCAGGCGCGGCCGGCGTGGGCTGCTTCGATATCGGCGAGGATGATCTTCTTCATCGAATACATCGCCTGACGCGCCCGGTCGGCCTTGGCGCGGTCGGGGTCGTTCATCAGGCGCAGCGCCGGTTCGGGAATGACCTGCCAATAGACGCCGAACTTGTCCTTCAGCCAGCCGCAGGGCTGCTCCGAGCCGCCGCCGGCGGTCAGCGCGTTCCAAAAATAATCGGTTTCGGCCTGGTCCTTGGTTTCGATGTAGAGCGAAATCCGCTCGTTGAAGGGCGGCACGCCGCCGGCGTTGAGTGCGGTAAAGCACTGGCCTTCGAGCTCGAAATCGAAGATCGCATGCGGCTTGTCGGTGAACTCGATGGTCCGCAGCGCGCGGCTGTTCTTGAAGACCGAGAGATAGAAATCTCGCGCGGCTTCGGCATCGAGGTTGAACCAGAGGAAGGGATGAACGGTGGCCATGATGTCCTCGCAGGTTGGATCTTAAGTGAGTATTGATCACAAATTCTGTGAGGATTTTTGATTGGAAAAGGCTCGACGGACAAACCAAAATTTGGCAAGTATTTGTTACCACAGCTCACAAATGGCTTGTCGTCATGGCCCGCAGACTGCCGCCGCTCAACGCCTTGCCGGCCTTCGAGGCCGCTGCACGGCATTTGAATTTTTCGCGGGCCGCCGACGAGCTCAACCTCACCCATGGCGCGATCAGCCGCGCCGTGAAGCATCTCGAGGATCAGCTTGGTGTGCAGCTTTTCGAGCGGGCGACGCGTTCGGTGCGACTCACCCCGGTCGGCGAGCCCTATGCGGTCGCCGTGCGCGAGGCGCTCGACCAGCTCGCGCTGGCGACGCGAACCGCAACCTCGCGCCATTCCGGCTCGACGCTCAACGTCAGCACCTCGGACGGCTTCGCCGGAAAATGGCTGGTGCCGAGGCTCTACCGCTTTCATCGCGCGCATGGCGATATCGACGTGCGCGTCTCGACCACCGGGCGACTGACCAATTTCCGCGGCGACGGCATCGACGTCGCCATCCGCTACGGCGCCGGCCACTATCACGGGCTGACGTCGGAATTTCTCACCGGCGAGGAAGTCTTTCCGGTCTGCAGCCCGAAGCTTCTGGAAGGGCCGCATCCACTCAAGCAGCCGCAGGACCTCAAGCACCACACGCTAATCCGCGATGGCTACCGCATCGACTGGGCCGCGTGGCTGGCCAGCGCCGGCGTCGAAGGCGTCGACCCGAATAGCGGGCTCACTTTCGATTCAGCCACTTTCGCGGTGGAGTCGGCCGTGCAGGGCGAAGGCGTGGTGCTCGGCCGGACCATGCTCGTCTCGGCCGACCTCGCCACCGGCAGGCTAGTGCGGCCCTTCGACCATGCGCTGAAGGCGGTCTCCAGCTTCTATCTGGTCTACCCGCCGGAGGCGATCCGCCAGCGCAAGGTGAAGGCGTTTCGCGATTGGCTGTTTTCGGAGATCGAGCCGCTTTAACGGGCGAGCTCCGGGCTCGACAGCCAAAAGCCGGACGGCTTTCCGCCAGCTCGATTCGCCTTGCGAGGACCGCTGGGCGGATAATGCCGCCGCGGAGCGCCTAGCCAGTCAAAACCGAGTTGAAACTTTCGGCGGCCCTTCTAGTTCGGTTGGAAGGAGGATCTTTGATATGACTGAACCCGGTGAAGGGAGTTCCCACGGTCGAATTGACGACAAGCAGCTCGTCATTCTGCTGAAAGAGAAAACCGGCATCTCGGAGGCTCAAGCCAGAAGGCTGATAAAGGCCGTTGGGCGCGACCGACCATCGCTTCTGCGAGAAGCACGCATCATAAGGGCGCGTGTTCAGACGTCCACCTCAAGCCGCGTGTGACCGGCTGAATGCGGCGGATGCCCGCCGGACCTGGCGGCGGCATTTCGCGACCGGCTGCTTCGAAGATCGACCCGGCTGAAGCAAAGCTCGCCGGAAATTCCCTGCTTGCGAAGACGTGCTTGTTGCGCGATGCTCCGCAAAATGGCTGGCGAATATCTGGACCACAAACTGGAATGCCCGTTTTGCGGCACCATTCGTCTGCAGATCCCGGCCGATGCCCAGCCAGCAACACCGATCCATTGCGCCGAGTGCGGCGCATATCTCGGCACGTGGGACGAGCTTCAAACCGACTTCGAGCAGCAAGGCGGTACCGACGGCGTGTTCCGGCTGGATAAGGGACGTATCCAGAAGCTTAATTCCAGCCGATGATTAGCCGCAGCTGACGCGCCGTCCGGGCTCAGAAAAGCGCCCAACAGGGCAACCGACGGCATGGGCGGGGGGTGTTGGGGAGCCGCCGGTTACCAGGACAAGGGGCCATGGAATAAGAAAATGCGCAGGCCCTGTCACCATAATGCCAGTTCTCTGCGTTCATGGGAACTGGTTTCCAGCTTAAAATTCAAACGTATATGGGAGAAAGCGCACACTCGTGATGATCTTCGTGCGGCTCCTCGCGACAGGAACCACATCGATCGTGCCGCGTCATAGAGACAGGCTCTTGCCGCGATCCTGGAGTGACGTCGATGATCAGGCTGCTTGTTATCGCTGGATTGGCGCTCGTGCTCGGGTGCGGCGGGACGCTGGCAGCCAAGCTCGACCTCGCCGCTGTCAACCAGGCGCAATTCAGCGAGGGCGAGCCGAAGGGCATCGATCCGATGGTGCTCAGAGCGCAGATCCTTCTCGATCGCGCCCGCTTCTCCCCCGGCCTGATCGACGGCCGCCTGTCCGACAATTTCTCCAAGGCCGTCGCGGCCTTCCAGGCGGCCAACGGACTGCCCTCCGACGGCAAGCTCACCCGCGAGACCTGGGACAAGCTCGCGGCGACTTTCGCCGGTCCGGTGCTGATAAACTACGAGGTCGCGGCCAAGGATGTGCGCGGGCCGTTCACCAGGCGCATCCCCGCCCGCATGGAGCGGATGGCGCGTCTGAAGCGGCTCGGCTATCGCAACGGGCGGGAAAAACTGGCGGAGCGCTTCCATGTCAGCGAACAGTTGCTGAGGCTGCTCAATCCCAAAGTCGGTTTCAGGAAGGCCGACACCACGTTGGTGGTGCCCGATGTCGGCCGTGGCGATCCTCCCGCGGCCGTCGCAAGCGTCGAGGTCGACAAGGGTGCCCGCCAGGTGCGCGCGCTCGATGCGTCGGGCAAAGCGCTCGCGGTCTATCCTGCCTCGATCGGCAGCGAGGAAAAGCCGGCGCCGAGCGGCACGGCCGAGGTCAAGCGCGTGGTGCACAATCCGACCTATCGCTACAACCCGAAATTCGCCTTCAAGGGGGTGAAGAGCAAGCGGCCCTTCACCATCGCCAAGGGGCCGAACAATCCGGTCGGATCGGTGTGGATCGATCTCTCCATCGAGAGCTACGGCATCCACGGCACGCCGGACCCGGGCAAGATCGGCACCACCTTCTCGCATGGCTGCATCCGGCTGACCAACTGGGACGCCGAGGACCTCGCCGCCATGGTCAAGCCGGGCACCAAAGTCGACTTCAAGGACGAGACGGCGCAGGACGGGCAAGTGCAGTGAGATGCCGGGTCGCGATCCGCCAATCGCGGATCGCTGCATAAGCTCAATTTATCGTCATCCTCAGTTTTTCAGAACGTTACACCGCCTTGCCTCGCCTGTAGCTTCGACGGCGCGGTTTGGAGAATGGTCCGGATTTGGTGGTTCGATGCAAGCACATGCGCGGGTGGTGATCGTCGGCGGCGGATGCGTTGGCGCGGGTATTCTTTATGGCCTGGCCAAGCGCGGCTGGACAGATGTCGCGCTGCTCGAGCGCACGCAGCTCACCGCCGGCTCGACCTGGCATGCGGCGGGGCTGATTCCGTCCTATTCCCGCAACATAAATGTCGGGCGGATGATCAACAAGACGATCGAAATCTATGAGGATCTCGAAGCCGAGACCGGGCAGCCGGTCGGATGGCACAAATGCGGACAGTTGCGCATCGCCAATTCCAGGGACCGGCTCGACGAATTCAAGAGCTATATGAGCGTGGCCGAGGTGCAGGGCATGCGGGCGCAATTGCTCACCCCCGATGAGGCGCACAAGCTCTGGCCGCTGCTCGACAATAAGGACATGCTCGGCGCGCTCTACCATCCCGATGACGGGCATATCGCGCCGGCCGATGTGACGCATGCCATGGCCAAGGGCGGGCGGGATCTCGGCGCCAAGGTCTATCTCAACACCGAGGTTACCGGCTTCAAGCGGACCGCTTCCGGCGAATGGCTGGTCGAGACCAACAAGGGCGACATCACCTGCGAGCATGTGATTTGCGCCACCGGCAATTACGCGCGCCAGACCGGCGTGCTGCTTGGCTTGGAGATCCCGGCGATCCCCATCCTGCACCAGTACTGGATCACCGAGGCGGTGCCGGAGGTGGTGGAGCGCAAGCGCGCGGGCCGCCCCGAAATGCCGATCCTGCGCGACGAAGGTTTCGAGGGCTATCTGCGCGAGGAAGGCGACGGGCTGATGTTCGGGCCCTATGAGCGCACCGAACACCTCAAGCTCTTCGCCGAGGACGGCGTTCCCGACTGGTTCGGCGCCGATCTGCTGGAAGAGGATTTCGAGGCGGTGTCGTGGAACTGGGAGCAGGCGCTGCAGCTGGTGCCTGCGCTCGGGCGCGTCGGCATCAAGGCCAATGTGCGTGGCCCGTTCCAGATGACGGCGGACGAGCTGCCCTTGATGGGGCAGGCTTGGGGCCTGCCCAATGTCTGGCTGGCCGAAGGCGTGCCGGGCGGCATCCTGTGGGGCGGAGCTATCGGCTACTATTTGTCGGAGCGGATCGTCGAAGGCGGCAACAGTATCGATACATCCGATCTCGACCCGCGCCGCTTCGGCGACTACGCCAACAAGGAGTGGACGCGCGAGAAGGTGCGCGAGGCCTGGGGCACGCATGCCGAACAGAAATACCCGGGGCAGGACATGCCTGCCGCGCGGCCGCAGAAGACCGCGCCTTCCTATGACCGGCTGACGGAACTGGGAGCGGTCTGGGGCGTGCTCAATGGCTGGGAAATGCCCAACTGGTTCGCGCGCGACGGCGTCGAGGCCAAGGACCAATATAGCTGGCGCTGGACGCCCAAGGGGAATCTTGTCGGCGAGGAAGTGCAGGCGGTACGCAGCGCCGTCGGCCTGGTCGAGATGACGCCGATGACCAAGTTCGAGGTGTCAGGTCCCAGCGCGGCCGCCTGGCTGGACCGGATCATCGCCAACCGCCTGCCGGCCGTCGGCAAGGTGACGCTGGCGCATCACCTCACCACCAGCGGTGGCGTGCAGGCGGAATATATGGTGGCGCGGCTTGGCGAGGACCTGTTCTACCTGATCTCGACGCCGCGTGCCGAACGCTGGAACTTCGACGACCTTTCCAGACTACTTCCCGCCGACGGCAGCGTATCCTTGAAGAACGTCACCAACGACCGCGGCTGCTTTACCGTCGTCGGGCCGAACGCGCGGGCCGTGCTGCAGCCCCTCACGGAGATCGACCTTTCCAACGAAAGTTTTCCCTGGTTCGGCGTCAAGACCGGCAGCGTCGCCTTGGCAGGCGACGTGCGGCTGCTGCGGGTGAACTATGAAGGCGAGCTCGGTTGGGAACTCTATCATCCCCTGCCCTACCAGCGGCGATTGCTCGACGCGATCCTCAAGGAAGGCGAGAAGCACGGCATGCGGCTGGTCGGGCTGCACGCGCTGGAGTCGCTCAGGCTCGAGAAATCCTATCGCGCCATGTATCGCGACATGAACCCGGAGCTCAACGCGCTGGAGAGCGGGCTGGAGCGCTTCATCCGGCTCGACAAGGGCGACTTCGTCGGGCGCGACGCGGTTCTGAAATACAAGGAGCGAAACGACCAGCGGCGATCCGTGACGCTCAGGATCGAAACCGACGGCGCCAGCACGCTTGCCAATGAAGGGCTCTATAGCGACGGCGCGCTGGTTGGGCGCATCACGTCGGGCGGCTACGGCTACGCGCTCGGGCATGACGTGGCACTAGCGCTGCTGCCCGAGCGGTTTTCGAAGCCGGGCACCAAGCTCGACGTCGCGATCCTGGGCGACTGGAAGGCCGCCGAGGTGATCGCGGATTCGCCTTACGATCCGACCTCGGCCAGGGCGCGGATGTAGTAGGCGGGGCCTGCAAAGGCCCCGTTGCCGACGTGTCCTTCGGAGGGAAGCCCGTATGCGTATCGATCGGATCAACGTCTATTCGGCGCAATTGCCGGTCAAAGGCGGCGTCTACCGGATGGCCAGCGCCGATGTGGAGGCGCTGGATTCGACGCTGGTCGAGATCGTTACCGATGACGGTTTTGCCGGCTGGGGCGAGACCTGTCCGATCGGACCGGTCTACCAGCCGCATCATGCGCTGGGCGCCCGCGCGGCGATCGCCGAGATCGCGCCGGGGCTGATCGGTTCGGAGATCGCCTCGATCCGGCTTCTGGCCAAGCAGATGGACGAGCGGCTCAACGGCCACGGCTACGCCAAGGCCGCCTTCGACATGGCGTTCCTCGACCTGCTCGGCCAAAAACTCGGCGTGCCGGTCTCGACGCTGCTGGGCGGCGCGCTGACCGACCGCGTGCCGGCCTATTATTCGCTGATCGTCGGCCCGCCGGAGGAGACGGCGAGGGTCGCCGCCGACAAGGTGAGCGCCGGTTACCGGCGCCTGCAGGTCAAGATCGGAGGCCGCAACCTGGAGGAAGACGTCGCCGTCATCCACAAGGTCTGGGAAGCGGTCGGTTACAAAGCGCGCATCGCGGTCGACGGCAACCGAGGCCTGACGGTGGCCGCAGCGATCCATCTCGACCGGGTCTGCCAGCAAATTCCCTTCGTCTTCGAGCAGCCCTGCAACACGATGGACGAGATCGCGACGCTGAAAGGCCGCATGACGCATCCGGTCTATCTCGACGAGAGCACCGAGGATCAGAACGCCGTGCTGCGGGCAATCTCGCTGGGCATCGCCGACGGCTTCGGCTTCAAGGTGACACGTCTGGGTGGCCTGACGAAGATGACGACCGTGCGCGATCTCTGCGCCATCCGCTCGCTGCCGCACAGTTGCGACGACGCCTGGGGCGGCGACATCATCGCGGCGGCCTGCGTGCATCTGGCCGCCACCGTCGAGCCGCGCCGCATGGAAGGAGCCTGGATCGCCCAGGAATACATCAAGGGCCATTTCGACACGAAGCACCCGGTCGTCATCAAGCAAGGTCATATCGCCGTGCCGCAGTTCCCGGGGCTGGGCGTGAAGCCGGAGCCAGGCATGTTCGGCAAAGCGGTGGCGATATACGGGCCGTAAGGGGCAAGCGGCGGGCAGCCAGGCTTACTATTCGGATCGGAATGGCCGCGGACGTGGCCGATAATTTTCAGCGCCGTCCCCCACTCCGTCTCGGCTTCGCCGAGCCACCTCTCCCCCCTCCGGAGGGAGAGGAAATGCTGACCGGCAACGTCGCGACCTCGGCATTGCTATTTCCTCTCTACTTGGCGATTGCCATTGCTCGCCTCCGGCGATTGGCGTTTCCTCTCCCTCCGGAGGGGGGAGAGGTGGCTCGGCGCGCAGCGCCGAGACGGAGTGGGGGAACCACCTGCGCGATTGTCGCCACGCCCGGCATGTTAACCGGCAGCACAGCACCCGATCACCTTCGCGATGCCACGGATCGTTCTGCCCTGTCCTGCGTTCTTGTGACACGCAAGGAGGAACGGCGATGGACGACGATCGGACCGAAAAGATCAGGCAGCGCGCCTATGAGATCTTTCAGCGCGAGGGCGGCATCCTGGGCAATCATGAACGGCACTGGCATCAGGCGGAGTTGGAGATCGACCGCGAGGCCGCCCTGCCGATGACGGCAGACGATGCGCTGCCCGAAACGCGCGAGATCGACAGCGCGGATGTGCTGACGGTGGAGGCGCTTGCCATGCGCACCGGCATTTCGGGCGACGAGGCGCAGGAACTGCTCGACAGGCTGGGCAACGACCGCGCTGCGATCGAGCAAGCGGCGCGCGATCTGCAAGCACGCAAGCGCGGTGTCGATTAGAGGCACTGCATTGAGATTTTGACCGGTCGGCTCTGTTTGCGTTGGCAGGTGGCACGCGTTGGAGATTGGCCGAAACGCCATCGCGATCGTCATTCTATGGTCTGCGCCGCGTCGCTTCGCTCCCTGCTCCGCCACAGAATGACGAGGTTGGGGCGGCCTCCACCAATCCCGGCGTTGCGCTGATTCACGGAAATGAACGGAAAATCTTGCACCAAGAGGCGGTTGGCCAGCCAATCGGACCGGCCACAGGTGGCACTCTCCACCCGGGTTGACAGGGCAAGCGCCTCGCCCTAATTTCGCGTTAGTGGCTACTAACGCGAAATACTGGACTGCGCTCGGCGATCAGACGCGACGCACGATCTTCGAACTGCTGGTCGACCGACCCAGTTCGGTCAGCGGGCTCGCCAATGCGCTGCCCGTGACGCGGCCGGCCGTCTCGCAGCATCTGAAGGTGCTCAAGGATGCTGGGCTGGTGGCTGATACGCGCTCCGGCAAGGAGCGCATTTACCGGATCGATCCGGATGGGCTCGCGGCGTTTCGCGCGGAGATCGACCAGTTCTGGGTGAAGACGCTCGCGGCCTACAAGCTGGCCGTCGAGCGACCGACAAAGGACGAGACATGATCAAGCAACCGGCACCTGCTCCCGTAAGGCATTCCGTCGTCGTCGAGGCGCCGATCGCGCGCGCCTTCAAGGTGTTCACCGAGGATTTCGGCAGCTTCAAGCCGCGCGAGCACAATCTGCTTGCCGTGCCGATCGCGGAAACGATCTTCGAGCCGCGCGTCGGCGGCCACGTCTACGACCGCGGGGTCGACGGCTCAGAGTGCCGCTTCGCCCGCGTGCTGGCCTACGATCCGCCCGACCGGCTGCTTCTGAGCTGGGACATCAGCCCGCGTTGGCAGATCGAAACCGACCTCGCCAGGACGAGCGAGTGGGAGGTCCGCTTCACGGCCGAGGCGGAAAACCGGACCCGGGTCGAAATCGAGCACCGCCACATCGAACGGCATGGCCAAGGCTGGGAAGGCGTACGCAGCGGAGTCGACGGCGATCAGGGCTGGCCGCTCTACCTGCAGCGGTTCCAGGCGCTTTTTGCCCGGGCGGCCTGACAGCGGCACCCCCCTGGGGGCATGGCCCGCATGGTGGCGATCGGAGGAGCACTGGATACAATGGAGGCCTATTGGTTGAGCACCCTCGGCGTGCTTGCGCTCTGCCTCCTTTCGGTCGCGCTGGCGATCTACTCAGGCTCGTCCAAGGGTTTTGCAGGCAAGCTTTCAGGGCCGGTGATCCCGGCGGACGACGACAACTCTCTTTACCGGATCGATCGCGTCCACATGAACTCGGTCGAGGCGCTCGCGCCCTTCGTCGTGCCCGTGTTGCTGGCGATGATGGTTGGCGTCGAGTCGGTGACGCTCGCCGTGCTCGTCTGGGTTCACTTGGCGCTACGTTTCGTCCACATGATCATCTACCTGCGCGGCGGCAACGCCGCCAAGGGCGGCAGCGTCAGGACGATCCTCTATGTCTCTGGAGCGCTGGTCACGCTTGTCCTCGTCCTCGTGACGGGCTGGGCAGCGCTTCGCTGAGCAGCGCTCGCTTTTCGCTCCGTCGGCGGAACCCTCGCCCCGATCAGAGGTTCATCCCTGTACAACCACAGGAGATGCGCCATGGACCACACCAGCCACGTAAGACTGACCAACGCCGAGCTGACGCCCGACATCCTCGAAGGCGCCACCATCTACGGCCCGGATGACGAGAAGATCGGCTCGGTCGACCACCTGCACGGCAGCCAAGTCGTCATCGATGTCGGCGGCTTTCTCGGCATCGGCGCCAAGCCGGTGGCCGTCACCGCCAGCCAGCTCGATTTCATGCGCGACGAGGACGGCGACGTGCATGCAGTCACCAGCTGGACGAAGGATCAGCTCAAGGCGATGCCGGAGCATCGCGACTGAATTGCCGGGTCGGGTTTTTTGCGCGGCGCGGTATTCGTTTATCGCCTGACGAGCGTCACGTGGATTGCCGTCGCGTCAAAAATGTGTGGCGGGTTCCCTCTGGAGCGGCGAGAAAGCCCGGGACAGCTCGGCGATTTCGTGGGGCGATGAACCGCTTCAAGGATCAGCGGCGCATGCTCGCAAGCAGGCAAATACACAGCCCCGCGTTGAGCGTTGCCGCGAGCGCCAGCGTGGCCAGGACAAGATTGGCGCCGCCCGTGCCAAGAAGCAGCGCTCCAACAGACGGAGCCGCCGCCTGGACGATAAGGCTGGGCGTCGCGAGCTTGCCCATCAGCACCGCGTATTGCTGCGGGTCGAACAGCACCAGCGGCAGCGCGCCGCGCGCGATCGTATGGATGCCGTTACCCGCGCCATAAAGGATCAAGGCGAGAGCAACAAAAGTCTGGCTCGTCAGCAGCAGCCAGATTCCGGCGGCAAGCAGCGTTACGGATGTCAGCATCGTCCAGATCGGATGGTGCCGGTTGCGGCCGATCAGCAGCTCCGCCACCCTAGCGCCGACTTGTGAAGGGCCGACCAGCGCGCCAAGTCCGACGGCGGCTGCCAGGCTCGCGCCGCGCAATTGCAGCAGCGTCAGCAGATGGACGGAGAGCATGGACGCGACCAGTGCGGCCAAGGTCTGAATGGAGGCCAGCAGAATGAAGCGCGCCCGCGCTCTGCCGGTGGCCGATGCCTCTTTCGACCTGTCTTTGACCGGCACAGGCGCGGCGGCCGGAGGCGACGGTATTATCCACAGATGGAGCGGCAAGCAGATTGCCAAATGGATCGCGGCATAGGCAAGGCAGGCGGTGCGCCAGCCGCCATGCTCGACAAGGAAGGCGCTGATCGGCCAGCAAATGGTGCTGGCAAAGCCGCCGAAAAACGTCAGGTTGGTGATGGCGCCGCGCGCGCTCTGTCCATAGAGGCGGCCGAGTGTGGCGAAGCCGGCATCGTAGAGGCCGCTCGACATGCCCAAGCCCATGAGCAGCCATGCAGCCAGATAAAGAGGATAGTCGGTCGCCGTCGCCAACAGCAAATGCGCAGCAGCCAGCAGCAACGAGCTGGCGGCAAGCACCGGCCGCCCACCGTGGCGCTGGATCAGCCGCCCGGTGACGGGGGACACCAGCCCGGCAAGCAGGAGCCCGCAGGATAGCCCGGCAACGACCGAGGCGAACGACCAACCGGTATCTCTAGCAATCGGCGCGGCAAGCACCGCGGGCAGGTAGTAGGATGATCCCCAGGCGAGAATCTGCGTGATGCCAAGAGCCGTAACGAGGACGCGGCGGTTGTGTGCGATGGGCGCGGTGGCTTCCAATCAGGCTTGCCCTGGCGGATAGGCGACCTTCTCGCCATCCTCCTTGACGAACTCCCGCACCGGATTGTCGAGCAGCGGCAGCACCGCTTCCGACGGCCTGCACAGTTTTGTCCCTTTCGGCGTCTCGACGATGGGCCGGTTGATAAGGATCGGATGGGCGAGCATGAAATCGATCAGCTCATCGTCGCTCCATTTCGGATCGGCGAGGCCGAGTTCGGCGTAAGGCGTGCCCTTCTCCCGCAACAACTCGCGCGCAGAAATCCCCATCGCGGCGATCAGTTCGAGCAGCCTTTCGCGGCCCGGCGGCGTCTTGAGGTATTCGATCACGACAGGGTCTTCGCCGCTGGCGCGGATCATGGCGAGCGTGTTGCGGGAGGTGCCGCAGTCGGGGTTGTGATAGATCGTGACCGTCATGGCTCTGCTTTCAAGGGTTGCGGAATGGCCGCGGGCCGCAGCAGCCAGCCCATCAACGCGAGCGCGATCAGGGCGCCGAGCAATTCGGCGACGACGAAGCCGGGCAGATCGAGCGGCCTGATGCCGGAAAAAGTGTTGGTGAGCGAACGCGCGAGCGCGACGGCCGGATTGGCGAAGGACGTCGAAGCGGTAAACCAATAGGCCGCCGTGATATAGAGCCCGACCAGCCACGGCACGGCCCGCCGCTCGAAGCGGAGGCCAGCGAGAATGACGGCGACAAGGCCGAATGTCGCGACCACTTCCGAGAACCATTGCGCCGGCCCGGTACGCAGTTTCGTCGCGACCTCCAGCGCCGGTAGGGCAAACATGAGATGCGCGGCGATCGTGCCGGCGATTCCACCGACGACCTGCGCGAACAGATAGGCAGGGAGATCGCGAGCAGGCAGCGACCGGTTGAGACAAAACACCAGCGAAACGGCCGGATTGAGATGCGCGCCGGAGATCGGCCCGAGCACGGTGATCAACACCACCAGCATGGCGCCGGTTGCTAGCGTGTTGCCAAGCAGCGCCAGCGCGGTGTCATGCGTCAGCGTCTCGGCCATGATGCCGGAACCGACGACGGTCGCCACCAGCAGACCGGTGCCGAGGGCTTCAGCCGCAAACCGGCGCGGCAGATCGAAAGTGTTCATCGGTCGACCCTGGACTGGACAATGGGAGTCGGATAGCGGGCGTTACGGTCATTGCCGGCTCTCCTCGCCCGGCTGGCAGCAAGATGCCGCAAGCGCCGACGCGCAGATTTCCGGCCGGCCCGAGCAGCAGTCCTCCATCAGGAAGCGGATCAATCCGGACAGCGCGTCGAACTCGGCGCTGTAGACGATCGAGCGGGCATCGCGCCGCGCGGTCACGAGACCGGCGCGCTCAAGTTCCTTGAGGTGGAAGCTGACATTGGACGGCGAGACCTCGACCTGCTCGGCGAGCGAGCCGGCGGCAATGCCTTCCGGGCCGGCAACGACCAGCAGCCGCAGCAGGCGCAGCCGTGTTTCCTGCGACAGCGCGCCAAAGGCGGTCAGGGCTTGACGTTCATCCACGTTTCAACAATCCTTGAAATATTGAAATGAGGAATAGCCGACATGCTCTCTTCTGACAATCTGAAAAACATCGCTCCTATGGACCCCTCCGACCTGACCATCGGCGAACTGCTGGTGGCGCTGGCCGATTACAAGGACAAGCCGCTGGTTTTCCGCTACGGCGGGCGGCCGGTAAAGCCAGGGTACCATGTCACCGAGGTGAAGGCTGGACAGTTCGCGGCGCTGGATTGCGAAGCAAATCCGGAATCATGGTCGGAGATATTCGTCCAGCTGTGGGACGTGGACGAAGGCGGACCGGTCCATATGCCAGCCGGCAAATTCGCCGCGATCATCCGCAAGGTTTCGGACCATGTCTCTCTCGATCAGGCGGCGAAGCTGACCTTCGAGGTCAGCGACGGCGTTCGCCCGATGGAATTGCACCGGGCAGCCCAGCCGAGCCTTGTTGGCGGGACGGTTGAGGTCGAGCTGTCGCCACGGCCGTCAAGCTGCAAGCCGCGCGACCGCTGGTTGGAAGAACAGAAGGCAGCCAGCGGGTGCGGAGGGAGTCGCTGCTGTTGAGCCCGCTAACGGTGACGCGCCGCCCTGATCAGAATCTGATCATGCCGTTAGCCTGCAACAAATAGAGGCCCACGAGAACGATGGCGATCAGCGCCACCCAAACGGCTGTCTTGCTCATCCGCACAATCCCTGTCGATCGGCGACAGTGAACGCGCGCGCCACGGCTGTGTTCCCGATATGCCGGGCTGCACATCGCCTAGGCAGGATCAAGTCACGAATTGCTGGACGATGCGCGTCCGTGCATAGTGGCGGCAATGGCGCCTGGTCGATGAAGATGGCTATGGATGACAAAGCGGACAATCCGGGCGTGGCGGTGTTTCCGCCGCTGCTCTTTCTCGTGGCGCTGATCGCGATGCTGGCCCTGCGCTATGTGTGGCCGCTGGCGATCGGCGGCCGCCCGCTGACCATCGTGCTCGGCATAGTGCTGGCAGCACTGGCGGTTGCGATCATCGCCTGGGGACGCTCGACGATGTTGCGCGGCGGCACCAATGTGAACCCGACGCTGCCGACCACCGCGATCATCACCGGCGGCCCGTTCGGCTTCACCCGCAATCCGCTTTATGTCGGCCTGATGGGACTGCTTCTCGGGATCGGGCTGCTCTTTGACAGTTGGTGGGCCGTCATCGCGACCATCGCGAGCTTCCCCATCCTGCATTACGGCGTGGTGCTGCGCGAGGAGGCCTATCTGGAACGCAAGTTCGGCGAACCCTACCGCGCCTACAGGGCGGGCGTGCGCCGCTATCTTTGAGCATCAGTCCTTCGGCGCGTTGCTGTAGAGCGCCACGCCGACGCGGTCGTTGCGCCGCCACCGCACCAAAGCGCGATAGGCCGTATCGTCGGCCGGGACCTCGAGCAGAAAGCGGTCCGGGATCTCCACATTGGCACCGACGCGCAATTCCGCGCCCTGCTCGTGCTGATTTCTGACCGAGCAGCCGATCCTGACGCCGGCGGCGATGATCGTGGCTTCCTTGAGCACGAATTCGCGCGCATGAAGACGACGTTCGGTCTCGGGATAATCGGCCATATCCGGCGGGCTCCTCAGGCAAGGCTCTCCTCGCCACGGGGCCGCACTATAGCAGCGAGGCGTTTCCGTTCCGTTAGCGATTGCTGAAACAGTGGTGTGCCGGCTTGATATGCCGGCCGGGTTCACGGATGGAGCGTTCACGCATGGGCGTTCAGCCGGCGACAGTGACGCCGCTCGCGCGCAGCACCCAGCGGCGGCCATCACAGCGGAACTCGGTGAGCGACAGCGGCTCGATGTCGATCTTCCAGACCGAGGAAAGCGGTGCGCCGAGCACATGCGCCATGGCGGCGCGGATCGGCATGGCATGCGTCACCGCGACGGTGTGACCGCTTTCGCCGGCCAGCCGCTCCATCAGCGCAGCGCCCCGCCGGGCGACGTCGGCGAGCGATTCACCGCCATGGGGCGCCGCGTCTGTACCGGCGAACCAGGCCGCCATACCTTCGGGATCCTCGGCCTGCACCTCTTCGAAACCTTTGCCGGCCCAGCGCGCGAAATCCTGCTCGGCAAGCAGCGGCTCGACCGTCGCATCAAGGCCGAGCGCCTCCGCCGTCCGCCGCGCGGCCAGCGCCGGGCTTGTCCAGACACGGTCGGCGCGACGCAGCGAAGCGGCCAGCGCGCCGGCGCGATCGAGGGCGCGCGGCTCCGGCGGCTCATCGTTCGGAAAGCGGCCCTTGCGCATGCCGGCCGTCGCTCCGCTTGCGATCATCGTCAGGCGGACAAGCATGAAAAACTCCGTGGCCCAGCGAAAAACAGGCCTCACGAAGCCGTGCCGCCATTACATGTCGTTGACAGGCGAACGAAGTGCTGACAAGTGTCTTAGTGCTATACGGGATTGGAAGCCGGTGCGAGTCCGGCACGGTCGCGCCACTGTGATCGGCACCAGCCGAAAGTCAGGCCTTATTCCGCAGCACTCGATCAACGGGACGCAGTATCCCAAGGGAGGTCAATATGTCCGACACCACCTTCGCCCCCAGCTACGGCCCGGTTGCGATTCCGGTCCGCGAGCTTCTGCCCTGGGCCATCCTCGGCGGGCTGCTTTTGATGCTGGCGATCTATTTCGTCGGCGCGGAAGAAGGCGCGACCTCGCTGATCCGCGGCACCTATGTGCACGAATTCGTGCATGACGGCCGCCATCTGCTCGGCTTCCCCTGCCACTAAAGCGGTTCAGCATCGCTGAACCCGCTTTCGATTCTGATCCAACGCAATTCCGGACGGAAAACCGCTGCGCACTTTTCCTGGAATTGCTTGGTTGGCTTAACGCAATTCCGGGCGGAAGACCGCTACGCACTTTTCCCGGAATTGCTTGGTTGGCTTAACGCAATTCCGGACGGAAAACCGCTACGCACTTTTCCTGGAATTGCTTGGAGGGATTGGTGACATGGTTGGAAAACTTTTGCTGCGCGGCATGCTTGTCGGGCTGGTCGCCGGGATTCTGGCGTTCGCCTTCGCCCGCGTCTATGGCGAGCCGCAGGTCGACAAGGCGATCGCCTTCGAGGAACAGCAGGCCCACGCCGCCGGCGGGCCGCCGGAGCCCGAGATGGTCAGCCGCGCCACGCAAGCCGGCATCGGCCTGGCAACCGGCGTGCTGATCTATGGCGCTGCGCTTGGCGGGCTGTTCTCGCTGGTCTTCGCCTATGCCTATGGCCGGCTGGGCTCGCTCGGACCGCGCGGCACCTCGGCGCTGATCGCGGCACTCGGCTTCCTGGCCGTGATCGTGGTCCCCGGCCTCAAATACCCGGCCAGCCCGCCCGCAGTCGGCAATGCCGAAACGATCGGCTACCGCACCGAGCTGTTCTTCATCATGATTGTCGTCTCGATCGCGGCGATGGTGGCGGCGGTCGGCCTGGCGCAGCGGCTGTGGAACCGGCTCGGCGCCTGGAACGCCTCGATCGTCGCGGGCCTCGCCTTCCTCGTCGTCTTCGCGCTGGTGAAGGCGGCGCTGCCCGACATCAACGAAGTGCCGGAGAACTTCTCGGCGACCGTGCTGTGGCAATTCCGCGTCGCCTCGCTCGGCATCCAGCTGGTGCTGTGGACCGTCGTCGGGCTCGGCTTCGGCGCGGTTGCCGAACGCGTGGTCGCGGTGCGCGACCAGCGCAGCCCGGCACGCCGCTACGCCTGAAATCCGATGCGTTGGCCGCCACGGTTCTGCGCCCTGGCGAACAAAGCGGCTCAACGGTCGGTACGACCGCAGAGCCACTTTGGTCTTTCGTTTTCTCGCAATTCCGGACGGAAAACCGCCGCACACTTTTCCTGGAATTGCTCGGTTGCGGCGCTGCTCGCATTTCTGGCCGCCACATCCGCGCAGGCGCATGGCGGATCCTCGGCCCCGCCTCCTCCCGGCATCCAGATCCCCAGCCTGACCCACGGCCAGATGGCCGTCATCGCGCGCTATCGCGGCAAGATCCTCGACTTCGCCCAGCGCCAGACCGCGACCGACCCGACCTTCCGGCGGCTCTACAATCACGGCAATCTGCAATTCACCTATTGCCTCTGGGGCTTGATGCCGGGCAGCCTCGGCGACGAGGAAAGCCCGTTCAACGAATGCAGCCACGCCTATCTCGCCGCCGCCAAGGCGCTGCTCACCTATATGGCCACGATGCCCTCTACCGAACGCAACGCGAAGGCGCTGATCTCGGACATCGATGCCGAGATGGTGCGCAGCGGCGCGTCGTGGATCCTGTGCCAGTACAGCGGCGAGGCCTTCAGCACCGGCGCGGTCGTCGAGCCCAGATGGCGCGACATCTTCTTCCACTTGCCGAGCCTTGCGGTGATCCTCGCCATGGTGGCGGCGCTCGGCGCCGCCGCATGCTCGATTTTCCGTTCACCCGCTCCGCGAGCCGGCGCTGCTTAGAACGGTTCAGCGTTTCACGGAATCACCGAACCGCTCCCGGTCTTGCGTGCGATCGTTTTCAGGAAAGCCTGAATGCGCAACCATGTCAGCTCGGCTGCGGACGCATCGTAATCCGGCAGCGCTTGATCGGTGTAGAAATGGCCGATCCCCGGATAGGTGAAAATTTCTGCCCTGACGTGGCAGCGCTTCGCCGACGCCGACCAGTCGGCAACTTGTTCTGGCTGAGCAAAGGCATCTGGGTCGGCGACGTGGACCGCGACCGGGATGTGTCGGCGAACATTGCTGGGAATATCAGCAAGGCCATGCAGCAGCACAATGCCGGCGGCAGCGACTCGTTCTGACCAAACGGCACTGATCACGCCAGCTCCCATGGAATGGCCCGCGAGCACTGCGTTTGGAGAAGTCTGGAGGAGCGCCACCCTGGCGCGGTCGCAGATGGTTTCCCACCCAACATTGCTCATCAAGTCAAGCCCGTCGTCGACCGATGCCGCAGTCAGCCCTGCGTAGAGGTCCGGCATCACAACATCGTACCCCGCGCTTCGCATGCGCTCAGCAGCTTGATGCTCCACCGCCCGAAGGCCCAGCGCCGAGTGAAAGAGTACAATAGCAGCCATCCGCTTTCCCTCCGGCGTCGCCTGGCCGATCGCGTTGAGCTCGGGCAATGATCGTCTTTTATCCGGCTTATCGAATTCCCACCACCAGCCATGCCCTTTCCGAAGCCTTCGTCGTCACATCATCCATGCGCGCGCTCATGATGGTGACCTTTCGGTTCGGCCATGGCGAAGGGCAAATCTTCGGTGTCGGGACCGGCCGCCAATTGCAGCCTGGCGCTGAATTCGTGCGGTTCGGCAGGTCCGATCAGGCTCTGCAAATAATGATGGTCGCCGCCGACCGGAGACAGCGGCAGGCTTTCGACCGCACCGTCCGCCCTTTCAATAGCGACGTTCGCCCGCAGGCCCTCGGCGTGACGCGACAGGCGCAGCCGCATGCGCTCGCCCTGCGGCGTGTCGACGATTTCGAGCAGCCCGCTGGCTAGCTTGCCGTCGACAAGGAACGGATCCGGCGCATGATGGTGGCCGGCTTCCGTCTCCAGCTCGGCAAAGCGCACCGTGGCGACGTCGAGTGCCGGGATGTGCGCGAAGAGCTCGGCTTTGAGCGATACGGCGATGTTGTTCGCGGCGGCAAGCAAAAGGCCGTCATTGACCGCGATCGTAACATCGACATGCAGCTTGTGGCCGAGCCAACGGGCCTTGACGTCGGCCACCTTTTCGATCCCGGCGACATGATCGGCGGCGTGGTGAATCTCGTCAACGAGGCCGGGCTCGACGCCGTCCAGCATGCGGGTCAGCACCGAGCGCGCCGATTGCCAGACGATACCGAAGATGGCGACGGTGATGAGCAGGCCGATGATTGGATCGGCGAGCGGAAGACCGAGCCAGACGCCGGCCGCGCCGGCAACGACGGCAAGGCTGGTGAGGCCGTCGGTGCGGGCGTGATAGCCGTCGGCAACCAGCGCCGCGCTGTTGATCTGGCGACCGACGCGGATGCGAAAAACCGCCACCGCTTCATTGCCGAGGAAACCGATGATGCCGGCGACGGCCAACCAGCCAAGGAAATGCACCGGCTGCGGGTTGAACAGGCGATTGATCGCCTCGTATCCGGCCACCAGCGCGCTGGCCAGGATGATGAGCACGATGATGACGCCAGCGAGATCCTCGACCCGGCCGAGGCCGTAGGTGAAGGTCCTGGTCGGTTTGCGGCGCACGAGCACAAAAGCGATCCAAAGCGGGATGGCGGTGGTCGCGTCGGCGACGTTGTGGATGGTGTCGGCAAGCAGGGCCACGCTGCCCGAGAGCATCACGACGACGATCTGCAGCGCGGCCGTGACCGCGAGGATCACGAACGACCACTTGATCGCCCAGATGCCGCGGTCTGTGGTGGCGATGGTCGCGTCGATCACGCCATGAGTATGGCCATGCGGCCCATGGTGGTCGTGGCCGTGGCCGCCATGATGTCCGTGCGCACCGAAGCCGAACCAGTCGAGCGCTTTTTCCCACATCGCCGCCTCACAGATATTTGGTGAGCTGCTTCAGCTCTTTGAGCGTGTCCCTGCTCGGTTCGCCGCCTTCGACAAGGCAATGCTCCATATGGTCGTGGATCAGCTCGCGCTTGGCATTGCCGACCGCGCTTTCGACGGCATGGAGCTGTTGCGCGAGATCAAGGCAGGACCGGCCCTGCTCGAACATGGTGAGCACGGCAGCGAGATGGCCATGCGCTCGCTTGAGCCGGGCGATGATATCGGGATGGGAGCTGTGTATCGTCATCGCAATATCCTATCCCCCAGGGTAGGATACTGCCAACAGACAATACGCCTCGAACTCTCGAGGCTAGCCCGCGGCAGGGCTGGACTCGCCGCCCAGCCCAGCGTGCCCGCTGGCAGATGCTCGCCGACGCAGCAGGTCCTTGGCCCGCGGGGCAGTCTCTGCCGCGAAATCCCGATTTCATGTGATCAACCGGCTGCGGCAAGCGGCAGCCCCGCGGCAACCAAATGCTTGGTTTGCCGTTTATTTTAGCGGCTGCCGCCACCTACCGTGGGGCCAGGCGGCTCCGGCGGCCAGAGACCGCGCGAAAGGAGGCCGCAATGACACGGCCCGCAGTGGAGATAGGCGACCGGGTGGCTGTCATCGCCACCGTGATCGAGCGCATCAAGGACCGCGTGATGCTGAAGCTCGACGGCGATGGTCATAATTATTCGATGGCCGAGCCCAATGCCAAGCCAGGCGACAAGCTCAGACTCGAAGGCGACGTCGTGCATGTCGACGAGGATCTCGGACGCACGACCGTGCAGGTGCTGGGACGCGTGACGGTCGACACCAACTCGGTCGAAATGGTGACGAGGCGTTGCGACCTCGACCATATCGGCTCGAACGTGCCCGGCCACCCTCGCCCGCGCACCCCGCCGAGACCACACGGGTAAAACCGGTGGCTGAGGCGCGATCCTCCTCGCCGTGAAGCGGTGGACTAACTTAGTGACGCTTGAAATACTGCACCTCGCGTTCGTGCTTTTCTGCCGCTTCGCGGGACTTGAAGGTGCCCAGGTTGCGGCGCTTGCCGGTTCTGGGATCGACTTTGCGCGAATAGAGCCGGTATTCGCCGGATTTCAGCTTGCGGATCATGGCGGTCTCCTTGCGAACCAGGACTCTAATCCGCCTGGGGCCTTCGCGGTTCCGAGCAGGCCATGCCGCCCGGTCGCGCCTGCAAAAAAGCGCTGCTGTCGGTGAACCATTTCACGGACGCAAACGACCCAATGTCGGAAGCGACACCGTAACGACACGATTGAGTCGGATTATTTGTATTCAAATGACTTTCGCGACGTTATGCGGATGTCGCTGAAGTGCCGGATCTGAGGAGGGTGAGATGGTTACGGCGAAGCTTCACGGCGTTGAACTCGTCAGGGGCCAGAAGTGGACGGTGCGCGTCACCGCCTACGGCACAACGCTCATCTTTCCATTCGAAGCCGAGCAATATGCGCGCTCCTATGCCGATGGCCAGGCCTTCCGCCTCGGCGTCGAGGTTGTCGAACTGAAGGATTGCGCCTGAGGGGCCGAGCCGGCCATCGCTGAATGGCCTCAAGACCCGCACAGCTATAGAATAGGCGCATGTCGGCTTTCGACTCGGCAAAGCAATGGGCGCGAGGGATCAAGCGCGATGTGGTGGCGCTGTGGATTGCGGCCCGCGATCCGCGTGTCCCCTGGTATGCAAAAGCCACCGCGGGCGCCGTCGCTGCCTATGCTCTGAGCCCCGTTGATCTTATCCCGGACTTCATCCCCATCATCGGCTACCTGGACGACTTGGTGATCGTGCCCGTCGGCATCATGCTCGCGGTCAGGCTGGTCCCGGCCGATCTGATGCAGGAATTCCGCGAAGAGGCGGTGCGACGCGAGAAGCCGGTGAGCAAGGCCGGGCTCGCCTTCATGATCGCGCTCTGGGTACTGGCGGCGCTGGCTCTCACTTGGCTGTTCTGGCCAAAGCCAGTCTGAATGCTTCGGGGCCTGACCAGACGGCATCGATTGCATTGGCCTGGCGCGGCCATCTTTAGATTAGCGACATCTTGTATTTGTTGTAAATCAGGGCCATGCTTTTGGCGCGCGCGAAACCACATGCGCAGTGTGCAGGGTCAAAAGGGTCAGGCGTGATGCAATTCGCAGTTTGCTACGACCACAGCGGGTTCGATCTGGCGCGGTCGATCCTCCTCGATGTCACGGCATTCTTTGCGCTGATGGCGCCATTGGCGATCGCGCGACTGATCGAGATATCCCGACAGGACGCCGCCCGGCTACAGCCCGCCTGAAGCCTGAAAGGCACGGAATTCCTAACCGTCGCCGGCGATCTTTCGGATCGGCAGGTCGCCGAGCAATGCCGAACAGTCGATCACCTCCTGGAAGTGAGCCTGCGGATCGAGCACGAGCCATGAAGCGTGGGTGCGAAGATCCTTCAGCCTGGCATTCTTTTGCGCACGCGCCAGGCGCTCCGCCTCGGAAGCCTGAAAAGGGCTTTCGGCCTTGTGATGGTGAGGAGTCCTCGACATCGCGGCGGAAAACGCGCCGACTCCCCTTTTCGTTCCGCGAAAGCGGATGACCCTCTGCGCATTGCAATGACCCGTGGGGCCAGGCTGGCGGCACCGCGCAACGCTGCTCCCGATGCGACAAACGAGCTGAAAGTGCCGGACCGGCGGTTGGGGTAGCCCGGCTTGCCTTGGCGGTAAAAGAGTACGGCTCTTTGACTGGCAAGCCGGGCTGAAGCGCCGACCTTTGGGTTTCCTTGGGGGGAGCCGGCGCAGGGATAGAGTGTCGGTTTCCCGCTGCGCCCGCAATTGTTGCTGAGGTCCTATGCGCCGGCGCAATGGTCCGACCGGTTGGAAGCCGCGGTGCCGCAACTCCAAGGCTGAAAACCGCGCAGACCTTCCTGGAATTGCTTCAGGCGCCCGAGCGCTCAAACTCGTGTAAGACGACCGTCTTCTCGAAGCGCTCTTTTGACGAAAAGCTCGGCGTGTTGCGCCCATTCCGCTTCCGCGACGTCATTCTCCCGAATGGACTGCCTGAAAGCTTCCCGCAGTGCCTCGAGCTCAAAAATCGACAACCGCTGGTTTCTTTTTCGCTTTTTTTCGCCGACGTCCATACTGCGTTGCCAACAGCGTGATGAAGCCCATTGTATATGCGGCGGTTGTTCGACCCATCAACAGCTTGATCCTGACTTCTTTTGGGGGCAAATTTTTGCCGCGACGTCCGCAGTTCATGTCGGGAAAGAGCGGCCCGCCCGCCGATATGGACGGGTTGCAAGCCGGGCCGCCCGCGAGAGGTCGCCGCTATATGTCTACATCCACAACGATCGATGAAGAGACCGCGCCAGGCCAAGGCATCAGCGGTGTGGCGCTATATCCCGCGGGGCATATGCCGTTGGTCTGGAGCCGGGGCTTGATTGGTGGTTGTGTCGGCATTGCAAAAGAACCTGTAATTTCAGGTGGCAGCCGGCCCGCGTCTTCTCCGTCAACAGGAATGGCGCTGGCCTTGCCGCCCGGCGGAGCAAGCAGCCTCCTCGCTTGCGAATCAAAGCCCGCCCGTCGGCGTGCGCCCAAACCTGCTCTGCCATTAACCTTCCCCACGGGCACGGACCAAGGTCGGTGTCGCAATTGCCTCCCCTCACCTATACTGTCGCGGACGGGTGGGTGAATGGTGCCGATGTTTGGGAGGTATTTAACACGACCTGCACGAATCTGGAGCGGGCTCTCTCTGGCCTGGCAGTTCGTGATCGCGGGCGGTATCGGCCTTCTGGCGGTGATGCTCGTGGTCGGGCTGTGGGTGACATCGCAGATCCGTGACGGGGTCCTGCACAATTCCGCCGCCACCACCGCGCTCTATGTCGACAGCGTGATCGCACCCTTGCTGCCCGATATGCGCAAGAGCCAGGAACTCGACGACACCGTCAAGCGCGCGCTGGACGAGACGCTGGGCCAGGGCGCGCTCGGGAAAAGGCTGGTCTCGTTCAAGCTGTGGCGGCGCGACGGAACGATCCTCTACTCCAAGGATGCCAGCCTGATCGGCAAGCAGATCAGGCCCAACGCCAACCTCATCGCCGCTTTCGCCGGCAACGTGATGGTCAAATACAACAGGCTCGAGGACGAGGAAGACGACAAGGAGCGGTCGATGGGCGTTCCGCTGCTCGAAATCTACAACCCGGTGCGCGAGCCGTGGTCCGGCGAGGTCGTGGCGGTCAGCGAATTCTACGAATTATCCGGCGACTTCGAGGAATCGCTCCACTCGGCCCTGCTGTGGACCTGGTTGGTGGTGGCGGCCGCCACCGCCGCGGCGCTTGCCCTGCTCTCCGGCATCGTTTTCCGCGGCAGCCGCACCATCGTCACGCAGCAGGCTGCGCTCGAGGCCAAGGTTTCCGAATTGCAGACGGCCCTGGCGCAGAACTCGTCGCTGCGCCAGCGCGTTCAACGCGCCTCGCGCCGCGCCACAGCGATCAACGAGCGGTATCTGAGGCGCATTGGCGCCGACCTGCATGACGGACCGGCGCAACTGGTGGCGCTTGCCGCGCTGAGGATGGACAGCCCGGCGCTGGTCGACCCGGCCACGTCGAGCACGCTGCGCGAAGCCGAGATCGCCGGCATACACAAGACGCTCGGCGAAGCGATGCGTGAGATACGCGGCATCTGCAACGGGCTGGTGCTGCCGCAGATCGAGGCGCAGGCCATCGCCGACATTTTGCGGCTGGCGGTAGCCGAGCATGAGCGTCGCACCAGCACCAAAGTGTTGCTAACCTTGCCTGAGCGCTTGCCGGAACTCGGCACCTCGGAAAAGATAAGCGTCTATCGCTTCGTGCAGGAAGGCCTGAACAACGCCTTCCGGCATGGCAAGGGCAAGGGCCAGCAGGTCAGAGCCACGACGAAAGGCGGCAAGCTTTTGGTCGAGGTGATGGATTCCGGTCCCGGTTTTGACCCGGCCCGAAGCGAGGGCCTTGGGCTTGCGGGTCTCAGGGAACGCATCGAAAGCATAGGCGGGCAGTTCGAGACGCTGTCCGGCCCGGAAGGAACAAGACTGGTGATTGCCTTGTCTGTCGAGGAGCAACCGTGAGCACATCCATCCGCATCGCAATAGTGGACGACCACCCCCTGTTTCGCGAGGGCGTGGCGCGCAGCCTCGGCGAAATCGGCGGCTTCGAGCTTGTCGGCGAAGGCGCCAGCGCCGAGGACGCCGAAAGGCTGGCGCGCGCCAGCGCGCCCGATATTCTCCTGCTCGACATCAGCATGCCAGGCGGCGGTCTCAACGCGCTCGCCAGTATCCTTTCAGCGATGCCCGAACAGAAGATCGTCATGCTCACGGTATCGGAGACCAATGCCGATGTCGCCCAGGCGCTGAAGGCCGGCGCGCGCGGCTATGTACTGAAAGGCGTGGGCTCCAAGGCGCTGGCCGAGATCCTGCGCGATGTCGCCAACGGCCAGAGCTACGTATCGCCGAGCCTTTCGGCCAGGCTGCTCTCCGACCTTTTGCAGCCCACCGGCAGCAAGCCCGATCCCCTCAGTCAGCTCACCGGCCGCGAGGCCGAGATCCTGAAACTGGTCGCCGAAGGGCTGAGCAACAAGGAGGTAGCCGCCCGGCTGTCGCTGCAGGAGAAGACGGTCAAGCATCACATGACCAGGGTGCTCGCCAAGCTCAACGTGCGCAACCGCACCGAGGCGGCGCTGCTGATGCATGAGGCGAGGGAAAGGCACTAAGGCACTGGGGAATTGAAGAATTGAGGAATCGGGGAACTGGATAAGAGAGGACTCTTCAGTTCTTCAGTTCTTCAGTTCTTCAATTCCCCAGTTCTTCAACTCTCAATCCTCACAAGTTCAGCAGGCGCGATAAATCCTCCTCCGTCGCCTGCCGTTCGATGATGGTGCGGCCTTGCGCATCCGTCATTTCGAAACGGCCGTTCTGGACCTGCTCCTTCATACCGTTGCGATGAATGACGGTCACCTTGTCGCCGTCAATCGAAAGCGTGTCGCCGGTCGCGGCATTGGTGTAGCTATTCTTGCCGCCGGGATTGGTATTGCCCTTGCCGCTGTTGTTGCCCGGCCCGGCATTGGGGTTGCTGCCGCCGGCATTGCTGTTCCCGTTGTCGCCCTGGCCGTTGCTGTTGCCGTTGTCGCCACTATTGCCGGAATTCGAGCCGCCGGCGGAGCCGGAATTCGAACCGCCAGCCGATCCCGAATTACCGCTGCCGCCGCCTCCACCACCGCCGTTCCCCCCGTTGCCGCCATTGCCGTTACCGGCGGCGGTGGCTGCGGCAATCCTCGGCGCGCCGTCAAAGGTGATGTGCCAGGGCGCAAAGATCAGCGCCAGCGCGCTAAACACACGCAGCGCGAGCCAGGCGAGCCTGCTGAAGGGGCGGTTTCGCATATCTTCTCTTCGTTCCGGTCCCACTTCCGCATGGCTGAAGCTCGCTCACGGCACAGACGAGGCGGAACCGGTGTGTTGATCCCGGCGAGAATTCACATTCCGGCGGGGCGACGAAAGCGGCCCACGACCCTTGCCCCCACCCGTCGGACCATTTCCGGCGCCATGGCTGACCAATGTCGCAACGGACAGGCTTTGCCGGCGCAAAAAATTACCCCCGCACGAAGGCGGGGGCAAGGTGAGTAGCCAAGTTCCATCGCAAGACGATCAGGACCGCAGAGACGAAGCAAAAGGTGGCAACCTGATTTTGCAGCGCTGACCTTCGGTCCCTTAAGATCTAATCCGGATAAAACCTCACTCCCACAAACTCTGTCTCACAAATTCTTCAGGCGATTGAGATCGGCCATGGTGGCCCTGCGGTCGACGATGGTGCGTCCGTACTTGTCTTCCATCCTGAACCGACCGTTCTCGATCGTCTCCTTCATTCCATTGCGGTGCGTGACCTGGATGCTGCTGCTGGTGGCCTCGACCTTGTCGCCGGTAACGGCGTTCACATGACTATCGACATCCGAGGTGCCTGCCGCGCTGCTGCTCGCGCCGTTATTGCTCTTGCCGTTGTTGCTGCCGCTATTGCTGTTTCCGTTGTTGCCGCCGCTATTGCCGTTTCCACTGTTGCCGCCGCTATTTCCGCCACCGTTCCCGCTGTTGCCGCCGCCGCTTCCGTTTCCACCACCGCTGCCGCCATGACCACCGCCGCCTTTGTCGGCATAGGCCTTGGTCACGACGAGACCATCGACGGAGAGACTGACAGGCGCGACGACAAGCGCCAACGCAGCCAGCACTGGCAAGACTAGCCTGCAGCCTCCGCGCGATGCGCGCATTCCGTGCCAATCCTTCAGCCCGTCGGCCAAACTACCCCACCGGCAATGTCGCAGCATAAGCATCCCCAATCAGCCGTACATAAGGAAGTGGCCCACGACCCTTGTCTTGTCCACTCGGACCTATTGCAATTTCGTGATAGGACTTAGGTCTTATTTCAACCACCGGATGCGGTCGGATATTGCCGCCCCGGGGGTGTTTTTCCAAAGCCGACCAATCCCTTAACCACCTGCGGGTGCCGAAGCGGTTCACCGTTTCACGGAAACGGCAAACCATCGCACGTCCTTGTTTCGAAGCAGCTCAGGATGGATTACCGCTGCGAGGCGCCGAGCCTGCCGTTTCGCGCATTGTCCGGGAATTGCCCGGTCCGAAAGATGGATTCAGGCCGGCAAAGACACCGGCCGCCGCGCCGCGACCGCCGTGCCGAAGGCGGCGGCAATGACGGCGGCGACGCCCGCGCATTGCAAAAAGTTGAGCTTCTCATGCAGAAACAGGAAGCCGGTCAGCGCGCCGCCCGCCGGCTCCAGGCAAACCAGCATGCCGTAGACCTTGGCCGGCATGCGCGCCAGCACCAGCATTTCCAGATAGAAGGGGAGCGCGCTGGAGAACAGGCCGACCACGGCCGCGCCCGCCATGATGTGCGGGTCGGCGAGATAGGGTTGAGCGGCGCTGAAGCCGAAAGGCAGCGCCAACACAGCGGCGATCGCCATGCCATAGGCGGAGGTGCGCACGCCGAGCGCGGCGCCGGCCTTCTGCGCGAAGATGATGTAGAGCCCCCAGCAGGCGCCCGCTGCGAGCGCCAGCACCACCCCCAGCGGATCGAGCCCGCTTCTGGCATCGGCAAAAGGCGAGAGCAGCACGATGCCGGTTGTCGCGAGCGCCACCCAGACGAGGTCGAGCAGGCGCCGGGAACCGAGCATAGCGACGAACAGCGGCCCGGTGAATTCGAGCGCCACGCAGATGCCGAGCGGAATGCGCTGGAGCGCTGCGTAGAACAGCATGTTCATGGCACAGACCGTGATGCCGTAGGCGGCGAGCCAGGGCAGGGTTTTCCGCGAGGGCAGTACCTTCCAGGGCCTCAGCACCGCCGCCAGCATCAGCGCGCCGATGGCGAGCCTCAGCATGGTCGTGCCTTCCGAGCCCAGCACCGGGAACAGCCCCTTGGCAAAGGCGGCGCCGACCTGAACCGACAGGATGGCGCCGAGCAGTCCCAGAACGGGCATTGCGCCGACATGGGTTTCCGGCTTCGCGGTCTGCGTCGAGGTCAATCCTGGCTCCATCCCTGGTTCGGGAATGGAGATAGGGCGCGGGCACCACGCTGTCGTGAGGCAGTGCGGGGCGGATGGTGGGACAAGAGAGTGAGGTTTACGCCTTCGTCATCCTGGCGCGGAGCAAGGAACGAAGCGACGCGCTCAGACCCAGGGTCCTGCCATGGCGCTAAAGCGTTGCACCGCGTACGGAATTCCGGACCGCCGCGCTCAAAGTCGGAGGTAACGGCGTGAATCCTGGAGTCAAGCCGAGGACGAAGCGTTGGCGCAGGCCCGCACTCCGGCCGCTGTGGTCACCTCTCCCCCGCCTTTGGCGAGGGAGAGAAAATGCGCCCGGCGTCATCCCGCCATGGCGAGCGGCGCGGCGCTCTTGTTGGGGATCTGGATGTCGATCTCCAGCGTCGACATGGTCGCGCCGCGGTCCATCGAGACCTGGAGGTAGTCCTGGTCGATCTGCACATGCTTGGCGATGACCGCCATGATCTCCTCGCGCAGGATGGAGACGAGATCCGGCTGGCCGCGGCTCTGGCGCTCATAGGCGAGCAGCAGCTGCAGCCGCTCGCGCGCCACCGGCGCGCTGGTGCGCCGCTTGAAGAGATCGAGGATGCTCATGCGGCCCTCCTTCCGAGAAGCCGGTCGAGGAAGCCCTTGCGTTCGAAGGGGACGACCACCGGCAGGTCCTCGCCTTCCAGGCGTCTTGCCGCTTCGAGGTAAGCCTTTGCGGCACCATTGAGCGGTTCCGAGAGCGTGACGGGCGAGCCGAGATTGGAGGCCCGCAGCACATCCTGGCTTTCCGGGATGATGCCGAGCAGCGGCGTCGAGAGGATCTCCAGCACGTCGTCGATCGACAGCATCTCGCCGCGCGCGGCGCGCGCCGCGTCATAGCGCGTGACCAGCACGTGTTTTTGCACCAGCTCGCCCTGCTCGGCCTTCATGGTGCGGGCGTCGAGCAGGCCGATGATGCGGTCGGAGTCGCGCACCGACGAGACTTCCGGATTGGTGACGATGACCGCCTCGTCGGCGAAGCGCATGGCGAGCTGGGCGCCGCGCTCGATGCCGGCCGGGCTGTCGCAGAAGACATAGTCGAACACCGATCGCAACCGGGCGATGACTTCCGCCACGCCCTCTTCGGTCAGCGCGTCCTTGTCGCGCGTCTGCGAGGCGGGCAGCAGGTAGAGAGTCTCCAGCCGCTTGTCGCGGATCAGCGCCTGGGAAAGCTTCGCCGTGCCCTGGATAACGTTGACGAGGTCGAACACCACGCGGCGCTCGGCGCCCATGATGAGGTCGAGGTTTCTCAGGCCGACGTCGAAATCGACCAGCGCCACCTTCTTGCCTGTCCTGGCCACGGCGGCGCCGAGCGCGGCCGTCGAGGTTGTCTTGCCGACGCCCCCCTTGCCCGATGTGACCACGACTACCTTGCCCATATATCCAGCCTCCATTGGCGGTTTTTATTCTCTGGCCGTGCCAGGCACGGCGGGATCATTCGCTTTTGGTGCATGTCGTTCTCCCAAAACCGCTGCACTTGGGGCGACATGCACCGATAACCTTCGCACGCGAAACCGGTCCGAAGCTTGCGGCCAAGAACTCAGCCGAGCGGCACCACGCACAACGCATCATTGTCGAGGAAGGCCTGCACGGCCTTGCCGCGCGAGGTGCCTTCCATCTCCTCGGCCGTGGTGTACCAGCCGTCGACGGCGAGCAGCTCGGCCTCGTTCTTGCGGCAGAAAATGCGCGCCGAAATATTGCCTTCCGAGCCGGCGATCGCCCGGCCGCGCAGCGTGCCATAGACATGGATCGAACCGCCGGCGACGATTTCCGAGCCGGACGCGACCGAGCCCAGCACGATCACGTCGCCATGCGGATGGAAGACCGACTGCCCGGAGCGGATCGGCGCCTTGATCATCAGCGTGCCGGCGGCAGGCGCCGGCACGGCGCCCTGCCCTGGCTTTTCCGGTTCGGTCTGGGCCGGCTCGATCCTGACCGCTTCCAGCCTTGCCAGTTCGGGATCCACCGGCTCATCGCCGGTCGCCTGCAGAACCTCCGCAGGCGCCGCCGCCTGGATCGTTTCCCGGGTCACCTCGGCCCGCTCCCCGGCGACGGCCATTTCCAGCTCTTCCGCCCGCGCCTTGCGCGCGGCCCGGCCAAGCAGCCCCTCGGCGGTCGCCTCCTTGGCGCCGGCCAAGAGCGGCGGCAATTCAGACCCGAGCTCGGCGCCTTCGAGCTCGATGGCATAGACGCGGATGCCGCGCGAGCCGAGCACGCCGACAAGTGCTGCGATCTCCTCCGGCCCCGGCTGCAAGGTGTTCAAATCCAGCACCACCGGGCGCCCGTTGAAATAGCCCGGCGAATTGGCGATCCAGTGATCCAACCCCTCCAGCCAGTCGGCGATCGGCGCTTCCGGCGTCAGCGTGAAAGCGACGAAAGAACGGGCGCGAAAGCGGATCGATTTGTTGTGCAAAGGGGCGGCGAAGGTCACGTCCGGCGAATCCTTACTCAATGGTTAAAGGGTGCCGGGCTAATGGTTAACAAAAGGTTAATTTCGCGGGTGTCGACCGTTAGGGATATGGCGCGGCTAAGTTTTGTGGCGGGGCGGTCACAGGCTCCGCGTGGGCGGTCGCGAATGCTGGCAGCGCCATGCGCGGACGAGTCGGGCGTGTGAAGCCGCTAATATACGCAGGTATGCGCAGCGGGCGTCCTCCGGACCGAGACTTTCTACTCTTTCCGAGCCAAGGGGATGAGCATGGGCTTCAATCGGCAAGACGGCAAGCGAGCAGGCGCGACAATCGCGACGATGGCGGCGCTGATGCTGCTTGGAGGATGCATGACGCATTCGCCGAGCGGACCAGCGGTCAGCCGCGACGAATGGCTGACGACATCCGATGCGGACAAGGTCGTCAGCGCGATGAGCGCCAAGGGAATGATGCCGGCGACCATCGACTGCCGGTTCGACAACACCGCGCCAGGCCAGGTGGCCTACCGCTCGAAATTCACCTGGAAGCAGGCGCCTGCCAACACGCGCTATCACTGGGAAGTCGGCGACCCGAACTACCTCGCAAGCAAGGATGTCGCATCCAACAGGGTGGGTCTGAGGCGGGTGTTCGCGAAGACCGCGCGGGACCCGGCGACGCGGCAGAAGGTCGGATGCTCGATCTGGGCGAGCAGCAGCTAGAGAAGCGAATTGCTGATCGGCGATCGAACCTCTGCACAAGTCGCGGTCGGCAGCTCAACGGCTCTCATTTGCTGCGGTTTTGCTGGCCAGACAGGAAACAAAGGCGCACGATACGATCTCGCTGGTGCGGCGAGGACAGTCCGGCTTGATCTCTTGCTGAGTAGGTCGGGCTGTCCAGGAGCCTCTCCTTGGTCTTGCATGCGAGCGGGGCCTTTGCGGCTGGTTTCCCGCCGACTGCCTAGCGTCGTATCACTCGAGCCTATCTTTGCGTTCGCCCACCCGTTCGCCCACAACAAACAGTGCTTGCCATGTTGCGCGCCGCGGCCTAAGCGCAGTGATGGCAAATGAAAAATTCGACCAGTCGGTGACGATCATCGTTGATCCGGCCGGCGGACGGGAGGCAATCGGCGATGCCGCCGCCTGTCTGGATTTCCTGCTTCGAAGATGGCGCGGCAAGCGAAGCGACAAGCACCGTGCAGCCATTCAGGCCTGCACGGATGTAAACAGCGGGCGCCGACCGGCTTCATTCGCGCGCAAGGCGTTCATAGCAGCCGCCCGCGAGGCGGCTATTCTCGTGACGCCTTAAGGCTGCTCGCGCGGCCTGAAATTCTTACTTTCGATGTCGATGATCTCGCCGCAATTTTCACACTCCATCTGGGTGTGAGCGCGTATCCAGCCCACACGCGTTTTCGCCTGGTGATGGCACCGCGGGCACTCCACATCGATTTCGAAGTGATCGGACTCTCGTTGTGTCATTGCGGTTCCAAGGCCGGCCTGCCTAACGCGACATTATCCGTTATCAGTGCTCCCCGCCCGCTCGTCTTCCGGATCCACCACTTTCTCTTTCGCCACCTTGGCCGCGAGCTTCGCCTCTTTCTTTGCCGCCTTCGCCTGATCGCGTTTGCTGCGCTCGTATCGGTAGTTGGGTTTCATCGCCATGGTGTTTCTTCCGGTTTAGGCAATTTGCGCCTGGGGATTTGGACATGCCCAGGAGCGGGAAAGACAGTTCGCGAGACATAAGGCCCAGCCAAGAGGCACTTGTCAGGCGGCCATCATGTCAAATCAGGCGATTGCGTTCTGCGATCTGACGCGCCCGCCGCAAGGTGCCGTCAGTGTCGGCGAGCTTGCGCCTTGCTGCCTCGTCCTTCCTGACCGTCAGCCGCGCGGACATGATGCTTGAGGGACTGACGATCGGCTTGATCGCGGCGGGCGGCGCCTCGGGGGTTTTCATGGAACGCATCGGCATTATCCTTTCTTGTAGCAGCCAGGGCTAAGGCTATTCGCGGCTGCGGGTTTTCCCTGCGACATTGGCTTCTTGCCTATCGGAAGCCGGAAGCCGTGAGCGTGTAGGAGTTTCGGCGCTCGCGCGCATATGCTTTGCTGGCGGCATCCTGGATGGAGCTGCGCAAGGCGTCGAATGCCGAAAGATATGCCATCTCGGCCCTTTCCTTGCCCCCATCATCGCCAAATGTCCCAAGGACCTCGACCTCGACGAAGAAGCGGACCTGGAACATACCATCATGGCCAATGAAGCAGACGGCGCGGCGCGTTTGATCGAAACTCCGGCTGGGATTTGGAAAGGCGAGCGTCATGGGTTGCCCACCCGTGTTTCAGCGTGTTCAGTTGGCCGGGTTCTATTCCATTCCTTTCGAGCCTCGACGTTGCGACGGTTGAGATTCAGCATGCTCGTCGTCGCATGCGCACGCGTCAGCCCGACCATCGGAGCGCCGTCGACATGCGCCGGAATCCCGGTGAAGACATGGTAGACGGTCCAGGAATGATCCGCTTCGACGCGACGGCCGTATTGATGATCCCTGAAGGCGTGACCCGACAAGCCTCTGTTGTTTGGGGAACAGCCGGATACGGCCTTGTGGCCCGCCTCGGTCTCGCCGTTGGCCATGGACCTGTTCATACCTGTCTTTCCTCGCCTTCCTGCGCGGCGATAATTTCCGAATAAAGCGCCGCGCCGTCAGCTTCGGAGATCGTGACCGCATCCGGCCACTGCGGCATGTTCAGCGTCCTCGCCAGAAGCCGCGCGATCTCGATTGCATCCTCGAGACCCGTTGCAAGCACCGTCTCGCGGCCGATGACGGCATGCGCGTCATCGCTGACGCGCGTGCGATAGAATTCAATCACGACCTTCATCGAGACCCGCCGCGCGACGGCATCGAGCCCTTCGCGCCGAAGGCAGGCGCCTTGATTGAATAGGCGCTCAGGCCTGGTCGGAATTCTTCCCTGCTTCGGCGTCCTCATCTCGCGATTGGAGCGCTGCCGTCCCTTGGCCATGTCCGAACGTCCTTTCGATCAGCATCAGGCCGGGATCCGAGGCCGGGGTTCCGGCCGATTCCAGCCTATCCTCGGTCACCACGCGCTCATGCGGTTCGGTGTCGCTGCGGATGCGGTATTGAGGCGAGTTTTCTTTTGGCGGCAGCGTGCCGGTGACGTGGTAGACTTCCGCGGTCAATGTCCGGAAATCTCCCTTCAGACGGACCGCCTGTCCGATGTCGAACAAGCGCGGCGGGGCGCCGTGCCGTATCGGCCGTGTGTTGCGCTGCATAAGGCTTGTCATGATGGTCTCCGGTCGTCTTCGAGCGCCGCCTCGAGAGAGGCCGGTTGATCGATGCTTTACCGTGCGAACCCCATTGTGCGGAGGATCGCCGGCAGGTGAATGAAAGAGGCCGCGTTGCGTCGCGGGAAAGACCCTTCCGGGCCTCCTCGTCGAGATCGGTAGATACTCTGCGGTCGCGGCGCGTCTGAGGCGCGGCAGCACCAAGGAGAGCCGAAGCAGACGACGGTGGACGCGATGCGAATGGCCACGATTGCAGCTTTCCCGTGAAAACATGCTAGGATGGACTTCCGCGTTATTTCAGTCGAACCGCTGGAACGATTTGCGGTGCTGCCAGTACATCCGTGGTCAGCGCCCTGCGTCGTTCCAGGGTTCAAACGAGCAAGCTGCCGCGCCGGACCGGCGCAACGCTTCGCTATCGAAAATTCGGAAAGGATTGGCGCGGCTCCGACGGGGCGAAAGCCAAACTCAACCAAATCAACACTTTTTGTATGCGCCTCAATTGCGCTCAAAGCAAGACTTACACGTCCATTATTTTTTTCCCGGGTAAATAGAAATCTCGGATCCGGGCCTGAAACAGCGGTAAATCGATTTCTAGGCGCTCCCCAAAAACCTTCGGATTATTTCACCCAAACATTTTTGAGCTTCCCTGGAATTATTTTTTCACTCCTATCCGCCACAACCAAAGCCATCTACAAGGCGATAGGCTTGGCCCAGAAAAAGGCCACCGAAAATCCGGGCACATAGCGGCTATGTGGTCGTCCGGGCACCGCTTCCTCCGAGGCGTTTGCGTTAAACGGTGAACCGCCATAGGTCACTTTCCGGACGCCACCTTGGGCTCCGCGCGAGACCCGCGACCCTCCGACCGGGCCAAGCCGCGGATAGCCGGGCCGTTGAGCACCGTCCCGTCCGGCGCGAACTGCGAGCCGTGGCAGGGGCAATCCCAGCATTGCTCGGTCGAATTCCAGTGCACGATGCAGCCGAGATGCGTGCAACTGGCCGAATGCCGGTGCAGCTTGCCGTCGCGGTCGCGGCACACGGCGAACTTGCTCAAGCCGTCCTGCAGGATGCCGCCTTCGCCAGGCTTGAGGTCGCCGGCCGACTTGACCTCACCGGGCAGCAAGTAGCCGGCGAGATTCTTCACTGTTGTAAGGTTCTCATTGACGTAGTGCGCGAGCGCGGCGGGCGGCTTCCGGTCGGGAGCATAGACGGCTTCCCATGGGTTCGATCCGTCCACGATCAGATCGCGTATCAGCAGTCCGGCCAATGCACCATGCGTCATGCCCTGGCCGGAGTCGCCGGTGGCCATGAAGACGTTGCCGTTGCCGGGGCTTCGGCCGATGAAGCCGCAATAATCGATCGTTTCGAGAACCTGACCGGACCACCGCGCTCTTTCCGCGCCAAGATCTGGCACCAATGCCCTGATCCATGCTTCAAGCGCGGCAAAGCGCGCCTCGCCGTCATCCGCTTCGCCCGATTTGTGATCGCGGCCGCCGGCGATGAGACAGTCCGTCTTGCCGGGGCCGGGATTGAGGCGGACGTAATAATAGGGATCGTCCATGTCCCAGTAGAGCGCATCCGGGAGGGTTCCCCTGGCGATCTCGAAAGCCATGGCATAGGTGCGGTAAGGCGCCATCTTGCTGTGGATCTTGACCCATGTGTTGATCGGGGAATTGGTGGCAAACACCGCGTTCGAAGCGGTAACGGTGGAGCCGCCATCGCATTTCAGGCGAATCTGCTCCCCCTCCTCGATCTCGATGACGGCGCTGTCGGCGAATGCCTTGCCGCCTCGCTTCTCGAAATCAGCCAGCAGGGCGCGCAAATATTTCAGCGGGTGGAAGGCGGCCTGTCCGGGGTAGCGCAGGATGGGCGCCGATTCATGACCCTTGAGAGGCACGCCTTTGCCATGTTCAGCCTCGGCGCCGATCTTAGCCGCAGCCGCATACTCCTTATTGCATTCTCTGGCGGCCTGCTTCTCGTCCATCCATGCGGCCGGGAAAAGGAAGCCGTCCAGCCGCCGGAAATCGCAGTCGATCTCCAGGCTGGCAACGTGCCGCTCGATGCGGTTGACGGCGGCTTGCTGGCTCTCCTGAAATCCGCGCGCCAGAACCTCGCCGCGCATGTCGATCAGCGCGCTCAAGCCATCGTCGCAGATCGGCGCCAGATGGGCGGTCGTGCGCGATGTCATGCCTCCGAGTAACGGCCCGCGATCCACGAGCACCACCTTGCGTCCGGCCAGCGCCAGTTCATAGGCAATCGAAACCCCGGCGATGCCGGCTCCAACGACGGCCACGTCGCAATGCTCGTCCTGCTCGAGGCGGGGCGCGCCGGGAAAGCTGGCGTCGAGCACCCAAAACGATCTGGTCGCTTCGCTGCTGACGTTCATCGCGTGCCCCGTCGAGACGATATGGGACGGCCGGCGACCAATGCTGTGCAGCGCAGGTTGTAGGTCATCATGACCGGGTCCATCCTCGCGGCTAGGTGCTCTTGAGCGTTCCGTTCATCCCGTTCGGGTAAAAGCCGCCCTTGCTGACACCCGATTGGTCGGTCAGATAAACAATGCGCAGCACCTCCTGCGGGGTCCTTGTGAAGGCAATCGCATCCGGCGTCGAAGGAACGAAGTTGGCCTTGCCGTCGACGCGAATGCCCTGGTCCTTGTCATCGGGCCCGTCGATCTTGTCGCGTGCGTCGGAAATTGCATTCGCCGCCTTCCAGGCCTTCTCGCCCATGCGATAGAGCGACGACCGCGCCATCCCCATGTGGTAGGCCTCGACCGCGAGAATTCCAGCCGCGGCTGCCAGGAATTCCTTGTTCTTCAGGACGGTTGCCGCACCGGCGTAGGCGGTGACGCCGACATCCTCGAACAGCATGCCGCCAAGCACGAAGTTCATCTGGTTGCCGAAGGGGTCGAAGTCGGCACCGAGCCCGGCCGCCTTGGCGACCGCGGCAAAGCCGGCATCAAAATCGATCGCCGGCCGGTCCACCGCATTCGACGCCAGGGTCTTGCGGTAGAACCTGACATGGGCAAGTTCATTTTCCGCGACTTCCCGCAAAATTTCAGCCAGTGCAGGCGTTTCGAAGGGAACCTTCTTGCCGCCGACGACTTCGCCGGGCTTGGAACCGGCATCTGAATCGTCGATGCCTTTTCCTGTGGTGCCCCGCAGGTAGTATTCGGCCTCCATATATTCCAGGTTCAGCGCGAACCGGAAAATGTCTTCGTCCTTTATGTCATCTTGTGCGAAAGCAGGCGAAACGGGGGCGACGCCGGTCGCTGAAGCGAGCGTCGCTCCAAGACCAATTTGCAATGCGCCGCGGCGAGAAACATGAAGTGAAGGGGTGACATGGATCATAGCTTCCTCCCGAAGCCCGCCATGAACCGGTGTGGCCTCAAACGAGCGGGCCGTCCTGTCAACTCCGCCAAACGCGGAATGTTCCTGAACCGAGCCGGTATGGTTGTGGACCCGGGCGATTCGATGGGCGTGCCGGCGTGACTCCCGGGCTGCGGTTCCTCTATAGGACGAGCTTCACGTCCGACGCCGGATCCATTTCATGGCCCTCCTCCCCTCTCTCCGCGCCGCCCTCCCCAACGCCACCATCTGGGACCCGCCGAGCTCGCCTCGCGCGATCCTGGCTTCGACACCCGCAATTTCGGCGCCTCGGCTCTGGTGCGTCCGCGCGATGTCGAAGAGGTCGCGGCGCTGGTGAAATTCTGTTCGGAGCGTGGCATCCGTCTTGTCGCGCAGGGCGGGCGCACCGGGCTGGCGGGCGGAGCAGCCACTTCCCAAGGGCAGGTGATCTGCGACCTTGGCGGGCTTAACAGAATAGAGGACATCGATCCGTTCACGCGCGTGGCGATCGTGCAGGCGGGCGTGACGCTGGGCGCGCTGCAGGAGGCGGCAGCCCAGCATGGGCTCGACCCGGGCATCGACCTTGCCGCGCGCGGCAGCGCCACGATCGGCGGCATGGTTTCCACCAACGCCGGCGGCATCATGGCCTTTCGCAACGGCACAATGCGCCACCGCGTGCATGGCTTGGAGGCCGTGCTGCCGGACGGGCGGTTGTTTTGTGATCTCACCCGGGTGCTGAAAACCAGCGCAGGCTACGATCTGAAGCATCTCTTCATCGGCGCGGAAGGCACGCTCGGCATCGTCACCCGCGTGGCGCTGCGGCTCGATCCGGTGGCCGGGGCGAGTGCCACCGCGCTTGTCGGCGTGCCGAATGCGGCCAGCGCCCAGCACATCGTGCGGCATTTTTTGAACTCGGCCAGCGCGAGGCTCACCGCCGCCGAGATCCTGTGGCGTAATTTTGCGTCCCTCATGCAGCGGTCGCTGAACTATGCCTCGGGCAGCCTGCCGCTCGATGCGCCCTGTCTGCTGGTGCTGGGCCTAGGCGCCGACTCGATCGAGGCGGCGAGAAGCGTGCTCGAGGGCGGGCTGGCGGCGATCTGGGAAGAGGTCGGCATCGTCGACGGGCTGGTCGCGAGCTCCGAGGGCCAAGCCGCAGCGATGTGGCGGCTGCGCGAGGAGACTGTTGAGATCGAGCGCGCGCACCCTATGGCGCCCTCGTTCGACGTCTCCGTGCCAGCCGGCGCGCTGGACGCCTATGTGGCGCGCATCGAGGCGGGGCTGAAGAAGCTCGACGCCTCATATGCGCCCTATGTCTACGGCCATCTCGCCGACGGCAATCTGCACATCTCCCTCAATTGCGAAGGGCCGGTTCCACATGAGCGGCATGAGGCGATCGAGGACGTGCTCTATGAGGGGCTGCGCGAGGCCGGCGGTTCGTTCTCAGCTGAGCATGGGGTGGGGCTGGAGAAACGCGAGGCCTATGAGCGGCATGCTGATCCGGTTAAGCGGGATTTGGCGAAGGCGATCAAAGAGTTGATCGATCCGGGCAATGTGATGAATCCGGGGAAGGTCGTGGGCTGAGTTGGCGGGGGCGCGCGAGAGGCTAGAGCGAACCTGCTTGTGTCGCAGCCCCTCTCCGGTCGCTTCGCGATCACCTCTTCGCTGTCGCGGGCCAGAAACACTACTCGCACTGGCGGCGCGGGCCGCCGTCGAAGGGCTGGTAGGTGTTGTCCTGCGGATCGTAGGAGCGGTAGCGGCTGAAGCAATCGTCGATATGGGCGGCCGAGATCTGCCGGCCCTGTGCCCGCACGGCCCCGGCCTCGGGCGAGATCTCTTCCGGCGGGCCGCCATAGGTGGTGACGTAGCCGTCGCCCGACGGGGCGTAACCTTCCATCTCGGCCTGGTCGTCGCTCGTCTGATCATCGGCCGCGGCGGTTTGCCGATCATCCGCTACCGCTTGACCACCCTGGCCTTGCCGATCGTTTGAGCCGGTCGAGGCGGTGCGGTCGCCCATCGGGTCGTAATAGGGTGAGATGCAAGGGCGCAGCTCGCCGCTGTAGGCGCGGTAGCTGTTTTCCGCCGGACGGTAGCTGCGATAGCGGGCCGAGCACCATTGCAGATGGGCCACGGGCAATTGCTGCTCGGCCTGCCGATCGGCCGGAGCCGGCTGGGAAGGCTGGGTCGCGTCAGGCTCGGCTGCGGGCTGGTTCGGCTGAGCGGTCGTGGGCTGCAACTGCTGCGGCTGCGCGGGTGCGGTCGGCGCCGCGAGCGTCGCCGTCTGCACTGCGCTGTCGGTCTTGGCCGGCTCGCCCCCTGGGGCGGGCGCGACGGCAGCCTGCTGGGCGGGAATGCGCTGAAGATTCTGCTTTTGCGGATCGACCGGCTGAGCGTCCTTGGTCCAGAGCTCGGAAACGCCGATCGCCGGGGTCGCCTGGCGCACTGGCTTGGCGGCGAGCAGCCAGGTGGCGAAGGCGAGCCCGCTGGCGAACACGGCAAGGGTCAGCACGAAGCCGCCGATAATTCCCAACAAAGCCTTCATGCCGAACTCCTTTAGTCCCCGCTGATAGAATGCGAGGCGCGGAATCCGGTTCCCACAGCAAGAGGGCGATGTTGCGACCCGGCGGTAACAAACGAAGGCCCCGCGTGCTCCGGGGAGGAGCACGCGGGGCCTCGAGAGGATCGCTAGGTGAACCCAGCTGGGGACTAGGCAGCTAAGGGACTTTACGATGATCCAAACGGATCGATGACAGTGTCGCGCCTTTGGTGCGACGCCGCATCGTGCAAACAGAGGAATAAATGCAGGTGGTTCACATGGCAGTCCCACGCCTCGGACTCGCAGCCGGCGGCGGCCGGTCAGGCCCGGCAGAATGCCCCAACGAGGCGGCCGGGCCGCGCCCGAGCGGCATGCGGGCACTCAGCAGTCCGCCACCACCTCGCTGTAGCTCCTCGCCTTCCCGTCCTGGCCGCGAATGCGCCACGTTTCGCCGTCCCGCCCCTCGATATGGCTCGCCGCCAGCGGCACCTTGCCGCCGCCATCCGGCAGATCGATGACATAGGTCGGATTGCAGATTCCGGATAAGCGCCGGCGCAGTTCCGCGACCAGCGCCTGGCCTTGGGCAATCGTCGTGCGGCGATGCGCCATGCCGCGCGCGAGGTCGCCGTGGTGCAGGTAATAGGGTTTTACGCCGAGACGGTACATCAGCTCGCGGCAGAGCTCCTCCAGCACCTCGACCTTGTCGTTGACGCCTTTGAGGAGAACGCTCTGGTTGAGCAGCACGAAACCTGCCTGGCGCATCGTGCGGCAGGCCGCCTCGGCTTCGGCGGTGAGCTCGCGCGGATGGTTGAAGTGCGTGACAACCGTCACCATCAGCCGTCCCTGCAGCGCCTCGACCAGGCCGGAGGTTATGCGCGACGGCAGCGCCACGGGCACGCGGGTGTGGATGCGCAGAAGCCGCAGATGCGGGATCGCCTCCAGCCGGGCGCGGATTTCAGCCAGCGCCTTGTCCGGCAGCGACAGCGGATCGCCACCGGTCAGGATCACCTCGCGGATTTCCGGGTGCCCGTCTATGTAGACCAGCGCCGGCTCCAGCGCTTCGCTTGTGTAGCCGCGGCCGATCGAGATCAGCGATTCCTTGCGGAAGCAGAAGCGGCAATAGACCGCGCATTGATAGGTCGGGAACAAAAGCACGCGGTCGGCGTGGCGGTGCGTCAGGCGGGGCACCGGGCTGAAGGCATGATCGCCGATCGGGTCGTCGAGCTCGCCTTCGGCGGTGACGAGCTCGCCCGGCGACGGGATCACCTGGGCGCGGATCGGATCGTTGGGGTCGCTCCAGTCGATAAGATCGAGATAGGGTTTGGGCACGCGCACCTTGTGCGCGGTCGCGGCTTCTTGCATGACGGCGCGCTCGGCGGCCGAAAGCGGCAGCGAGGCGAGGTCGCGGACATGGCGCACGCCGGCGCGGACTTCGGCTTGCCAGGCGGCGTCGGGGGCGGCCAGTTGTTTGAGATCGGTGGTCATTGCGGTTCTCTGGTTCGCCGTCCCTATCGGCCGGATGGTCGATGTGGTCAACCGCATACCGCCTTACGCCGTTTTGGGAAATTGGAACTCTCACCGCTTGAGCTTCGCAATCGCCTCCGCCGTCACCGGCGTGAAGCAAGCAGCTCGGCGAAATCCTCGGTGTAGACCGTGAGCTTGATGCCCGTGACTGTTCTCGTAGAAGTCGACGAGCCGCTTGACGCAAGGCATTCAACTGCCGCAAGGCTAGATATCGGCGTAGATCTCCAGCACATTGCCGTCGGGGTCGCGAAAGAACAGCGTGCGGTGACCCCAGGGCCGGTCGGTCGGCCCACTTTCGATCGCCACGCCCTTCTCACGCAACGTCTCGGCGCATTGGTCAACCTGACTGGGCGTCACCCGGAAGGCGAGCTGCATGGAGAGCGCGCCCGCCGGGGTCGGCAAGTCGTTGAACATCACGCCGCGCTCAGTGAGCGCCAGCAGGCACGAGCCGACCTGGTAGGCGATCCAGCTCTCGCCCAGGCTGGAATGGACGCGAAAGCCCATCACGTCCTCATAGAAACGCCGCATCTCCTTCATGTCGCGGGCGAAGAGGACGGTGTAGTCGATATTCCTGATGTTTTTCAGCGCATTCATTTGCGGAATCCTTTGTCGGGCGCCGCGTTCCGACGCGGCGTGATTGTCGATGCGCTGGCCTCATTATACTGGTAGCAAGGTGGTACAAGATGAGCGGCGCTGCTAGTAGCGTCGCCACCCCCTTCGAGGCACGAGCATGCTGGAACAGACCACCGAGATGGACAGGCGTAAGGAACTCGGCCGCTTCCTGCGCGCCATGCGCGAACGCGTCGAGCCGTCACGGCATGGCATCCGCACTGGCACGCGACGGCGCGCAAGCGGGCTGCTGCGTGAGGAAGTCGCGCTGCTCGCAGGGATCAGCGCCACCTGGTATACGTGGCTAGAACAGGGCCGCGAGGCCAATCCTTCCGCGCAGGTGCTCAATGCGCTCGCCGACGTGCTGGACCTCGTGCCTGTGGAACACCAGCACCTGTTCAAGCTCGCAAAGCCGGAATGGCGGCCTGAGGCGACGCCGCTCGAAGGCCCCTCGCCCGATCCGCGCATTGTCGGATTGCTCGCCACGCTCTCGCCCAACCCGGCCTATGCGCTCAACCGCGCCTGGGACTTCATTGCCTGGAACGACGAGGCGGCGGATTTGTTCGGCGGCTTCGATCAGGACGATCCCGCAAGGCGCAACCTGCTGGCGCGGTTCTTCCTCGATCCCGCCTGGCGCGGCCTGTTCGCCGACTGGGAAGTGGTAGCTCGCTCGGCGATCGCGCAATTCCGCGCCGCGACCGTCGAATACGCGTCTGCTGCCGACATCCGCGCCGTGCTCGATCCACTCAAGGCGCTGAGCCCCGACTTCGCGCGCCAATGGGCCGAGATGCGGGTCGAGGAAGCGCCGATCTGGTCGAAGCGGATGGTCGGTCCGAGCGGCGAAATCGTGGTCTATGATTATTTCATGCTGACGCCCGTGGGCGTGGGCAAGGAGATAACGCTGAGCCTTTATCGGAAGCGTGGATAAGGAGCTCCCCGGCACTACACGGGGAGAAAGACGCTGCCGCAATCGACCAGCGCCCTCCTTTCATGCAATCTCCTCCGGCGGCGATCATGGGAGATGATCCGCCGCCGAGGGAGGATTGCCATGACCGACACGCCAGCGGCGGTGCCGCGCTATGAGGATGCCGTTGCGCAATTCCGCATCGAGGACGAGATCGCGCGCCTCCACGGCGATCCGGCGACCGGCATCAACGCCTATGTCGAATGCTGCGGCCGCTATACCGGCGAAAACCGGCTGGCGCTGCGCGCGATCTCGGCTGCCGGTGAATTGCGCGAATACTCCTTCGACGATCTGGCCGACATGGCGGGCCGCGTCGGCACCCTGCTCAAAAGTCTCGGCGTGCGCCCTGGCGACGTCGTCGCCGGCATGCTGCCGCGCATCCCTGAGTTGGTGGCGCTGATCCTCGGCACATGGCGCGTCGGCGCGGTCTACCAGCCGCTGTTCACCGCTTTCGGGCCGAAGGCTATCGAGCATCGCCTGAGCTACAGCAAGGCGAAGCTGGTGGTGACCAACCCCGCAAACCGCGCCAAGCTCGACGAGGTGGAAAACCACCCGCGCATCGCCACAATTATTGGCCCCGGCGATGCAATTGCAGCAGGCGACGTCGATTTCCGCGCGGCGCTCGCGGCTGCCTCCTCCGATAGCGAGCCGGTCATGCGCAAGGGCACCGACCTGTTCATGATGATGTCGACCTCCGGCACGACCGGGCACCCAAAGGGCGTGCCGGTGCCGCTCAGCGCGCTGCTTGCCTTCGGGGCCTATATGCGTGACGCGATCGGGCTTCGGCCCGACGACATCTTCTGGAACATCGCCGATCCCGGCTGGGCCTATGGGCTCTACTACGCCATCACCGGGCCTTTGCAGCTCGGCATCGCCACCACCTTCTACGAAGGCGCCTTCAACGCCAAATCGACCTACGACATCATCGAGCATCTGGGCGTCACCAGCCTGGCCGGCTCGCCGACAGCCTATCGCCTGCTAATGGCGGAGGGGCCCGAGGCCGCGGCCCGCGTCAAGGGCAGGCTGCGCGTGGTGAGCAGCGCCGGCGAGCCGCTCAATCCGGAGGTGATCCGCTGGTTCGACGCGCATCTTGCAGCGCCGATCCACGATCATTACGGCCAGACCGAGAACGGCATGATGGTCAACAACCATCATGGTCTGGCGCATACGGTCCGCGCCGGCTCGGCCGGCTTTGCCATGCCCGGCTACCGCATGGTGGTGCTGGACGAGGCAGGCAACGAACTCGGCCCCAACCAACCCGGCGTGCTGGCGGTCGATATCGCCAACTCGCCGCTGCGCTGGTTCGACGGCTACCACCAAGCGGAAACGCCGGCGATCGCGGGCGGCTACTACCGCACCGGCGACACGGTGGAATATGAGACGGACGGCTCCGTCTCCTTCATCGGGCGGGCCGACGATGTCATCACCTCATCCGGCTACCGCATCGGACCGTTCGATGTCGAAAGCGCGCTGATCGAGCATCCGGCGGTCAACGAGGCGGCCGTCGTCGGCGTGCCCGATCCGCAGCGCACGGAGATCGTCAAGGCGTTCGTAGTGCTGGCGCCCGCCTTCAAGGGCAGCGAGGCGCTGGCCGAGGAACTCGCCCAGCATGTGAAGACGCGACTGTCGGCGCGCTCCTATCCGCGCGAGGTCGAGTTCGTCAGCGAACTGCCGAAGACACCGAGCGGCAAGATCCAGCGGTTCTTGCTGAGGAAGGCCGAGGTGGAGAAGCGCAAGGCGGAATAAAGATTTGGCTCTACCATGATTTCCGCCACGCAAAAGCCGCCAAGTCGGGCGATGGCTGCCAAGGGCTTTGATCGCTAATTTGGGGTTGCAGCATGCGGTTGGTCTTGACGCTTCTCATTGCGCTGGCGGGCAGCGCGGCATATGCCGCCTCGGCGGAAGACGATTATATCGCCGCGCGCGACAAGGCGATCGCCGATATCACCGCGCAGGAAAGCGCCAATACAGCGATCGAAACCATCGATGCCCAGAACGAGAAGGCGCTGGCCGACCTCCAGCAGCGCCTCGCCGGCATTCTCGGGCCCCTTTCCGTCAAGGGTTTCCCGGCGACCGGCACCATCAATGTTCAAAGCCTCAACGCTTCCGATATCGGCTACGGCATGCTGGACGGGCTGCGATATGCGCAGAGCGACGACGGCCCAAGCATCGTCGCCTCGACGCGCGGGTTGACCGAGCGCTGGCTCAAGTCCAAATCGTCCGAAGCGGAAGCGGATTTCAAGCTGCCCGCCGACATCGGCGCGGCGTTGAAGCTCGACAGTTTTTACACCCAGGCCATCGGCAGCGACGCGGCATTCTCGGGCACGCTCGACTTTTCGTTGAAGAAGCCCGACGGCGCCGATGCGGTGGTCGCGCGGCTCGGCGGCTGGACCCAGGATGTCGGACCGATCTACGACCAGCACGTCGTCGTGGCGGTCGTCAAAGGCGACCGCGTGCTGATTGCCGAGGCACCCGCCTCGCCCGCCGTGCCGAAGATCGCGGCCTGCGATTCAATCTGGGCAGCCGCCGACGCCGCCGCGCAGAAAGCCCAGCAGGCCGACCAGGGTTCGGACCAGGACGATCCGCAGGTCTCCGATCCCGCCAACGCCGCCTGGGAAAAGGGCGACGCCGACTACCGCGCCTGCATGGCCCAGCGCCTGCCCGGCGACCCGTCCTTCCCGGCGCTGCTCAAGCAGGCGCAGGACCTTGCCGACGACATGGCTGGAAAATAGTCCGCCAGGGCAATTCCAGGAAAGCGCAGCGGCTCTCGACGTGGAGCGGTTTCAAACCATAGAGATAGAGCGGGCCGGCGCTGTCGAAGCCGAGCCGCTCGAAACCCTCAGCCTCCGTTCGCCCGCATGTTGCGCCGAGAAACGCGCCGCGCGACGGGGCGCGCCGCTTCCGCGATGATCGCGTTGGTTTGAGGCGCGGCATCCATGCGCGACCTTGCGTCGGTCACCCGATGCAGGCGCTCGTAAGGCAGCAATTCCCGGATGCGGGCGTTGAGCGCTTCGACTTCGGCGCGCAAATCCTCGCATTCCTGCTTCTGGATATCGAGCTGGATCTGCTCCGACGCCTGCTGCAGCGAAAGCCGTGAGAAATTGGTGCTGACCTCGGACAGGTTCTTCTTGTCGGCTTCGCTCTCGTCCTTGAGAACGGCGAGCCTTTTCTCCGCAATCTGGCGTTCGGTGACGGCGTCGTTCAGCTGCGCCTTTAGCCTGGTGATCTCGTCCGTGGCTTCGCCATTGTCGGTCGAGACCTTATCCAGACGCGACTGCAGTTCCTGGATCTCGGCACGCAAACCGCGCATTTCCGCGTGGCTGCGTGCCAATTCGGCGGTGCTGTCGCTCTCGGCGATCCGCGCCGCCTCGATTGTTTCGGCAAGCCTGGCCTGCGCTGCCTCGAGCGCTTTCTGCAGCCGGGTTTCTTCCTTTTCGTGGTTGCCGATTTGAGCCATCAGCTCGGCGATATGGGCGGTTTCGCTGGCGTGGGTTGCCGCGAACTCGTCGAACTTGTGCCGGGCCTCCGCCTCGCGCTTTTGCGCCTGCTCCAGATCGACCGAAAGGCCGACCTGCTTTTCGCGCAGCAGCTTGTTCTCGGCGCTGCGCCTGTCGACTTCGACGGTCTTGGCCGTCAGGGCTTTGACAATCTCGCCGAACTCCGTCTCGCGCCTGGCGGTCTCATTGCCCATCTCCACCAGCTCCAGGCGCACCGCCGCAAGCGCCGAGCGCAGCTGCTCCCGGTCCTGGACGAGGCTCGCCTCGCGCTGCTGCCACGCTTCGGCCGCGCCGTCGCGTTCGCGCTGCCGGCGGGCGGCGTCAAGCAATTGTTCCGACAATGTCTTGTGTTCGGCGGTGAGAGCGAGGTTTGCCAGCTCCAGCTCGTTGGAGCGCAACACGTCGCGATGGAAGACGTTGAGGACTTCGCGCGTCATATGATGTGCAGTGGCGATCTCCGCCAGCTTTGCCTCGATCTCCTGCAGATGGCCCTGCCCGTCCCGGAAAAGCCCGGTGACGGCCTCCAGGGCGGCCAGCCGCGTCTGGGTATGCGGTGTCAGCCGCGATGCCGATGCGTCGGACGGCTCTTCGGCCGGCGGATTCTCGTCGCTTGCAACCAGTTCCCGACCGGCGACGGCGTCGTCTTCCGACGGCGGCTGTTCGTCATCTTTGAGAACGTCCTCGAACGCCTCCGCCAGATCCGATTGGAGTTCCTGAAATTCCTTATCGACGTCCTCGGCCCGCTTGATCAGAGACTTGAAATTCATCACGGCACATCCCTTACGCTCGACGACACATCTTTTACGCTCGCCCCCGGGCGTACTTAACGAATTACTAATCTATCGCGTTACCTTCCGTTCGGGAAGCCTGTGCAAAGGAAACCAAAATTAAGGTTATCGCCGGTCCCAATCTGATGCGGATCCGCGCTAGGTGAGCCCCTCTCCCGTTCCTAACATATGTTAGCTTTCTCTCCGGATAGGTGCTGAAAGCATGCGCAGCAGAAGGGAAAGACAGCGAGCTGCTTGTCATCATTCAGATGAGCGATGCGAAGACTTCTGGACGGAAAAAAGAAGCTCCCGCCGTATAAATTTTCTCTTCCTCGGCCGCCCATGATCGATCGAGTGGAGTTGCTTGCGCGAGCATCCGGTTGCCGTGGCTCTATGGGAGTCGACGCGGGAGGCGGATGGGCCGACCTCCCGCGTCGGTGCATCAACTCTTGATGTCGATGCGCTTGACCTGCGACTGCGCCTTCTCGCTCTTCGGCAAGGTGACGGTCAGCACGCCGTTCTTGAAGCGGGCATCCACCTCGTCTTCCTTGACCTCGTAGCCGACCGGGATGCGGCGCTCGAAGCGGCCGTAATAGCGCTCGGAGAACTGCCTATCCTTGTCCTCCGTCTCGGAGCGCTTCTCGCCTCTCAGCGTCAGCACGCCGTCGTCGAGCAGGACCTCGATGTCTTTCTGTTCGAGGCCCGGCACCTCGGCCATCACCTTGATCTCCTTCTCGCCGTTGGAGATCTCGACGCTCGGCCAACCGGCGCCGAGGGCGGAGACACCGCCAAAAGACGGCAACCGGCTGTCGAAGCCGCGGAAAACGTCGTCAAACAGGCGGTTCACCTCGCGATGCAGCGACAGGAACGGATCGCGCTCACTGTCGCGGAATATGCTTGGAAGCTGGTTGCCGTTGCTCCGGCCCCAGGGGATCAGATCACGGACACTCATGGTTTGCTCCTTTCTGTTCATCGGCTCGAAAAGCACCTACGCGCCGGGCAGCGCCCGGCGCATAGCGCGGATGCGCTCACAAGAAGCCCTCAGGCGGCGTGCTTCTCGCCTTCGATCTTCTTTGTCGTGCCTTTGAGCGTTGCCTTGTCGGCCGCGATCTCGATCCGCCGCGGTTTCATCTCTTCTGGAATTTCGCGCTTCAGATCGATCGTCAGCAGCCCATTGACCAAGCTGGCGCCAACGACCTTGACGTGGTCGGCAAGCTCGAAGCGGCGCTGGAACGCACGGCCGGCGATGCCACGATGCAGGTACTCACCCTTGTCCTCGCCGGCTTTCTGGCCAGAGACCATGAGCATGTTCTGCTCCTGGGTAATGGCCAGTTCGTCCTGCGAGAACCCAGCCACCGCCATACTGATGCGGTAGTCGTCTTCCGAAGTCTTGGCGATGTCGTAGGGTGGCCAATTGTCGACGGTCTCGATCCGGCTCGCCGTCTCGAGCGCGTTCAGCATTCGATCGAAGCCGATGCTCGACCGGAACAGGGGACTGAAGTCAAACGTGGTTCTCATAGCTACATCCTCCATTGAGCAACATAGATACGAGGGGCGCCAAGGAAGCGGCGCCCCTTGACCTTGCCGGTCTCTCTCAAGCACCGGCGTAATCGATCTGGGAATTCAACACGGGCACGTCAAGGCCCCGCTCCGAAGCCGCCTTCAAGGTCGTGAAAGTCAGTCCCTTCGTCTGCATGCAGGCAGGCGAATCATGAGTTGGAGGCGGCCGCACAACCACGACCGCCTCGGGGAGCTGATCTTCAATGGATCGCGATGATCCCGTCGACGGCCCGCCACTCCGACGCCCTGATGAGCCGATGGTGAGCGACACGGACAGAATGCAAGGCGCCAGCCAGCTCGCGCTGCCAAAAGCCCAGAAAGCCCCTCAGCGCCGGGAAATCCGGGGCAAGATCATAGTCCTGCCAGACGTAAAGCTGGAGCAGGCTGGGATGGTCGGGCAGATGATAATGGATCTCGGCAGTGGTCAAGCCATACCCATTCATCTGCAAGCGGAATTCCTTGCTGACCGCCATCGCCTTCGGGCCTTCACGCGCTCAGCCGGTCGACCACCTGCCGGTGGTCGTCATCGGCAGGGCCGCTGGGCGGCGGAGCCAGCGCATCAAGCCGGCGCAGCGCATCCATGATGTCGTCGAAGGAGACCGGCCGCTCGGTGCCCGGCGGCTGGCGCAGCGCCGGCATCGATTCCACGGCGCAAGCATCGGACGCCCAGGACGAAAGGATCGCCCGCTTTTCCCATATATCGAGCGAGCCGTCCTCCAGCACATCCCGCGGGTGCTGAAAATGCCTGGCCGGCGACAGCAGCCGGTCGAGCGAAAGGTCTGATAGTTCGGGAGCTAGGGAAGGAATGATCGGCGAAAGCGTCTGTCGGTCCATTTCTGTCCTCCGTCTCCAAAAACTCCTTGCTTCGGGTTCCAATTTCTCACCGGTCCCGGCGCTGCCGGGCACCGATAATCTTGTTCAACTCAATCGCGAATTCAAGCCTCTCCGTTATCGGAGCGGGCCAATTTACCGCATGTTTTCAGCGCGCTAGCACTCAACGGTCGAGAGTGCCAAAAAATTTGCGGTACCCCCTTGAAAGTAGATGAAGGCAAAATTAGCTCGACATGCGCGCGATGCCGAAAGGGTCGCGCGAGCCCCGCTCCGGTCCTGCCGGTCCGGAGCGGAGGAACTGCTCGCAATCTGTTTGTCCTGAAGGAGAACGATATGACGTTCCGTCCATTGCATGACCGCGTGCTCGTGCGCCGCATCGAGGCCGAAGAGAAGACGGCCGGCGGTATCATCATCCCCGACACTGCCAAGGAAAAGCCGCAGGAAGGCGAAGTCATCGCCGTCGGCCCGGGGGCCCGCGACGAGAGCGGCAAGCTCGTGCCCCTCGACGTGAAGGTCGGCGACCGCATCCTGTTCGGCAAGTGGTCCGGCACCGAGATCAAGCTCAACGGCGAGGATCTGCTCATCATGAAGGAAGGCGATGTGATGGGCGTGATCGAGCAGGCCGCGACGCTGAAGAAAGCCGCCTGACCGGGGCTTCGATCGAACCGCAACCCAGTCAATGAAAGCTGCCTAAACAAGGAGTGATCCAATGGCTGCCAAGGAAGTCAAATTCCATTCCGACGCCCGCGAGCGCATGCTGCGCGGCGTCAACATCCTCGCCGACGCGGTGAAGGTGACGCTCGGTCCGAAGGGTCGCAACGTCGTCATCGACAAGTCGTTCGGCGCGCCGCGCATCACCAAGGACGGCGTCACCGTCGCCAAGGAGATCGAGCTCGAGGACAAGTTCGAGAACATGGGCGCCCAGATGGTTCGCGAAGTCGCTTCGAAGACCAGCGACCTCGCGGGCGACGGCACCACCACGGCCACCGTGCTTGCCCAGGCGATCGTTCGCGAAGGGGCCAAGGCCGTTGCGTCGGGCATGAACCCGATGGATCTCAAGCGCGGTATCGACAAGGCGGTGGATGCCGTCGTCGCCGAACTCAAGGTCAACGCCCGCAAGATCACCAGCAACGACGAGATCGCCCAGGTCGGCACCATCTCGGCCAATGGCGATGCCGAGATCGGCCGCTTCCTGGCCGAGGCTATGGAAAAAGTCGGCAACGAAGGCGTCATCACCGTCGAGGAGGCCAAGACCGCCGAGACCGAGCTGGAAGTCGTTGAAGGCATGCAGTTCGACCGCGGCTATCTCTCGCCCTATTTCATCACCAACCAGGACAAGATGCGCGTCGAGCTCGAAGAGCCCTATGTGCTGATCCACGAGAAGAAGCTCGGCAATCTGCAGGCCCTGCTTCCCGTGCTCGAAGCCGTGGTCCAGTCCGGCAAGCCGCTCCTGATCATCGCCGAGGATGTCGAGGGCGAGGCTTTGGCCACACTGGTGGTCAACAAGCTGCGCGGCGGGCTGAAAGTCGCCGCCGTCAAGGCGCCGGGCTTCGGCGACCGGCGCAAGGCCATGCTGGAGGACATCGCCATCCTCACCGGCGGCACGGCCATCAGCGAGGATCTCGGCATCAAGCTGGAGAACGTCACGCTGGAGATGCTCGGCCGCGCCAAGAAGGTCGCGATCGAGAAGGAGAACACCACCATCGTCGATGGTGCCGGCAAGAAGGAGGAGATCCAGGGCCGCATCACGCAAATCAAGGCGCAGATCGAGGAGACCACCTCCGACTATGATCGCGAGAAGCTGCAGGAACGGCTGGCCAAGCTCGCCGGCGGCGTTGCCGTGATCCGCGTCGGCGGCGCGACGGAAGTGGAGGTCAAGGAGAAGAAGGACCGCGTCGACGACGCGCTGCACGCCACGCGCGCGGCGGTCGAGGAAGGTATCCTGCCCGGCGGCGGCGTTGCCCTGCTCAGGGCGGCCAAGGCGCTCGACGCAGTCGCCGTCGACAACCCGGACCAGAGATACGGCGTCGATATCGTGCGGCGCGCGATCGAGGCCCCGGCGCGCCAGATCGCCGAGAACAGCGGGTCGGAAGGTTCGATCATCGTCGGCAAGCTGCGCGAGAAGACCGAATTCGCCTATGGCTGGAACGCCCAGACCGGCGAATATGGCGACCTCTACAAACAGGGCGTCATCGATCCCGCCAAGGTCGTGCGCACCGCGCTGCAGGATGCGGCCTCGGTTGCCGGACTGCTCGTCACCACCGAGGCCATGGTGGCCGAGAAGCCGAAGAAGGAGGCCGCTCCGGCCATGCCGGCCGGCGCCGGCATGGACTTCTGAGACGCCGACGGGAGCCCGCTTCCGGCAACGGGAGCGGGCGTTTCGAAATGCACGATGGGAGGCCATTATGGATATGATGAGCGGCAATGGCTCGGTTCCGGCGCCGACGCGCCCGGCAAGCGAATTCCTCGCTTATGAAGCCGAATGCCGAAGCGCATTGAAGCCGCTGCTGGCAGGCTTGCTCGACACGGCCGAATCCGCCGGGTGGAACCGGCGGACCGTCGCCTCAACGCTGATGTTTCTTGCCGCACAGCACGTGTCGGCCACCGAAACATCCGGGGGCGGCTAGCGAAGGTCGGGCCTCGCCTCCAAGGCGGGGCCCATGTGACTGCGAACGGACGAGGATTGCCATGATTGCAGGACGATTGCGCGAATGCCTGAGAATCTTGCGATGGGAAGCTGCCGACGTCGCCGAGGAGCTTGGCTGGCCCAGAAACGACGTGAGGCGCTGGCTCGAGGGGCGCGCACCGGTGCCACTGGCGGTCGCCGCCTGGATCGAGGCCCTCGCCAAGGCACACAAGGCGCTGCCCCCGCCGCGCCTTAACCGGCAGAATTCAGCGACGCACACGCCGGCGGGCCCGGTGGGTGTGCAGGCGTTCAACGGCATCGGCCAGCCGCGGCCGCACGGCGTCGTCCTGCAACCGCCCTACCCGCGCCGACATGTGCTGGCCGGGACGACCGGCCATCGTCAAGGCGCCATGATGATGCACCCGAATGAGGGTTCTGACCATGAACCACGACCGCTTTGAAGAGCCTGTCACCATCCTTGTCGGAATGGGTTTGCCGGTCCGGCTCGAGACCGTGATGGAAGCCTATGCCCTGCTGCAGGATTGGCCGGCCGCGAGCAGGAGCAGCGCGCATGCGATCGCGCTCAACGCCTGCAAAGCCGGCATTGCCGGCGAGATCGATGCGGAAACGGTGCGGGCAACCCTTGTTGCTTTCGCCCGCCGCCACGATATCCTGGCGCCGGACCTGGTTTCGCTGGCGCCTGCGGCGCTGGCAGGGAGCGCATCCACAAGCAACAATGGCTGAAAATTTGAAACCCGGCGCGTGCTGGCGCGGCGGACAACGCAACGAGCGCAGGAATTCTGAATGACGACGGACACCAAGGCAAAGGAAACCAGGACATTCGAGGCGGACGTCTCGCGGCTGCTGCACATGATGGTGCACTCGGTCTATTCGGACCGAGACGTTTTCCTGCGCGAGCTGATCTCCAATGCGGCGGACGCCTGCGAGAGGCTGCGCTTCGAGGCGGTGAGCCGGCCAGAGCTTCTGGGCGACGATGCCAAGCCGCGCATCACGATTGCCGCCAATCCGGACAACAAGGAGCTTTCGGTCGAGGACAACGGCATCGGCATGAGCCGCGACGAGATGGCGGAGGCGCTGGGCACGGTCGCGCGCTCCGGCACGCGCGCCTTCATGGAGCGCGTCGAGGCCGGCAACGCGGCGGAAGACACGCAGCTGATCGGCCAGTTCGGCGTCGGCTTCTATTCCGCCTTCATGGTCGCAGACCGGGTCGACGTCATCAGCCGCCAGGCCGGCAGCAATGAGGCTTTCCGCTGGTCGTCCGACGGCAAGGGCACCTACGAGATCGCGCCAGCGCCGATCGAGGCAGCACCCAAGCGCGGCACGCGGGTGGTGCTGCATCTGATGGAGGACGCCTCGTCCTACACCACGCCCTATCGGCTCGAGGGCTTGGCGAAGTCGCAATCCGGGCATGTGCCGGTGCCGATCACATTTGTCGAAAAGCCCGGCGCCGAACCGCGCGACATTGCCGACGGCACGGCGCTTTGGGTGCGGCAAAAGAGCGAGATCAAGCCGGAGGAATATACCGACTTCTACCGCAGCATCGCCGGCCAGTATGACGAGCCAGCCTCGACCATCCATTTCCGCGCCGAGGGCCGGCAGGAATACAGCGTGCTCGCCTTCGTGCCGGGATCGCGGCCGTTCGACCTGTTTGACCAGGACCGCAAGGGCCGCATGAAGCTCTATGTGCGGCGCGTCTTCATCACCGACGAAGCCGATCTGCTGCCGCGCTATCTGCGCTTCGTGCGCGGCCTGGTCGATTCCGCCGACCTGCCGCTCAATGTCTCGCGCGAGATGATCCAGGAAAGCCCGTTGCTCGCAGCGATCCGCAAGGGCGTGACCAACCGCGTTCTCGGCGATCTCGCCAAGACGGCCGAAAACGATGCCGAAGCCTACGCCAAAATCTGGGAAAATTTCGGCGTCGTCCTCAAGGAAGGTCTCTATGAGGATTACGAGCGACGCGAGCAGCTGCTGAAGCTTGCCCGCTTCCGTTCGACGACCTCAGGCGAAGGCTGGCGCAGCCTTGCCGACTATGTCGCAGCGATGAAGGAAGGACAGAAAGCGATCTTCTTCATGGCCGGTGACGATCGCGCCCGGCTCGAAGCCTCGCCCCAGCTCGAAGGTTTTCGCGCACGCGGCATCGAGGTGCTGCTCCTCACCGATCCCGTCGACAGCTTCTGGGTGACGATGGCGCCGGAATTCGACGGCAAGCCGTTCAAGTCCGTGACGCAGGGCGCGGCCGAGCTCGCCGATATCGCGCTGCCCGAAGATGCGGCGAAGCCCGACGCGGAGACGTCGTCGGATATTGCCGCCTTCCTGGCTTTCGTGAAGACGACGCTTGGCGAGGAGGTTTCGGACGTGAAGTCCTCCGACCGGCTGACCGAAAGCGCCGTGTGCCTTGTCGCGCCGGAGCATGGCCCGGACCGCCAGTTCGAGCGCCTGCTCAACGCCGCCGGCCGGCTCGACAAGGCGGCCAAGCCGATCCTCGAGATCAACCCGCGCCACGAGCGCGTGGCGGCACTGGCAAAGCTCGGCGACGACGAGAAGGCGTTCAAGGAAGACGCCGCGCATCTGCTTTACGACGAGGCACGTGTGCTCGACGGCGACAAGCCGGCCGACGCCAAGGCGTTCTCGGCGCGGCTTGCGCGGCTGATCGATCGCGGGCTGACGAGGGGGTAAGCGCCGGGGCTCGCCCCGACAGGGGGAATGCGCCGCCGCCAATTGCGTAAGGTCTCGCCCTACCCCCTCAGTCCCGGCGCCTCCTGGCCGGTGCGGGCGACATATTCGGTGTAGCCGCCGCCATAGGTGTGGACGCCGTCGGGCGTCAGCTCGAGCACGCGGTTCGACAGCGCCGCCAGGAAATGGCGGTCGTGCGAGACGAACAGCATCGTGCCTTCATATTGCGACAGCGCCTCGATCAGCATCTGCTTGGTGGTTATGTCGAGATGGTTGGTCGGCTCGTCGAGCACCAGCAGGTTTGGCGGATCGAACAGCATCAGCGCCATCACCAGCCGGGCCTTCTCGCCTCCGGAAAGCACGCGGCACTTCTTTTCGATCTCGTCGCCGGAAAAGCCGAAGCAGCCGGCCAAAGCCCTGAGCGGCGCCTGGCCTGCCTGCGGAAACGAGTCCTCCAGCGTCTGGAAGACGGTGCGCTCGCCATCGAGCAGCTCCATGGCGTGCTGGGCGAAATAGCCCATCTTGACGCTCGGGCCGCGCGCGACGGAGCCTTCGTCCGGCTCGGAGGCGCCGGCGACCAGCTTCAGAAGCGTCGACTTGCCGGCGCCGTTGACGCCCATCACACACCAGCGCTCGCGGCGGCGGATCTGGAAGTCGAGGCCCGAATAGATATTGCGGCTGCCATAGGCCTTGTGGATGCCCTTCAGCGTCGCCACGTCCTCGCCGCAGCGCGGCGCCGGCTGGAATTCGAAAGTCACCGTCTGGCGGCGCTTCGGCGGTTCGACACGGTCGATCTTGTCGAGCTTCTTCACCCGGCTCTGCACCTGGGCCGCATGGGAAGCACGCGCCTTGAAGCGCTCGATGAAGGCAATCTCCTTGGCCAGCATCGCCTGCTGGCGCTCGAACTGCGCCTGCAGCTGCTTGTCGGCCAGCGCGCGCTGCTCCTGGTAGAATTCGTAATTGCCGGAATAGGAGGTGAGCGCACCGGCGTCGATCTCGATGATCTTGGTGACGATGCGGTTCATGAACTCGCGGTCGTGCGAGGTCATCAGCAGCGCGCCGTCATAATCCTTGAGGAATTTCTCCAGCCAGATCAGGCTTTCGAGGTCGAGATGGTTCGACGGCTCGTCGAGCAGCATGACGTCGGGCCGCATCAGGAGGATGCGGGCGAGTGCCACGCGCATCTTCCAGCCGCCGGAGAGTTTTGAGACGTCGCCGTCCATCATCTCCTGGCTGAAGCCGAGGCCGTCCAACACCTCGCGCGCCCGACCGTCCAGCGCATAGCCGTCAAGCTCCTCGAAGCGGTGCTGCAACTCGCCGTAGCGCTCGATGATCTGATCCATGTCGTCGGCGCGGTCGGGATCGCCCATGGCGTGCTCGAGCTCGCGCATTTCGGCGGCGACCGCGCTGACCGGCCCGGCGCCTTCCATGACTTCGGCGACGGCGCTCAAGCCGCCCATATCGCCGACATCCTGGCTGAAATAGCCGATGGTGACGCCGCGATCGACCGAGACCTGGCCTTCATCGGGCTGCTCCTGGCCAATGATCATGCGAAACAGGGTCGTCTTGCCGGCGCCGTTCGGGCCGACAAGCCCGATCTTCTCGCCCTTCTGCAAGGCGGCGGAAGCTTCGATGAAGACGATCTGTCGGCCGTTCTGCTTGCCGATATTTTCGAGACGGATCATGGGACGGTCCGGGAAACTGCGCTGACGTGGCGGGGATTTGCCCGGGGCATTACGCGAATGCGGGCACGAGGGGAAGAGGCAGAAGCGCCGCATGCCGCGCTCGGCGTATTCCCTTTGAGGCAGACCAGCCGAGGTAAAATTGATTCGCGTCGCCGACAGATCGAGCGCTTAGTGCTGGAGCCAACCACTTGATGGGCTCTGGCAAGGGAGGTCAACCATGGCCATGTACCTGACGCGCTTCAGCTACACGCCCGAGACATGGGCGCGAATGATCGAAAACCCCGAAGATCGCCGCAAGGCAGCCAGCTCATACATAGAATCGGTGGGCGGAAAGCTGCACGGGTTCTGGTACGCGTTCGGCGAACACGACGGCTGGAACCTGTGGGAGGCGCCGGACAATGTTTCGATGGCGTCCGTCGTGCTCGCCATCGGTGCCGGAGGGGCGCTCAGCTCCTGCGAGACCACCGTCCTCCTCAGCGTCGAGGAGATGATGGACGCGCTGGGCAGGGCGAAATCGATCCGTTATCGGCGGCCGGGAGCGTAGAAAAAAACGCCGCCTCGGGGAGTGTCACCTCGCGTCATGGAAGATGATGCCGAGCGTATGTCGCCCGCCTGAGCGCAGGCGGCTAACGCCGTGGCGCAGGTTGACGCGATAGTAACCTCGCGTGCCCTCCACCGGCCGGTTGTGCACGGCGAAGATTACCGCATCGCCGCGCTTGAGCGGCACCACCTCGGCGCGGCTTTGCATGCGCGGGCGCTGCTCGGTGAGCACGAATTCGCCGCCGGTGAAATCCTCGCCGGGCTCGGACAGCAGGATCGCCACCTGCAGCGGAAAGGCAAGCTCGCCGTAGAGATCCTGGTGCAGGCAGTTGAAATCGCCGGGGCCGTATTGCAGCAGAAGCGGCGTCGGCTTTACCTGGCCCTCATCGTGGCAGCGTTTCAGGAAGGCGGCGTGCTCGGCCGGATAGCGCTGGGCAACACCCATCTTCTCGTTCCAGTCATTGGCGACCGTGGCGAGGCGCGGGTAGAGCGTGGTGCGCAGGCCCTCGATCAGGTCCGGCAGCGGATATTTGAAATACCGATATTCGCCCTTGCCGAAGCCGTGGCGCGCCATCACGACATGGCTGCGGAAATGCTCTTCATGCGGGTAGAGCGCGGCGATATCGGCGCATTCTTCCGCCGACAGCATGCCGGGCATGACGGCACAGCCATGGGCGTTGAGTTCAGAGACCAGCGCGCGCCAATCTTGTGCTGCGACGCGGGATTCGGCGGAGCGGCTGGCGCGCTTGGTGTTGAGGGAATGGATGGTCATGGGTTGGCTCCTTCGCTTGGTGTCAAAGTGGGGCGAAGGATGAGCATCGGCCACCCGATTCCTGCGGGGGTGGGCGCCGGCTTTCCCTTCTCCCCTTGTGGGAGAAGGTGGCCTCGCGCAGCGAGGTCGGATGAGGGGTGCTGGAAGGAATGAGGCGGCGGCGATTTCAATCTTATCGCCAAGCTGGAACACCCCTCATCCGTCTCGGCGCTAACGCGCCGATCCACCTTCTCCCACAGGGGGAGAAGGAGAAGTCGCGCCTCACTGCCTCCGATACTCCTCCAGCTCCGGATCGAGATCCACCTTCACCGCATTGGTGAATACGCAGGTCGCCACCATGATGCCGGCGAAGGCGGTGAGGTTGACCAGCAGCGTCTCGTCGTAGCGCGCCTTGAGTGCGGCCCAGGTTTCTGCCGGGACGGCATTGGCATCGGCGGCGATTGCCATGCCGAAGGAGATCAGCAGCGTCTCGTCGGCGGTCGGTTCGATCGCTTCGGGGTCGAGCCCGTTCTCGATCAATGCGCGGCGAAAGAAGGTCACGGGAATCTCGGCGCGCATGGTCTCGGCCATCGCTTTCGACAACAGCCAGATGGCGCGGTCGTCGAGTGTGGGCTTGAGAAGGTCGCGCAGCGTGAACCATTCGGCGTAGATGCGGTGGGCGGCCGGCGAGTGGAGCAGGATGCGCTTCATGTTGGTCATGCGGCCGCGCAGCGCGAGCTCGCGGTCGTGCTCGGCGCGGATGTCGTCCGAGGCGGTCGCGTAGTCGATCGACGAAAGATACGCCATTGCGCTCACCCCAGCGTGGAACGAAGCGCGGGCGCGCCGCGCAGCGTGTTGGAGACGGTGCAGATGTTTTCCGCGTCCGCCAGGATCCGTTCTTTCATTGCGGCATCAAGGTCGCCGGTGATCTCCAGTTTGACGATGAATGCCTCGACCCGCGAGGGCTCGTCCTTCGCCTTCTCGCCGCTGACATCCGCCCTCACCTCGCCGAGCCGGTCGGCGACGCCGAGGCGGGTGGCGGCGATGCGGGCGCTGAGCACCATGCAGGCGGCCAAAGAGGCATGGAGCAGGTCGAGCGGGCTGAAGCCGGGCGCGCTGACCTGCGTGACCACATCGACCGTGCCACCGGTCGGGGTGGTGACCGCTGGCAGGCCGCCCGGCGGCAGGACGGCAAGCGCGCCGACGTTGCGGGTCCTGATTTTCAAGTCTGCCATCGTGTCGCCTCCAGTTTGGAGGCCATTGATAGCGGACGGGAATTCACTGAGGCAATCGCCGAGGCAGGCCTTGCGCGATTGGCGTTTCCTCGCCTCCATGAAATGGGGGAGAGGTGGCTCGGCGAAGCCGAGACGGAGAGGGGGAGCGCCCTGCGAAGCCCCCTCGCCGTCCACTTTGCGGACACCTCTCCCCCGGCTCTGGCGGGGGCGAGGAACCCGGGTTCTGAGAGGCTACTTCGTCAGATCGAGCGCTGCCGTCAGATCGCCCATCGGCGGTTGGTCGTGGTTGCGCAGCGCCTTGTCGCGGGCGACGATGCCGGGCAGCACAGGCAGGTCGTAGCGGGCGGTGATGAAACGCAGGATCGAGGTCGTGTCGTACTGCGTGTGATCGACCATCCCCATCTTCGCATAGGGCGAGATGATGAAGGCCGGGATGCGGTTGCCCGGGCCCCAGCGATCGGCCTTGGGCGGCGCGACATGATCCCAGAAGCCGCCATTCTCGTCATAGGTGACGACCACCAGCATATGCGCCCATTGCGGGCTCTTCTCCAGATGCGCGACGAGGTCGGCCAGATGCTGGTCGCCGGAGGTCACGTCGGCATAGCCGGCATGCTCGTTGAGGTTGCCCTGCGGCTTGTAGAAAGAGACTGCCGGCAGCTTGCCGTCGTCGATCGCCTTGATGAACTCGGTGCCGCCGAGCCCGCCATCCTTGATGTGCTCGGCCCGCGCGGCCGTGCCCGGCGCATAGGCCGCGAAATAGTTGAAGGGCTGGTGGTGGAACTGGAAGTTCGGCACGGGCGTCGCGTTCTTGCCGTCGAGCGCCGCCTGCCAGGCGCCCGAATACCACGCCCAGGAAATGCCCTTGAGCGACAGCAGATCGCCGATGGTGATCTCGTGCTGCGGCGGCAGCGTGGTCGGCTGCGCCGGATCGGCCAGCGCCCTGTCGCCACCCTCGGCCGGCTTGTTGGCGCTTGGCTGGTAAGGCGGCTGCATGGTGTTGACGGCGTAGAAGTCGGGCGTGATGGCGCCGTCATTGGCGAATTTCGGCACGCCGCCCAGCGCCGAGGGCGGCGAATTGTCGGCCGGTTTCAGCGTCACGCCATCCGGCTCGACGACGGCAATCTGGGCCTTCACCGGGCTGGTGTCGGCATTTGGATAGTAAGGCACGCAGGCGCAGACCAGCATGAAATGGTTGAGGAAGGAGCCGCCGAAGGCGCCCTGGAAGAAATTGTCCGCCAGCACGTATTTTTTGGCGATCGCCCACATCGGCAGAATCGAGCCGTCATAGTGGCCCATCACCAGCGCGCCGGAATCGGCCCAGGCGACGAACTTGTCGTTCCGGCCGCCGTCGATCTGCATCTGCTCCTGATAGAAACGATGCCACAGATCATGGGTGATGACGCCGGTATTCTCGTTGAAGCCCTTGGGATCGTCGATGGCGAATGTCGCATTGGGCAGATGCGCGCTCTGCGCCTCCGTCACCGCCGGCGTGACGCCCTTGCCGGTCAGTCCGCCCCAGGCCGGCGGCAGTTCGGAAAGCGGCTTGCCGTCGCGGTCGAGCTGGCGCGCCTGGTCGGGCGAAACGTTGACCAGGCCGTTGGCGGCGGGGAAGCCGCCATAAAGGTTATCGAAGCTGCGGTTCTCGGCGTAGATGACGACGACGGTGTCGATCTTGTCGTAACCGGCAGGCGCCGCTTGGGCAGCGGCAGAGAGCGATGCCAGCGCCGTGGAGGCGAGGCAAAGGGAGAGAAAGGACCGGATCATTGGAAAATGCCTCGTGGCTTGGGAATGGCTGGAGGACGGCAATGCAGGAACGCAACTGCATCAATGCCCAGCTACTTCGACGCCTTGTCACCTTTGTGACAGTTCGGCCCCGGCCGAACACGGTTTCGTGAGCGGGAAGACCGGTCATCAATCCGTTGCACTCGATCCTTACGCCGCCAAAGAAACCGGGCGAAGAAATCAGGGATATCGCCGAAGACGATGGGACGTCGGAAAAATCACGCGATCGCCATTGCAGCGGCCATGATCGTGGCCTCCACCGCGCCCGCCAACACCGAGGAGCCATCCGGTGTCCATCCCGGCCCGATGACGCGCCAGGAAGCCTTCGCCCGCGCCGAGGCGCTGACGGCGCTGGGGCGACAGATGTTCTTCGACCCGTCGCTCTCGGCCTCGGGCAAGCAGGCCTGCTCATCCTGCCACGATCCCAACCATGCTTTCGGGCCGCCCTCGGCGGCGCCGGTCGAAATGGGCGGAGCCAATCTTGACCAGCCAGGCGTTCGCGCCGTGCCGTCGCTGCGCTACCTGCAGGCGGCGCCCGCCTTCACCGAGCATTTCTACGACTCCGAGGACGAAGGCGACGAAAGCGTCGACAATGGCCCGACCGGGGGCCTGACCTGGGACGGCCGCGCCGACCACGGCAAGGACCAGGCAAGAATCCCGCTGCTGTCGTCCTTCGAGATGGGCAACAAGGACGCGGCCCAAGTGGTCGCCAGCCTGCGCAACGCGCCTTATGCCGGCGCCTTCAAGGCGGCCTTCGGCGCCGATGTCTTCGACCATCCGCAAGACGCCTTCGACGCCGCTGTGGAAGCGCTCGGCACCTTCGAGCAGAGCAGCGCCGATTTCTATCCCTATTCCAGCCGCTACGACGCTTTCCTTGCCGGCAAGGCGCAACTTTCCGCGCAGGAATTGCGCGGCCGCATGCTGTTCGAGGACGCAGCGAAGGGCAATTGCGCGAGCTGTCATCTCAGCGAACCGGCCAATGACGGCGAGCCGCCGCAATTCACTGATTACGGCCTGATCGCGATTGCCGTGCCGCGCAACCCGGCGATCCCCGCCAATGCCGATCCCAATTATGTCGACCTCGGCCTGTGCGGTCCGCTGCGCACCGATCTCAAGGACCGCGTCGAATATTGCGGCCTGTTCAAGACGCCGACGCTGCGCAACGTTGCCTTGCGGAAAAGCTTCTTCCACAACGGCTATTTCCACACGCTGCGCGACGCGGTCGCCTTCTACGCCAGCCGCGATACGGATCCCGGGCGCTGGTATCCGAAGAAGACCGACGGCACGGTCGACAAATTCGACGATCTGCCAAAGGCTTACTGGGGAAACCTCAACACAGACCCGCCCTTCAACGGCAAAAAGCCCGGCGACAAGCCGGCGCTGACCGATGCCGAGATCGACGACATCGTCGCCTTCCTCGGCACGCTGACCGACGCCGACCAGGCCGGGCAGTAGGAAAAGCGGCCAAGGAGATTGGTGGCTTGCAGCCGCAGCGGTGCTATCCACCGTAAATGTGTGCCAATGTGAACCACGTCATAGGAACGCCAAGTCGCGCCTGCTATATTGCCCATCTCTTCACAGATGGAGTCTCCGATGAGGTTCGTCCCGGTGCAGGAGCCGCCTGGCAGCAGCTGGACGGTGTTCGATGCGGCCAATGGCGCGCCGGCCGAATATGCCGGCCGGGTGCTTATCGGCCTGACATCGTGCGAAGCCCGCTGGTTTGCCGCCGTGGGCAACGGCCGCGCCGCTTGGCAGCGGTCCATCACGCCAGGCGTGCAGCTGCGGCTGGTCAGCGGGGGCGGTTGCCAAGCCATCCGGGAAAGGCATGGCCAGACAGGTAGTTAGGAAGCCGCGCTGCCAGATTGATTCAGGCAGAGCGATCTCCCATCGATTGCCTTCTCACCTCGCCGGCGCATAGCGGCTCACCACCATGCCGCAGGCATAGGGCTTGGAGCCGAGGAGCCTCAGCCTGCCAAAGCCGCCCTTGTCGAAGATGCGGCGGCCACTGCCCAGAACGGCCGGATTGATGAAGAGCTGGAACTCGTCGACAAGGTCGGCGGCGATCAGCGCCGAGGCGAAGCCGGCGCCGCCGAACACGGCGATGTCGCCGCCCTCGCCTTGCTTCAGCGCGTTGACCTCACGCGGCAAGTCGCCGCTTACGACGCGCGTTCGTTCCCAGCGCGAGGCCCCGAGCTTATCGCTCGCCACCACCTTTTCGGCCTCGACGATGCGCTGGGCGAAGGCAAAGAAGCGGTCCTTCGGATATTTCCTCGCCGCGTTGCCCCAATGGGTCAGATAGCCTTCCTCAGCCATCTTGCGGCTCAACAGGATGGTATCGATGGTCGTGAAAACGGCGTTGAAGTCCCGTTTAAGCTCCTCGTCCCAGGCGCTGTCGTCGCCCCACTCCCAGAGTTGCCAGCGACGGACCTCGTCGGCGCCGACAAAACCGTCGACCGATATCTGCATCTGCAGGATGAGCTTTCTCATGTCCGGTCTCCCTGGTCAGGAATTGCTGCCTGTGACGACTCGCGCCGCGGCGGGCGAGCGGGCGAAAGCCTGCGCCCAGGCTTCGAAGCTGGTCGGGGTGGCATTTTCGGCTGAGGGTGCTTCCAGCGCCCAGCGCTCGCCTCTGTTGAAGCTTGCCGCCGTCTCGCCCAGCGCATCGGCAAAACTCGCCGATATGCCATTGGCGACCATACCGGCCCGCGCATCGGCGAACGGCACTTCATCGTAGGCGACCTCCTTGCCGATCGCCCTGCCCAGGATCTCGGTGGCCTGTTCGAACGTGTAGGAGCCGCCGCCGTGCAATTCGACAACGCGCTGGATCGGAAAGTGTTCGGCATTCAATAGAGCGGCGGCGCGTTCGCCAACGTCCTTGGCGGCAATCAGCGGCATAGGCAGGTCGCCGCGGAAGGGCGAGCCGAAGACGCCGGACGCCGCCTGCTCGACGAAGCCCATGCCCTTGATGAAATTCTCCATGAAGAAGGAGGCGCGCAGATAGACGAGTTCCTCCAGGCCCAGCGCGGCAAGCCGCTTTTCCATCAGCGCGGCGCCAAGCGAGGTACCCATTCTGAGATGGGCATTGAGGCCGCTGAGCAGCACGATCCGGCGCAGGCCCGCCTTGGCGATGGAGGATGCCAGCCGTGCGCCGACCTCGTCCTCAAAGTGATGCAGATCGGGCGCGGTGACATCGAAGGGGATCATCACGTAAGCGCTGTCGGCACCCGAGAAGGCAGCGTCGAGCGCCGCCTGATCGTCGAGTGCGACGCCGAGGCTACGGGCGATGCCGCGCACCTTGTGCCCTGCGCCGGTCAGTCTGGCCGAGACCTCGGCGCCCACTTCGCTGGTTGCGCCGACGACCACCATCGTACGCTTGACTTGCCGGCTCATATCGATCTTCTCTCGTCAAATGATTTACTTCTGGAACCATTTGACGCAAGGCAAGAACGATGTCAATAGTAAAGTGATTTAAAAATGGAACCATGCTGATGTCGACCAAGGAACGATCCGGCTGCCCGATCAGCCTCTCGCTCGAACTGCTCGGCGACCGCTGGACGCTGCTCATCATTCGCGACCTGGCCTTCGCCGGGAAAAGGCACTTTCGCGAGTTCCTGCAATCCGACGAAGGCATCTCGTCGCGCACGCTGGCCGAGCGGCTGCAGACGCTGGTCGACGAAGGCATCCTCACCCGCAGCGACGACCCGAGCCACGGTCTGAAGGCGATCTACCGGCTGACCGAGGCCGGCATCGACCTTTTGCCGGTTCTGGCAACGCTCGGCGCCTGGGGCAGCAAATACCGCAAGGCCGACGATAAGTTGGCCCGGGTCGCCAACGATCTGGCGGCCGGCGGTCCGCCGGCGCTTGAACGGATGAAAGAGAGGCTCAGAGCCGAGCACCAGGGATAGGTCTGTTCCGACCTCAGCGATTGGCGTGGTCCGGCTACCCCCCGCCCGTCAGCGAGCCCGCCCGTGTGGGAGCGGTCCGACTGGCTCTTCGGCCGGAGGCTCGCCCGGCAGCCCCAGTCGCAGCCGCTCCTCCTCGGCGAAGATCTCGGCCTGCGCGTGAATGTCGAACACTTGCTGCTTCAGCCTGCCGCCGTCGACGACGCGCACGATCCATTGGCCATTAACGGTTTTTACGCGGACACTGTCTGGCTCGCTTGTTACCATATACAGCTCCTGCTCTTCATTCGAAGAACTGCCTATCTCCGACCCACAATACAATCTAGCGCGTCTGGAATTGCCGAAAAGCGTGGCTTATTGTTCTTTAGTGCAAGAGCACCCGCCGTTATTCGGCATATTTGCGAGTTTCCCGAATAAAAGCGAGCGTGGCGGCGAAGACATGCCATTGCGCCTAGGTGCAGCCGAGTTCGACTTCCACATGGCGTTCGGTCTGCGAGACGATGCAGCAACGGAATTTGAAGGCGTCCGAGCGGTACTGCAGATTTAGGCAGTGCGGCAGTTGGCCGTGGGCGAGCGCGGAAGAATTCGCCGCATAGACGGCGGCCCGGCAGCCTTTGGGGGGGGGGTGATACTGGGTTCGGCGGCCGGGCCTGACCGGAGTTTGCGAGGCCGCCGGCTGCCACCAGCATGCGCTTGGGCCCGGCCAAGGACAAGAACGACCTAGGCCCTAGGACCAAAGCTGCAAGGAGGATGGTCGAGACGACAATTGCACTTGGGCCGGCTGGAAATAGCGTGCCGGACGCCGGCCCGTCAAAAGCCGAAGAAATGCCGGCCGATGAGATAGCCAAGCGCCGCGACGAGCAGCGGAAACAATGCCGGCGCGGCCTTGCCGAATAGCGAGGGGTTCATCTCCTTGGCAGGAGTGCTGGGTTTGGCATTGCCGAGGTTCTTGGTCATGGGCTCATTACCGGTTGGGGCTGGGGTAATTCCGGACGGAAAACCGTGACACACTTTTTCCTGGAATTGGCTCCAGCTGCCGGCTGAGCCATTAAATTAGAGGACGCTTATTAAATTTCCGGCAAGCCCAAAACTACAATTCGCGGCAATTTATTCCGATTGCTGGGTACGCTCGGCAAGCGCGAAGGCCTGAAGGTTGCGCGACTTGCCGGGATCCTGGTCGGCGTTGGCGATAATGGCGTGGAAGGCCGCGCGGGCAATATCCCTCTTCTTGGCGTCCGGATGCAGTTTTCGCACCGCCTTGAGCAGGTCTTTCGGTTTCATATCGGGTGTGACGACGCGCATCAGCGTATCGCCTATGGCCTGCAATTCGCTGGCATCCATAATGATGAACCCTGCTTTAGCGCATCCAGCCTGGTATATAGCGGTGAGAGCGCGTCATTTTTGTGATGCCCCTCGCGGACTCGGAGCCGCCCCTCTCAGAATCGCGAGGCGGCGCCAAGCCGCCGGCAGACGCTACGCGGCGGCCTGGAGGGATTGTTCACAATGCGCCCATGTCGCCGCAGTCATCGCCCGGCTGGCCCTTGGCCGCCGGCGCCGCCTTGATGGAGGCGGCGCTCCGCAGTGTCTCGCAAGCACTGACCTTGGGCGCACAACTCAGCGGCAAGACGAGGTTGGTCCCTGGTTCGGCTAAGGCGCGCATCGCGCATCGTCTTCCGCGCGAATTTTCCCAAACCTCGGCTGGACTGGCGATGGCAACCGATCGTCCGGCCGGATGCCATCCTGCTAGGCAGGTATCAAGACTGCGATGCGATGCACGCCCACCTCCTTGCTTGTATTCGTCGCCTCGTCGGTCTTGCCCTTGGAACAGGTGTACATGTCGCCTTCCTTGAGCTTGAATTCCTTGTCCTTTTTCTTGACCGTGAAAGCGCCCGACGTAATCGTGCATACCATGTCGTTGTCCATCACCATTGCGGGCGCGTGCGCTCCGGGCTGGAAGACCACGTCGACAATTGAAATGCTCTTGTAGGCGGGAATGTCGGAATTGCCGGTGCCTACCTCAACCACTCTGATGCCGGGCGCTATCTCCTTGCCATCCTTCGGACCGTATTTCTTGGTCTTTGCGGATGCCATCAGGGTGAACAAGGGCGTGACCGCGGCGGCCGTCATGCTGAGAGCAATTGCAGACCTGCGATTCATGGTTTTCATCGCATCCTCCCAATATGTTGGCTACGCACGAAAGTGCGTAATCGTTATATATTAGCACAGACGCAAGTATGATGCTGGGAATTCGGAAGCGCAGGCCCGCACCGTATTAGTTAGGAACATTCCGCTAAAAGCCGCGTCCTGACGTGGTTCGGCCAGTCCGTTGGTCGGCGCGGCGTTGGGAACCCCGGCATTGTCGCCGAGTTTAGAATCCGAGGCGAATTGCCATGGAAGACAGACCGCCAGCCGAAAACCCGAGAAGGACCCTCGTCACGGTGCTGGCAATCTGCGTTCTCATCATCGTCCTATTTTTTATCGGCTTCAAATTTTCGGGACCTGATCAGGGCGCTCTGATCGTGCCCGGGGCAGTACAGCAGGGCAGCAAGTGAATGACTGGCGAGCACCAAGGCCCGACCAAGATAGGGCGAGCGCCTAGCAATCCTCGACGATTTCGCCCGGCTGCGAGGCCAGTGGGGTCGGGCTGACTGCTCTGTGCCGCAAGAGCTCGCCCCGCGTGCGGCGAGGATGACTTCTTTTGGGGCAAGCCGACTGCCACCGAACCCCTCTTCGCCTCGCCCACAGGTCTTGCAACTGAACGCATCCGGCCTCATTCGATTTTCCGCCGGAACTTCGAATGGCAGCTCGTGCAGTCCTGCAGAATGAGGTGCAGGAGATGCTCCGCCGGCATTTTTGCGGGATCGGCCTCGGCGACGCCCGGGCGCTTGCCAAGCAGGCTGCCGCCGTCTACGGGCGGTCCCGTCATTCGCATGTCGGCAGTAATCTCGGCGGGCGCGTTCCCGGCCTTGGCGGCGAGCGCATTGGCAAGCCGGCCGATATGGCGGGCGAGCGCCTCGAACTCCGGCCGGGCCTGGTCGATCTCCCGTTTGGCGGCCGACGACGCGCCAACTGTGCCCCGCGGGAATTCTGCAATCAGAGCACCGCCGGTGCGGGCGCTGAGTGTGCCCGCCGCTGCCTTGAAGGCCGCCGCTCATAGGCGCGCTTGCCGTCGAACATCTCGGCGATCGCCTTGGCTGCGGCGGCCATCTCCTTCATCGCGGCCTGGCGCGTCGTAACGATCGCGTTGTCCGGGTCCCGAGCCAGCGACGGTGCGGCTACCGGCAACACGGCGAGGGCCAGCACTGCCGCCGCGCAAACGATGCCAGACCTCATGCCTGCACGTCGACGACGCCCATCATACCCAGCTGCTCATGCTCGAGGATGTGGCAGTGATACATGCGCGTCCCTGGCCGCTCCTGGCGCGTGACGAGCCGCACCGTCTCCCCGCGCGCCACGTTGACCGTGTCCTTCCATGCCAGATAGGGCGGCTTCGAGACCTTGCCGTCGCGCTCGCGCTCGATGAGCTGGAACTGCGTGCCGTGGAGATGGAAAGGATGGTCCATGTCGGCCTGGTTGACGATCTCCCAGAGCTCGGTGTCACCGGCCCTGGCGACGATATCGATGCGCCCCATGTCGAACGCCATGCCGTTGATCAGAAAACCCATCTCCATACCGGTGGGCTTCATCGCCATGGTCTCGGTGAAGACGAGACGGCGGCTAACCGTCGGCTGGCCAAATCGCGCGATCGGCCGCAGCCGCTCGGGCAGCGGCGGCATCGGCTCGGCCTGCGTGTCCGAGACGTCGGCTGTCAGCAGGGCGAGCCCCTTGTCCTCCGGCCGGCCCGGCCCCATCCAGCCGCGGTCGTAGTCGAGCGTGGTGAGGGTTGCTGTCCCCGGCTTGTCGAAAGCGACGACCAGCTCGACGCGCTCGGCCGGGCTGAGCAGGATCTCGTCGGCCGCCACCGGCGCCTCAATCAGGCCGCCGTCGCTGCCGATCACCGTCATTGCCGCGTTGACGAAAGCAAGCCTCAGGAAGCGCGCATTGGTGGCATTGTAGAGCCGCAAGCGCCGTTTCGTGCCCATTGCCACGGCGAGCCGCGGATTCTTCTGGCCGTTGACCAGCACGTGATCGCCGACGCGGCCGTTCATCATGTCGGTCATGGTGTTTTCGGGCATTGAACCGTCGGCGGCGAGGCGAAGGTCGGTTAGGAAGAGCGTGGTGTCTCCATAGGCGGCCGGGATCGGATCGGCCTTGGCCTTGACGACGAACGCACCGGCAAGGCCGCGATAAACCTGCTCGGCCGTCCGACCATGCGGGTGCGGATGATACCAGTAGGAGCCGGCCGAGCCTTCGGGCAGTTCGAAGGCGTAGACACGGTCGGCGCCCGCCGCCACCGGGTCCATCGGATTGCCATCTTGGTCCGCCGGCACCGGCATGCCATGCCAGTGGATGGTGCTTGGCTCGCCCTCGATCCGGTTCGCGAAGGTGATCTCGACGCGGTCGCCCTCCTGGGTCTCGATTAGCGGTCCTGGGCTGATCCCGTTATAGGCAAGAATTGGCGTGTCCCGGTCGGCGGCAAAGCGCGCCGTGGCCGACTCTGCTGTCAGCCTCGCCTTGAACAGGCCGGACCCGGCCGCTTCATTCGCCAGCAGCGGCAATTCGCGCAAGGGCTGGTTCTGGGGCAGCGCCACGGGGCCTTGACCCATCGAGCCCATGTCATGGCCGGCATGGTCCATACCGGGCATGTTCGACATGTCGTCCATCTTCATCTGCGCCAGCGCGCGCGGGCTCGCCAGAACCGTCGCCAGGCTTGCCGCCAGAAAACCGCGTCGATGCATTTTTCGCTCCTCGATCTCAATTGAGAGCCCGCCGCAAGCCTCGCCGCCGACGCTAAGGGTTCCAGTTGCTGGAAGGTCAAGTTCGATCGAAGGCTGGAGCCGCAAATTCCGCAAGATGGATCGTAGTGGCCTCGGCCGCGTTCATCCGCGGGGATGCAACCAGCCGTTTCATCGAGCAGAGGCCGCATCATGCTCATCCAACCGATCGATTATTTCCTCGTTGCCTGGTTCGTGCTCGCGGCCGCTTCGACGCTCTATGTCGGGTTCGACCAATACCGCAACAATCCCGAGCCGGTGGTGATGAAATGGGGCTTCATCCTGGTGACGCTCTATATGGGCCCGCTCGGCCTGCTGCTTTATGTGCTGGCCGACAAGGAACCGCGCCCCGGCGAGCATGAGGCCTTCACAAAGCCTCTTTGGAAGCAGGGCGTCGGCTCGACCATTCACTGTGTCGCCGGCGACGCCACCGGGATCATCCTTGCCGCGGTCGTCACCGCCACGCTCGGCCTGCCGATGTGGCTCGACCTCATCGTCGAATATCTCGCCGGCTTCGCCTTCGGCCTGTTCATCTTCCAATCGCTGTTCATGAAATCGATGATGGGCGGCAGCTATTGGGAGAATGTGAAGAAGAGCTTCCTGCCCGAGTTCATCTCCATGAACTTCATGATGGCCGGCATGGCGCCGGTCATGAGCTTCCTGATGATGGGCCGCGACATGCGCGCCATGGAGCCCACCGAACTTCTGTTCTGGGGCGTGATGTCGCTGGGCGTCATCGCCGGCTTCACGCTGGCCTATCCCGCCAATGTCTGGCTGGTCGCGCGCGGCCTCAAGCACGGGCTGATGACCGAGCGCCCGCAACCGGCCGAAGCGAGCGGGCACGGCCATGCCCGGCAGGGCCACGAACCGGCGGGCGAACAGCGCGCCGCCGGCCATCACATGCGCTCTGACGCGACCACACCGCAAATCGCGGCGCTCGGTGCGGTTTCCGCTCTGGCCCTGGCGATCGGCATGGCGGCGCCTGCGAACTGGCTGAACCTCAGGCTCTCGGCCCGCGACGTCGGCGGAGTGATCATGCCCCAGGGCATGATCATGGATCGCGACACACCGGCCGATACCATGCGCGACATGGCGGCGGCCGATCCTCGGCTGGTGAGCGCATCTTACGGTCTGGCTGCGAAGGGCGACCAAGACCTGCCGTTCCGCATGGAAAACGGCGTGAAGGTGTTCGAGCTGAGGCCGTCGGTGATCCGCTGGCATATCCTGCCGGACGTGACGGTCGACGCCTATGCCTATAACGGTCAGATTCCGGGCCCGCGCATCCATATCCGTCAGGGCGACCGGGTGCGCATCAACGTCACCAACGCCTTGCCGGAGGAAACAACGGTGCACTGGCATGGCCTGATCCTGCCCAATCAGATGGACGGGCCGGCCGAGATCACCCAGGCGCCGATCGAGCCCGGGCAGACCTATTCCTACGAGTTTACCGCCACCCAGCACGGCACTTACTTCTATCATCCGCACGCCAAGCCCGACCGCACCCAGGCACTCGGCCTCTATGGCGCGCTGATCATCGATCCCGCCAATCCCGCCGACGAGGTCGCCGCCGACCACGACTATGTCATCGAGCTGCAGGAATGGCTGGTCCGCGAAGGCCTGACCTATCCATCGATGCCGATGGACGGCGGCATGCCGAACTTCTTCACCATCAACGGCAAGGCCTATCCGTCGACCGATACGATCCATATGAAGGTCGGCGAGACGCTAAAGGTCCGCTTCATCGGCACCAACAACGGCTTCATACACCCGATGCACATCCACGGCGGCCCGTTCGAAGTGGTCGCCCGCGACGGCGAGACGATTCCCGCCGCCGCACGTTTTCTTGCCGATACGGTCAATGTCGGACCGGGCCAGCGATATGATGTCGTCTGGACAGCGAGGCGTCCGGGCAAGTGGCTGATTCACTGCCACATCCCGCATCACACCACGAATAACAATGCCGAGGAGAAGGGTGGCGGCGGTCTGATGGTCGTCATCGACGTTCGCTGATGAAGGCCGGACCCGTCGGTCGGCTACATTGGGCACCGAACCGAGCACCGAAAAGCTTCTGCCGGCAAACAGCCGAGCTTCGCGGCTTATCGGCGCAAAGGCGTCGGCGCGGCGCTGCGAGCGGCCGGCGCGCAATGGAACATTCCACCGCCGCCGGGGTTTCATGTTCTCTGTCGCGGCTGGCCAGCTCCGTTGGGCAGGGTCAGTCGGCCCAGCTAGCTTGGAGGCGTCGCCATGACCCACTATCCGCGCAGCACGGCAAGCATCGGCGGCCATCCGATCCACCCGATGCTGATCCCCTTTCCCATCGCGTTTTTCGTCGCCACCTTGGTCTGCGACCTGATCTTCTGGCGAACGGGCAATCCCGGTTGGGTGACAGGCTCGCTGTGGCTTCTCGGGGCCGGTCTGATCATGGCGGCCCTGGCCGCTGTTGCCGGCCTGACTGATGTGCTGGGCGATGACCAGGTCCGCAATCTTCGGGATGCATGGCTTCACGCCGGCGGCAATGTGATTGTCGTCCTGATCGAGCTCTACAACTGGTATTCGCGCTATGTTCATGGCGAGGCTGCGGTCATTCCGATCGGTCTAATACTGTCCCTGCTCGTGGTCCTCATTCTTCTGTTCACCGGATGGAAGGGCTGGAAGATGGTCTATCGGCACCATGTCGGTGTCGCCGACAGCCCTGACGAACGGCGCTGACGTTTCCGGCTTCGTCGCTGCAGTCAGCGGGTGGCTTTTTAGGGCGATCCTCGCAATAAGGAGACCGCGCCGGCCGCCGGCACTCCCCAAAACCTGGTCCAAGGGTTTTGCGACTGGCTTGTTCCGCAATTCTTCAGATCGTCGCATTTTGACCCCAATCGGCCTCTAGCCGGCTGGAGATGCTGCGGTTCCAGCCTTCACGTTTTCTTGACAGAGGCCGGAAAAACGGGCAGCAAAGCGGGTGAGGAAGAGCATTTTTACCGTGGCATAGATCATGGAGGGCTCTTTTTTCGTATGGACCGTCGCCAAATCGGCGATTGGTGGAGGGATTGGTTAACCAACTTTGTCCATCTTTTGAATCAATCGGCAACAGACGCGTGAAGGTGCAGGGGGCACCAGCGAACTGTGATCGTGACGGGTGCCAGGTCCGCAAACCGGCATGCCGATTGAGAGTGGTCGTATGGCGTTTTTGCGTTTGAAGAACCGGGGTGACGCTCCTCATGGGGGGGTAACTTCGCAAAAGTCTGGTCATCGTTGGGTCGTGGTGCCTGCTGTCGGCGCCGCCCTCGTGCTGTGGTCCGCTGCCACCTTGGCGGGGCTCCATTCGGTGAGCGCCTCGCTGACCGCCGCTTCCAACGGATTGCCGCAAGGCCTACTTTCGCCGCGCAACATCGCGCTTGGCGACCAGCGCCGGCAGATCGCCAACGCCTGGGCGCCGCACCTTGCCGTCAATGGCGGCTACAAGGCAGGCTCGCTCACCGGCGGCTGCGACTCCGGCTGCTTCAGCCTCGCGACAAGCTTCAGGCATTACGGCCAAGCTCCTGAAAAATTGAAGAAAGAAGGCCACGCCGGCAAGACGGCGCGGCTCAAGCTGCCGGCGCCGGATAGCGTCGCGCATGAAAACGTCGTGGTGGCTTCGGCCGCCGGGGCCGTCGACCGCTTCGACGGCGTTGTAAAGCGCGCCGCGCTTTCGCCGCAAAAGCTTGCCGATGCCTTTGCCCGCGCCGAGAAGGCGCCGTTCCTGCTGGCCAGCCTGCCTTCGGCGAGCCGCTTCGGCGGCGCGCTGCCAGGCGCCCCGGCGGAAGCCCGCTTCGGTTCGCGGCCGGCCGAAATCGCCGGCGCTTCCGACTTGGCGCTGGCGCTTGCCAACATAGCGCCGGAGGACACGGCCGACCTTCCGACCGCCGTCGCGCTCGAAAACGCCGACGCGCCAGATGTCGCCGCCAAACCGGACAACGGCAAGGACGGCACGTATCAGGTCGCCTCGCTGCCGCCGCAGGACGATCTGCCCGACACCATTGCCGTGCCCGGCCTTCGCCCGCGCGCCACGCTCGAACGCGCCACCGAAGCGCCCGAAGAAAACGCCGCCAGGACGCAGAAGCCCGAAACCGCGAAGCCGCAGGTTGCCAAGGCCAAGCCACGGCCGGCCGCTGCCGATACCGCGCAAGGCGCACCGACGGCGGTCTCGCCGAGGAACGGCGATCAGGCCCTGCCGGGCGTGACAGACTCGAAACCGCTCGTGACCGACTCCAAGCCAGGCAAGCGCAAGGCGCAGGCGTCCGAGATGCTCGCCTATGCCAAGCCCGACACGCCGGAGCGCGGCGGACTCGGCAGCGCGTTCCGCAACCTTTTCAATGGACCCACGACGGGCAATGGCGTTGCCGTCTACGATATTTCGGCGAGGACCGTTTACATGCCCGACGGCTCGAAGCTGGAAGCGCATTCAGGGCTGGGCTCGATGGTCGACCAGCCGCGCTTCGTCAACCGCAAGAATGTCGGCCCGACGCCGCCCGACACCTACAATCTGTCGATGCGCGAGTCGCGCTTTCACGGGGTCGAGGCAATCAGGCTCACGCCGACCAGCGGCAACAACAAATATGGCCGCAACGGCCTGCTTGCGCACACCTATATGCTGCGCGGCGGCCGTGCGGAATCCAATGGCTGCGTCGTCTTCAAGGACTATCACCGCTTCCTTGCCGCCTACAAAAACGGCAAGATCAAGCGTCTCGTCGTCGTCCCGCGCCTCACAAGCTCCCCCACCCGGGTCGCCCAGGAAGGCCGCCAGGGTTAAACCCTATCCGGCCGGCGAGCTTGTCGCCGGCACTGGCCGATCCCCACTTGCCGATCCGAAGGGCTTCGCGCGGATGCGCGCGGATGCTGGTATGTCGTCGCCGCTTCGAATTGCGATCGCGACCTCAACCGAGGACGCAACAACGACCCTTCCCAGAAGGTAGATATGGCGCAGCCCGGGCTTGCGGCAAGCCCCCGGCCATGGCGTATCAACGCTGCTCCGAAAAACGACACGGAGCATGGAATGCGTATCTTGTTATCGACTTATGGCTCGCGCGGCGACGTCGAGCCTTTGGCGGCGTTGGGCGCAGCGTTGCAGGCGCATGGCGTCGAGGCCAGGGTCAGCGCGCCGGGCGACGAGGAATTTGCCGCCCTTCTGGCCCGCGCCGACGTGACGCTGGCACCGGCCTTCGCGCCGGTGCGCGAATGGGCGAAGGAAATGGTCAACCGCTCGCGATCGGCCTCGCCCGAGGACCGGGCCCGGCTCATTTCCGGCCAGGCGGCCGAGATCGTCGCCAGGCAATATGAGGCGCTGAGCGCGGCCGCCGAAGGCTGCGATGCAGTGGTGGCGTTCGGCCTCTTCCCGTCCTGCGCGGCCGCGCGGCTGGTCGCGGAACAACGCGGCATGCGTTACATGCTCGGCACGTTCTGCCCCATCTGGCTGCCCTCGCCGCACAACCGGCCGCATGAATATCCGGGCCATCCGCTGCCGGCCGGCGTGACCGACAACCGGCTGCTGTGGGAGCTGGACATCCGGACCAAGAACGCCCTCTTCGGCGAGGCGATCAACGGCCATCGCGCATCGCTCGGACTGCCCCCGGTAGAAAATGTCCGGGACTATGTCTACGGCAATCCCGTCCTGCTCGCCTGCGACCCGACGCTAGGACCTTGGCCAGGCTCGGACCTGATCGACGCCGTGCAGACCGGCGCCTTCATCCTGCCGGACGAGCGGCCCCTGCCCGACGGGCTCAAAGCCTTCCTCGATGCCGGCCCGCGGCCGGTCTATGTCGGCTTCGGTTCCATATCGGTCGCGAACGAAGCCGGCCCCGCCACCATCGAGGCGATCCGCGCCAAGGGCCTCCGTACGGTGCTCGCGCATGGCTGGGCAGAGTTGGGCCCCGTCGACGATCGCGACGACTGCTTTGCCGTCGGCGAGGTCAACCAGCAGGCGCTGTTCGGCCGCGTCGCCGCCGTCATCCATCACGGCGGCGCCGGTACGACCGTCGCCGCCGCACGGGCGGGAGCGCCGCAGGTGATCGTGCCGCAGATCGGAGACCAGCCCTATTGGGCGCGACGGGCGGCCGAGCTCGGCATCGGCGCCGCGCATGACGGTCCCGTGCCGACGGCGCAGTCGCTGTCGGCGGCGCTGGAGAGGGCGCTGGCGGCCGGCGCCCGCGCGAGCACTATCGCCGGCATGATCCGCACCGACGGCGCCAAGGCAGCGGCGAGACTGCTGGTCGAATTGCTCGGCCAGCCCGGCCGGTAAACTCATTGCGTCGTCAGTTCAGCCAGCGCCCGTTGCAGGGGCGCCGGCGAGACCTGGATCGGGCCTGAGAACGGGCTGTCCATGTCGACGATCAGATAGATCGCCGCGGCGACCAGCGCCCCGGAAACGAGGCAGGTGAAGACGATGGTGCCGTTGCGCGGCGCCCGGAAGCCGAAGCTGGCGAAGATCAGCGTCAGCCAGGCGACGAGCAGAACGATCAGTGGCGCGGGTATGGCGCCCTCGGACTGTTCGGCCAGTATCCAGCGTTGCTCGATCAGCTTCTGCAGTTGCTGTGTCGCTGCCTGTTGTGCGGCGGTCTGCCTGGCATCCGCCGGCGTCAATCCCGCCAGGATGTCGCCGACCTGATTGAGCAGCAGTTCCGCCAGCCTGTTCGGGACAACGGTGGTGTCGCTGTCGGCGGCAGAGGTATCGACGACGCGCTGGACGTATGCGGTCAGCGATTGCCGGGCGCTGTCCGCTTCCGGTCCGTAATGTCGAAGCGTACGATCAAGCAGGATGAGATCGGTGGCGAAGGTGTGGACGTTGCCGTTGATGGCCTCGAATGTGTTCTTGGCTGAATTGATCATCAGGCCGAGCATAAGCGACGACATCACCACGAACAGGTTCGCGGCAAGCCGCACCACTGCGCTGGTGTCGTCCTGAAGGTGGTGAGCAGGGAAACGCTCGTGCACCACCAGGCTGACCAGCGAGGCCCCGGCCAGACAAGCAAAGATCGCTGCGCCTACAAGCACTTCGCCCATGGCCAATATTGCGCACGGGAAGGGAAGCTTGCCAATCGGCCTCGCGAACTCATCGTCCAGCGCGAAGCAAGGAGCGTGGCGGCACTCCACAGGCATTCACCGCATTGCGAAAACCGCTTCCAATACCGGGCGAAGGCGCTATCTATGGCGCGGGGCGGCTCCCAATCACTCACGAGGCAATCCATGACAATTCGCGCTGTCGTCTGGGGCGAGAACATCCATGAGCGGACCAATGAGGTGGTGGCCTCGATTTATCCGGAAGGCATGCACGCGACCATTGCCACGGCGTTGAACACCGACGCAGGCATATCAGCCTCGACCGCGACGCTGGAGCAGCCGGAGCACGGCCTGCCGCAATCCCGCCTTGCCGAAACCGACGTGCTCGTCTGGTGGGGTCACAAGGACCATGGCGCGGTGGCCGACGAGGTGGTCGAACGCGTAGCGCGCAGGGTCTTCGAAGGCATGGGGCTGATCGTGCTGCATTCCGGCCATTTCTCGAAGATCTTCAAGCGGCTGATGGGCACGCCCTGCACGCTGAAGTGGCGCGAGGCCGGCGAGCGCGAGCGGCTCTGGGTGACGAGCCCCAGCCATCCCATCGCCGAAGGCATCGGCGAGTTCTTCGAGCTCGAGAACGAGGAGATGTATGGCGAGCAGTTCGCCGTGCCCGAGCCGCTGGAAACCGTCTTCATCTCCTGGTTCCGGGGCGGCGAGGTGTTCCGCTCGGGCCTGACCTACCGGCGCGGCGCCGGCAATGTCTTCTACTTCCGCCCCGGACACGAAACCTATCCGACCTATCACGACGCCACCGTGCAGAAGGTGCTGCGCAATGCGGTGAAGTGGGCGCACAACCCGCAAGGGGCGAAGCCCGCCATCCTCGACGCGCCGAACGTGCCGGTGGAAAAGGCGCTGGAGCCGATCGAGGAGCGCGGGCCCAGGCTGCATGCGCATGGCGAGGCCGGTTTTCGCTAAAAAGCGCCTCTCCGCTTCGTTTGGGATTGCGCCAAAACAGCGCCCGGGTCACATTTCCCCCCCCCGTTATTGAATCGAACCAAATCGCTCAAAGGGACAAAAAATGCGGCTTTTGATACTCGGTACCGGCTGGATGGCGCAGGAACATGCCCGCCGCTTCGGCGCGATCGAGGGCGTCGAGATCGTCGGCGCCGTCGATGTCGATGCGGCCCGCGTCGGCGAATATGCCGACGCCTACAAGATCCCGAAGCGCTTCACCTCGCTGGAGGCGGCGCTCGACTGGGGCGATTTCGACGCGGTCGCCAATGTCACGCCCGACCGCATCCATCATCCGACCACCATGGCGCTGGTCGACGCCGGCAAGCCGGTACTGTGCGAGAAGCCGCTGGCGGAAAATTTCCGCAAAGCCAACGAAATGGCCGATGCCGCAGAATCCGCCGGCATCGTCAACATGGTCAACCTCACCTATCGCAACGTCGCCGCGTTGCAGAAGGCGCGCCGGATGGTGCAGGCCGGCGAGATCGGCACGGTGCGCCATGTCGAGGCGTCCTACCTGCAGAGCTGGCTGGTGTCGAAATTCTGGGGCGACTGGCGCACCGATCCGAAATGGCTGTGGCGGCTGTCGCGCGGCCACGGCTCAAACGGCGTGCTCGGCGATGTCGGCATCCACATCCTCGATTTCGCCAGCTATGGCGCGGCGCTCGATATCGACCATGTCTTCTGCAGGCTGCGCGCCTTCGACAAGGCGCCGGGCAACCGCATCGGCGAGTACCAGCTCGACGCCAACGACAGTTTCGCCATGACGCTCGACTTCGCCAACGGCGCCTTCGGCGTGGTGCATGCCAGCCGCTGGGCCACCGGCCACATCAACGAGTTGCGCCTGCGCATCCATGGCGACAAGGGCGGCATCGAGGTGGTGCACAATCTCGACGGCTCGATGCTCAAGGCCTGCGTCGGCGAAAATGTCGAGAACGCCAAATGGGAAGAGCTCGACGCCGGCACCGTCCCGACCAACTACCAGCGCTTCGTCGAGGCGGTGAAGAGCGGCGCGCAGACCGAGCCGACCTTCCGCCACGCGGCGGGTCTGCAGAAGGTGCTGGATCTTGCCGTTGTGTCGGATGAGAAGCGCGCCGAGTTGAGGGCCATCGCGGATACGCAGTAGCGCTTTCCTCGCCCCCGCCAAAGGCGGGGGAGAGGTGTCCGCGAAGCGGACGAAGAGGGGGTCTTCGTAGGGCGCTCCCCCTCTCCGTCTCGGCTTCGCCGAGCCACCTCTCCCCCACTTCGTGGAGGCGAGGAACAAGATCACCGAGCGCGGTAAATCGCCACCGCCGCAGCCACCAGCGCGGCGTTGCCGTCCGCCACGCTTCCATCCGGCAATTCCTTGCCGTCCTCCAGCCCGACCCGCGTCGACACCTTCCGCGCGGCCGCCCTTTCCACGAACGGCCAAACCGTGTCGTTCTCGCCGTGCAGCAGAATCGAGCGGTGGATGCCGGCGCGTTCCAGCACAGTCTCGATGCCATCTGCCACGGCAAAGGCTTCATCCAGCGCCTGCTCGGAAATCTCGACCAGCACGCGCAGCACCCGCCCGCCATGGTCGAGACCGACGAGACGCTCGGCGTCGGCAATGGAAGCGAGCCCGGCTTCGATGGCGATGCCGCGCTGGCGCAGGCTTTCCATGACGACGGGCGCCGCCGTCTCGCTGAGATTGACCGAGGCATAATCGGGCAGCTCGCGCCAGCCGGAAATGGCAACCAGCGTGCGCAAATCGTCCTTCTCGATCCAGGCGCCGGTGGATACGCCGATCAGCGTGCCTGGACAGGCGCGGCGGAGTGCTGCGACCGTGCTGTCCATCGCCTCCGGCGCCAGGCTCTCCCGACCGTCGGCGCCGCGCGTGTGCACGTGCAGCTCGGCCGCGCCCGCCGCGATCGAGGCTGCGGCGTCGCGCGCCATCGCCTCGGGATCGAGCGGCAATGCCGGGTGGAAGTCGGCGGCTCGGGCGCCGTTGATGCAGGCCTGAACGATCATCTTTGCGGCAATCCTGTTTCGGCTGGCCGGAGCCTAGCGCAGGGCCAGAATGATCGGAACGGATATGGCGAAGTCTCCTGACAGGCCGAGCCTGCAAAGAGAAATACCCTGGCCCGACGGCCAGGGGATAAGCTTTCATCGCCGGCAACTGCCGAGGTTCGAAATCGGTTATGCCGGCACGCGCTTCAGCGCCTGCGCCATGCAGTGGATGCCGCCGCCGGTCTTGGAGATCTCGCTCATGTCGACGGCCGCGACTTCAAACCCGCGCGCCTTCAGCTGGCCGATGAGGCTCTGGCTGGAAGTCGGCGCGATCACCCTGTCCTTGCCGAGCGACATGAAGTTGCAGCCGAGCGCCATCGTGTCCTGGAAGGGCACGTCGATGATCTCGTGGCCCTTTCCCTTCAGCCAGTCGACAATGCCTGGCTCGGTGCAGGCGAGGCAGACGGCGGTGAGCTTCTCGGCGATCGGCACCACCATCAGATCGATATGGACGTAATATTCGTCGATGAAGGCGAGCCGCGTCTCCCAACCTTCCTTATCGAACCAGGCCTGCACCTGACGCGCGCCTTCTTCCTGCGTGCGGGCACCGCCGCAGCCGATCAGCACCACGCCCTCCTCGATGACGTTGAAATCGCCGCCCTCGAAAGTGCCGGCGGTCACCATGTCGTAGATCGGAATGCCGAGCTTTTCATAGGTACGGATGGCGGCATAATTCTCACCGCGCCGCCACCAATTGGCCATGGCGGTGATGAAGGCGCCATAGGGAGTCATGACGCTGGAATCGCGCGAATAGACCTGCATCGGCAATTCCGGCGTCGGCTCGTGCCAGTGGATGTTGACGCCGAAATGCTCGTAGGCCGCGACAAGGTCCTTGTGCTGCGCCTGCGCGATCTGGATGTTGCAAGGCGCCTCGCGCAGATGCTTGCGCGACAGCGAGCTGGTCGACAGGTGGCGCAGAAAGTTCGGCGAGCCGAGCAGCACGTCGGTCAGCACATCAGTTTCGTTGGCGAAGCCCCAGGCGGTCAGCGGCTTGGTGCCGCCATTGGGGTTGCGGCGCTGCAGCGAGAACGGCTCGGCGATGATGCGGTCATGGACAGTCATAGTGTTCTCCTCGGGATGGTTTGTTTCGTGTCATGAGATCGAAGCGGCCGGGATCCACCAGTCGCGCCCGCGCGGCGTGGTGACATATTCGGGCCAGCGGAACTTGATCGGCGGTTCGTAGTCGCAGAGCGGCGCGATCCAGTTCGAGCCGCCGACGCCGCCGCCGGTTCGCTTGACGAATTCGTCCATCGCGGCGTCACGCGCGGCCTTGTCTTCCAGCAGCCGCAGCGCCGTCAGCGCGACCGTCTTCGCGGCGCAGGTGACCATCGGGTCGATGGTCGCCGGAATGCCGCCCAGTGCGTTCATCACCCAGGCCGGATAGGTGTGGCCCGTGGCGGCGCGCAGTGCCGGACGGGCGACATAGAAGCGCGACGTCGGCGCATGCCAGCTCATGTCGGTGTAATCGTCCGACGTGGAGTTCACCTGCGAGGGCGGCAGGTCGCGGCGCAGGATCGCCTCGGCGTCCTGCGGCGAAATCAGCCGCTCCAATTCGTCGATGAACGGGTTCTCCGTCGCCTCGCCGCCGGCATTGACCTGGACCTCGCGGGCGATCGCCCTCGCCTCCTCGCTCCAGCGCGGCGCGCCGACGATCGAGAGTGACTGATAGGTGATGTCGGCCATGGCGTGGTTGGCCAGCCCCGGACGCGACTTCGACACCCAGTGGCGCTCGTAACGGCAGCCGCTCATCTTTGCCGCGGCTTCCGCGTTACGGTCGAGCACGGCAGTCACCTGCTCGGCCATGGCAATGGTCGGCACGCGGATCATGTACTGGATCTCGGCAAGGCCGGCCGGAAGGTTGTCGGCGGTCGCCTGCCCCGCGGTCAGGATTGCCTCGCTGATCGACCAGCCGCCCTGATGCGTCAGCATGGAATCGCGCAGCGCCTTGGAGGCCATGTACATCATCATCAGCGCGTCGTTGGCGCCGGGCGCCCTGACCGCCGAATGCGCTTGCGGGATGGGTGCTGCGTCGCTGGCGCGAACCCAATTTTCCGGCTCGTCGCAGATGAAGCGGTAGATCATCGCATAGGCGGCGCCGCAATGCGTGTCCCAACGCGCGGTGTTGCAGAGCGGCAGCATGTAGAAGGGATGGAAGGAGATCATGCCGGCAAGGCCGTCATAATAGCCCTTGGCAGCATGGATAGGCTTGGAGCCCCGCACCTTCTCGGCCGGCTCGCCGGTGAAGCGCAGCGTGCCTTTGATGCCGTGCTCCAGCATCGCCGCCTTGGTGGCCAAAAGCCCGCCGAGGCTGCCGATGCCGAGGCCCGAATGCGGATCGGTATGGCCACCCGCCTCCTGCCCAAGGCCCGGCCGCGCGCGTTTCACCGTCGCGGCGTCCTGGCAATTGCCGGGCACGGCGTCGTATTCGCCATACATGCCGATCACGGGGCCGTCGCCATTCGTCCAATGGGCGCAGAAGGCCGTGGGCATGCCGCCCGAGCCTTCCTCGACCGAGAAGCCTTCGCGCTTGAGCCGATCCACATACCAGGCCGCCGACTGGTACTCGCGCCAGGCGGTCTCGCCGAAATCGAAGATGGTGCGCGTCCAGGCCGAGAGCAACGGCTGGATGCTGTCGATGCAGGCAAGCGCGGTTTCTTGCGCCGAGGTCGTCACCGGTTCCTCCATGCCGTAAAGAAAGCAGTGAAGCGGCGCATCAAAAAGTGATATGTTTTCCCGGCTCGTGCAAATTCGGTTCACCTGAGGCCTCTTGCGAATACCATCCACGCAGGCGCTGCGCGCCCTCGACAGCTTCGCCCGTCACGGCAGCGTCTGGCGCGCCGCCGACGAACTCCACCTCACCCGCAGCGCGGTTTCGCATCAGCTGCGGCTGCTTGAGCGCGACCTCGGCTTCGATCTCCTGCAGCGCATCGGCAAGGGCGTGGCGCTGACGCCGCGCGGCCAGCGCTACGCGGCCGACGTCCGAAAGGCGCTGACCGTGCTCGGCGATGCGAGGACCCAGAACAGCGGCGCCGGGGTCGGCGGCTCCTTCGCCATCTCCTGCCCGCCGGGCTTCGCCTCAATGTTTTTGTGCACGCATATCGGCGAGTTCCAGCAGATGTACCCGGACGTGACGCTCTCGGTGCTCACGCCGCGGCGGCTCGACGATGTCAGCAATCCGGATGCCGACGCCTTCATCGCCTTCGGCGTCGGCAACTGGCCGAACCGGGCGGTGGAACTGCTGTGCGAGGTCTCCTTCACGCCGCTTTGCAGCCCGAGACTGCTCAACAAGGTCGGCGGTTTTTCCAAACCCGCCGACGTGCTGCGCGCCAACCTCCTGCATCTTTCCGACACCGAGGACTGGGCGCGCTGGCTGGCGCTGTCCAAGGTGGAAAATCCCGATACCGAAGGCGGCATCTTCTTTTCCGATATGAATCTGGTCTTTTCGGCGGCAATCGCCGGCCAGGGGATTGCGCTCGGCGACGAGCTGACCGGCCGCCAGGCGCTGAGCGAAGGCCGGCTGGTCAAGCCGTTCGAGGCGACCGTCCCGTCGCCGCGCTCCTATTTTCTGGTCTTCGAGCACGCCAAGGCGGGGCACCCGGTGCTCAATGCCTTCGGCGACTGGCTGAGGGCGAAGCTGTCGGAGAGCAGCCTGGCTAAGTATTGAGATCGGCGCTGCCGCGTCGCCGCTCCGCACCACGCGTGAATCAAATTTGCCGATCAGGCGAAAACTATTCGGTTGCGGTGAGCCGCAGCCGTGCCTACGATTTGGCTTGACGGTGAGGATAGAGGCAGGATGCAGCAACCCGGCCGGGCCGCAGAGATCAAGGCGAACGGGATCGGCAAGAGCTTCGGCTCGTTCCGGGCGCTGGATAATCTGACGCTCGATATCGGCCGCGGCGAATTCCTGACGCTGCTCGGACCATCCGGTTCCGGCAAGACCACCTTCCTGATGATCCTCGCCGGCTTCGTGCAGCCGAGCGAAGGCAAGCTTTTCAGCGACGGTGTCGACATCACCAACCGGCCGGCCGAGCAACGCGCCGCCGGCATGGTGTTCCAGGGCTATGCTTTGTTCCCGCATATGAGCGTGGAACAGAACATCGCCTTCCCGCTCAAGGTGCGCAAGAAATCCGCCGCAGAGATCAAAAGCCGTGTCGGCGAGATGATCGAACGCGTCGGACTGAAAGGCCATCAGAAGAAGCTGCCGGCGCAGCTTTCCGGCGGCCAGCAGCAGCGTGTGGCGCTGGCCCGCGCACTGGTGTTCGAGCCGGGCGTGCTCTTGCTCGACGAGCCGTTCTCGGCGCTGGACAAGAGCCTGCGCGGCCAGATGCAGGCCGAGATGAAGCGGCTGCACCAGGAGACCGGCACCACCTTCGTCTTCGTTACGCACGACCAGAGCGAGGCGCTGGCGCTGTCGTCGCGCGTCGCCATCTTCAACCACGGCAAGCTGTTGCAGGTCGGCAGGCCTGACGAGGTCTATAACCGGCCTACCAACCGCTTCGTCGCCGAGTTCCTGGGCGAGATCAACATGCTGCCGGTGAAGGGCGTGCGCCCCGCCGACAATGGCGCGACCGGGCTCTGCGAAGACCGCGCGGTCAACATGCGCTGCAAGGCCGAGGCGATCAAAGGCGACGCCATCCTCGCCATCCGCCCCGAGGACATGTCGATCGCGCCGGAAGCGTTCGCCAACCAAAACGGCATCGCGGCGACGGCCGTCGCCTCGACTTATCTCGGTGCCGCGACCAAGCTCGACCTCACCACGCGCCAGGGCGCCAAGGTCACCGTATCGGTGCCGAACGAGGTCGCAGCCGCGGCGCTGAGCAAAGGCAATTCCGTCTGGCTGACCTGGCCGGCGGAAAAGGGTTTCCTCCTTCCGGACGGAGGACAATAGAGAGCGCCGCCGCGGCCTTAATTCGCCGCCCGGCTTCCGGTTCAAAATCAACGACAACAAGGGGAACTGACATGACGAACGAAACCAAGAAACAGACGATCGAATCCCTCGCCGAGCGGACCAAGCGCGGCGAGATATCGCGCCGGCAGTTCGCGCAGCTTGCGGGCCTCGTGCTCGCCGGCACGCCGATGCTTTTGCGCTCGACCGGCGCTCAAGCCGAGACCAAAGGGCTGGTGCTGGTGAACTGGGGCGGCGACGCCATAACGGCTTACGATGCCGCTTACGGCCAGGCCTTCACCAAGGAAACAGGCATCCCGGTCAAGATGGACGGCTCCGGCCCGACCGAAGGTGCTATCGCCGCGCAGTACAAGAGCGGCGCGCCGACCTGGGACCTGGTCGACGTCGATCCGTTCTCGGCCATCACGCTCGGCGGCCAGGGCATGCTCGAGCCGATCGACTACAAGGTCGTCGACAAGAGCAAGATGCGGCCGGGCTTCGGCTGGGAATATGCCGCCTCGACCTACTTCTTCTCCTATGTGATCGCCTACGACTCACAAAAATTCGGCTCCAACGCGCCGACCGGAATGGCCGACTTCTTCGACGTCAAGAAATTCCCCGGCAAGCGCTCGCTCTACAAATGGGGCGTGTCGAGCTGGGAAGCGGCACTGCTGGCCGACGGTGTGGCACCCGCCTCGCTCTATCCGCTCGACCTGAAGCGCGCGCATGACAAGATCGCCGCCTTCAAGGAAAACGTCGTCTCCTATTGGGGCGGCGGCGCCGAAAGCCAGAGCGTGCTGCTCAACGGCGAGGCTTCGATGGCGATCGTATGGTCGACCCGCGCCTCGTTGATCGAGCAGGACTCCGGCGGCCAGATCAAGTTCATCTGGGACCAGGGCCTGATCTCGCCCGGCGCGCTGGCGGTGCTGAAGAACAATCCCGGCGGCAAGGACGCGGCGATGAAGTTCATCGCCAGCACCCAGGATCCGCAGAAGGAGCTGGTGATGTTCGACAAGCTCGGACAGGGCCCGGCCAATCCGGCGGCCGATGCGCTGATCCCGGCCGACAAGAAGCGCATCAACCCGGTCGATCCGGACAACATGAAGAAGCAGATCCCGCTCGACATGGAGTGGTACGCCAAGAATTACGGCGCCGCGCTCGACGAATACACCAAGATCATCTCGGCCTGATCAGGCCGAGATTTCTGACCGATGAGAGGCCCCCTCTCCGACAGGATGGGCGCGGCGCTGTTGATGGCGCCGCTGCTCCTGTTTTTGATCCTTGCCTATGCCTGGCCCTTCCTCGGCGTGGTGAAGTGGAGTTTTACCCTCCCAACGCCAGGCCTCGGCCAGTACCACGCTTTGCTCACCGACGACCTGGTGCAGTCGGTGTTCATCCGCACGCTGCGCATCGCGGCGATCGTCACCGTGGTCTCGGTCACCGCCGCCTATGCCATCACCGTGGTGTGGGTGCGCGGCAGTCCGGTGCAGCGTGTGCTGGCCGAGTTCTGCATCCTGGTGCCTTTCTGGATCTCGGTGCTGACGCGCGCCTTCGGCTGGGTCGCGCTGCTCTCCAACCGCGGCCTGATCAACACCTGGCTGCAATCGGTCGGCTTCATCTCGGAGCCGCTGACTTTGGTGCGCAACGAGTTCGGCGTCATCGTCGGCATGTCGCATTTTCTCATCCCTTTCGCGGTATTCCCGCTGGCATCCGCCATGCGTAGCCTGGACGAGCGCGTGCTGCTTGCGGCGCGTGGCCTTGGCTCCAGCCGCATGCGCACCTTCTGGACGGTGTTCGTGCCGATGACGCGCTCCGGCATCATCGGCTCGGCGCTGATCACCTTCGTCTTCTCGCTGGGCTTCTTCGTCACGCCGGCAATCCTCGGCGGCGGCCGCAGCGTGATGATCGCAGAGCTCATTTATCTGCGCATCTTCCAGAGCCCGGACTGGGGGCTGGGCGCGGCGATCAGCGTCGTGCTGGTGGTGTTCGTCGGCGCGCTGATGGCGCTGCTGTTCCGCTACGTCAAACCGAAGCAATTGGTGTAGCCAAGATGCCGACCTACCGCCCCGGCCCCGTCTCGCTGCTCCTCGCCGTGGTGGTGGCGCTGTTCCTGCTGATGCCGCTGCTTGCCGTCATCCCGGTGTCGCTGACGCCGAGCCGGATGCTGACCATGCCGACGGGTGAACTGTCGCTGCGCCACTACCGTTCGCTGATCGAGGATCCGCGCTGGTTGGACTCGATCCTGCTTTCGCTCAGGATCGGCATCGTCAGCAGCATCCTTTCCACCGCGCTTGCCCTCACCTTCAGCCTCGGCGTGTGGATGTTTCAGCCGCGCTTCACCGCCGCCCTTGTCGGCTTCGTGCTGTTGCCGATGGTGGTGCCGCCGGTGGTCTCGGCGGTGACGCTCTATTTCCTGCTCACCTCGGTTTCCGGCATCACCTCCTTCTTCGGGTATGATACCTGGCTGGGCGTCGCCATGGCGCATTCGGTGATGACCGTGCCTTTCGCCACGGTGCTCATCCTCGTGTCGCTCAGCCAGCTCGACCGGCGCATCGACCTTGCCGCGCGCGGGCTCGGCGCCAGCGTGTGGGAGCGCGCGACGCGCGTCATCATGCCCAACATCAAGTTCGGCATCGTCACCGCGGCGCTGCTCTCCTTCGTGCTCTCCTGGGAGGAGATCGGCGTGACGCTGTTCATCACCTCGGTCAACGCCATCACCCTGCCGCGCCTGATGTGGATGGGCCTGCGCGACAACATCGACCCGGCGATCGCCGCGCTCTCGGTGATCCTGATTATCATCACCGTGCTGGTGCTCGCCCTGCGCAGCGTCATCACAAGGCAGCGCGGCGCACGCTAGAGCGATGCGTCGGCGGGCGGCAAGGCACATCGTCGGCCCGAAACGAAAGAGGCCCGCCGGAGCGGCGAGCCCCTTACGGAGCCGAAGTGGAAGCTTGGCGCCGTCATGATCCGGGGGTGTGGATCGACTCGAAATTTAGCCAACAGCGCCCGACCAGGCGACTTACAAATCTGTAATCTTCGGCTGAGCCAGACCCCGCTCATACATAAAAATCATTTACTATCAGCGGCCTGCAGCGGAAATCGGACTTCCAAGCGTCGCCTCTCAAACAAACGTGATGAAACCGCCGGCGAGCAATATGGCAGGAGCGGTTCAAGGAAACGTGGGCGGGTCACGATGCGGCCGCTTGCATGCAGTCTGCGCCATGGAAGTGCCGCGCCGGACGAAGGCCCCCTGGCCTCGTCCGTGCGTGCCAGTCTGTTCAGGCGGCTTGCGGCCGCCGCATCCTTTCGACCAAGGCCTGCCTTGCCGGTCCGGCAAGCGGCTTGTCCGTCGTCAGCAGGCCATCGAGCAGTGTCAGAAGCTCGCGCGCTGCCGAAGACTTGCAGGAATAATAGACCATCTGACGATCGCGGCGGGTTTCGACAAGGCCAAACCTGCGCAGTTTGGCCAGGTGTTGCGACAGCGCCGACTGGCTGAGTTCGACCTTGTCGGCGAGCACGCCGACCGAGAGTTCGCCCTCAGCGAGGTAGTTCATGATGAGCAGACGCTTCTCGTTGCCCATCACCGCAAGAAAGGCTGCCGCGCTTTCTGCGTTGGCGGTAAGTTTCTTGGTGACCATCGATTTCCCCATGGTTCATGCTCTTCCGAAGGCCATGGGGGCAATGGCTTCGGAGTTCCAGAGCGTTGACGGGCCTGCCCCGATTTGGACGGGACCTGCCCTGCTTCTTTTCGACCAGAACCCCTTCGTAACCCGGTTGCCACCACGTCGGGGTTGCTGGTCTCGGACAGAACGCACGGCGCTTTTCTCGACGCAAGTCAATGCAGACTCGGAAAAATTCCGTGCTGCTAATGCGTATCAGCGCAACGCTCATTCGGCAAGAATATAACGAGACCCGACAAAACAGCGGTCAGCCGCAGCCGCGGAAGCAGGCCGGCCGAGGCGCCTGACCAAAGAGGCCTGCGGCTATGTACTGGCGACTCACTCCCGATCTTGAAGCATGCTAATATGTTAGCCGGGGCAGAGAGGGGCCGGGCTATTAGGAGGAAGCCATGACCGCTGTGCGCAACACATTCACCCCTGACGAGACGGCCATGCTTGGCCGTGTCTACGCGAACGGCAATGTCGAGGGCGAGACCGCCGAACAGAAGGAAGCGCGCGCTTCGCGCATCATCGCCAATTACATGGCGGGCATCACCGACGAGGCGGAATTGATGGAGCTTTCGCGGCGGCCGCTTGGCAGATGAGCAGCGTGCGCCGCCTTCGTGAGATGGCTTCACGTTAAGTTGACGTTCCGGATCGGAACCACGCGGCAAAATTTCGTGTTCCGACATATTTCGGGAGAGCTTTCGCGATGATCCAGGGATGGTTTTCCAGGCCGGTCGAAGTCGCTGTCGGCGTTTCCGGCTCTATCCGGCATATATCCAACGCGGAGCAAGCCGTCGAACTGCTGACCGGCCAATGGCGCGATGCCGGCAGCGCGCTGCATGGCGCGGCGCTGCGCGCCTGCCGCCGGGCGATCCGCGGCGACATCGCGGCGGACAACGCCAGGGAGGCCTTTATCGTCGCCGCGCGCGAGGCGCATGTGCTGGTGGAATAGAGCGTTTTAAAGGCCCTTGGTCGCGCGATTTAGCGGCCCGGATCGCGCGCCAACCGATGCCCATGAGCCGGTCCGAACGCGGCCTGTCGCCACCTTAAGATTCTTCGGAACCTAATGCGCGATGGTTGGTTAACGCGCGGGTTCCGCATCGCCTCGCGAACCTGCATCGGGCGCCCATCCGGCGCCGATTGCTTGCTCTAAAGACAATCACAAGAACGGAGGAAGTGATGAACGATGTCTGGTTTTCCGAACCAGTCGTGATCGATTTCCAGCCAAACGGCCAGCGCAAGGTATCAAGCTGTTTCGAGGCGATGGAATGCCTCGACCAGCGCTGGCCGGGGCCGGCGCGCGGCGGCGCCTGGCGCTCGGCAAGCCGTGTCTGCCGCGATGCGCTCGACGGCCTGCGCAGCCCGGTGGAAGCCCGCAAGACACTGCGCAAGGCGGCCAAGGTCGCCGGCCTGCTGGCATAGCCCTCGATTTTCCAATGGCGTCCCATCAGGGGCGTCGCCAAGCCCGTCGCGGTTTCCCATTGCCGCGGCGGGCTTTGTTTTCAATGAGGGCGAAGCGATGCCTGATCAGGCGAAATCGCCAAGCACTTCGGGAAACTGGACCGCCATTGCTCCTTCATCCGCCTGCCGGGCGTAGAGCCGATGCATCTTCGTGCCGTCATATCTGGCCCGGCGGCGCTGCACGTCCTTGCCGAAAAGACCGGCAACAGCATCGAAGCGCCGGAAGAAGCGCTTCATCACGCCGCGCTCGAAGGGTATGCGCTGCTCGAACGGCTTGCCCCAAGGCGTGTCCTTTGCCAGGTCGCGCCATATCCTGAGAGCTTCGAGTTCGACGCCGACCTGATTGCCCCACGGCTTACCGCCCGCGAAATGCCTGGCCCAGGCTTGCGAGAAACGAAAATCTCTCGTTCCGAGCGATTGCAAATTCCAGTTGGGGTGCATCGTCTGCCACTTGCCCTCGAAGACGACGTTCAGGGCATTTTGATCATTCATCTGGCCATGAATGGCGGCCTTGCGCGTCTGCTCCAGCAGGGCGCTCTCCCGGACAGCGTTCATGTCGAAGACGACGACACCGGAATTGAAATACGGCGCGCCGGGCGCCAGCTTGAGCTTTTGCCGGTATGAAGGCCTGAAATACATGTAGTCGTCATGCGCGGCGAGCAGCGGTGCGTGCAGCCGCTGGCCGGCCAAGTCATTGATATCTCTGTTGAAGAGAACATCGCAATCCGTGTATGCGATGCGATCGTACGGCTCGAAAACCGGAAACTGATCGGCGAAAAGCCGAACGTAAGCGGCAATGCTGTATGTTCCAAAGCGAAAGCCGAAATTCGTCATGAAATCCGTGACATCGACCAGCTCGACCTTGGCTTTCAGCAGATGGCGGGCGACTTCAAGGTCCGTTGCGCTTGCACCGGTGTAGAGCAGAAAGCCGTCGATGGGCGTGGAGACATCAATTATCCGGCGCGCCGCCAGGCAGGCATACGGAAAGTAGTTGGCATCGGTCGCCAGGAAGAAACACGACTTCATTTTCCGCTAACCGCTAACCGTCACCTCGTTGTGGTGACTGACACAAAATGCTTTTCGGTGAAAGTCTCGATCGGGCCGGTAAGCGTGTCCGCCTCGGCTTTTATCTTCTTGTCGTCCCAATGCCACCATTGGATGGCGAGCAGCTTTGCGATGATGTCCTGCGAGAAGCGATACCGGATCAGCGCCGCCGGAGACCCGCCGACAATGGCGTAAGGCGGCACGTTCTTCGTGACCACAGCCCCTGCCCCGACGACAGCGCCATCGCCGATCTCGACGCCCGGCAAAATAATGGCGCCGTGGCCGATCCAGACATCATTGCCGATGGTGATGCCGCCCGGTCTGCCGCCATTAGCGATCGGCTCGCGCTGCTTCAGCAATCGGCTATGGATCGGAAACGAAGTTGCCCTGTCGGTCGGATGCTGGCCAGAGCACATGAAAAGCACCTGGCCGGCGACCGAGCAGAAGGCACCGATCTCCAGCGGAGCATCCTTCGAGGGAAAAAGCACCTTCCGCCACGTCACGCCGTAAGTGTGGCGGCCGATCGTGACGTGCTCCGGCAATTTGGAGCGCACATCCCTCAGCCATTTGGAAAGCGCCGACATTCAATATCTCCCCAACGCTCCCGCGACATAGCCTCGGATCGGCCGAACCATCAACAAAGAAACGTGCGAACAGGTGCAAGGAACCGATCCATCGAGGAACTTTTGAGTGGATTGCACAAGCGCGTGTGGTAGTGGGAGGACTTCAGACACTTCTCCCATTTCAGGTCGAATGGACGACGTTTTTGGTTATATCGCGTATGGCGATAACGAGGTTTATCACTTTGGCGCACTGCTCAGCGCGCTTAAGCTTTTGCACAATTGCCCAAGCGCCAAAATAATCGTCGCAACCGACAGACCCGAACTCTTTCGTCAATACCCCGTAGGGACGATCGCTATAACCGCCGACCAGAAAGAGCTGATGTCTTTCGGCTGGCGCTATCATTTTGGTATCAAGGCGGCGTCCTTGATCGAGATTCTGAAGCACGCGGACCGCCTCATCTTCATGGACTCCGACCATTACCCTTATGTCGATCCATCCAGAGGGTTTCGCCAGATTTCTCCGACCCGTTCTTTCATGCGCAAGTGTGAGGGCGAGCATCGGCTTTACCCGGTTCTCACAGGCAAAGGCGTCAAGATCGGAGACTATACCCTGACTGGGCACGAGCCGATGTGGCAAAGCGGAATCCTTGGCATTCATAGAGCCAATGCCAGTGCATTGACGGAGGCCTATTCCGCGATGTTGGCCGTACGCGAATTGACCAACACAGACGCACCGGAGCAGTTTTGCATCGGCGTCGCGCTCTCTCGAAATGGCTTGGCTCTGAGCCGACACCGTCTTCCGGTCAGCGACTACAACACACGCGGCAAAAAGGCTTTCGCCAGTCCGCGCGTGCTGCAGTTCTTCAAGATGTACAGCGACGCTCCAATTGCCGAGCAAATAAGAAGAGCCGGCTGGTATCGCTTGTGGCGAACTCCCATGGACCTGTGGCGCCAGCGGGACAGGTGGTCGCTCTAAGTTGGCTATGAGAGCTCAGGGCAGAAGAAGAATGTCTCGCTGATCGAACACATCGCGAATATTCATTTCCTTTTCGGTTTTGCCACCGAAGACAATACATCGCCTGTAGTGGCTGGAGAGATATTCGGCCATTTCCTCAGTTTTTGCCGGTCCATACCGCCAAGGGCCGTATTCCATGAGAATGGGCACTCGAAGCCGCACCAGTTCAGCCATGGATTTCAGCGCTTCGGGCTCGGCGCCTTCGATATCCATCCATACCAGGCCAACATCCTCAAGGTTGACCTCGGCATCAGCCAGGATGCCGTCCACGCGACGAAGCTGCACCCGAATCGATCGTGAATGGCCATTTGGCTTAACTACGCTGCTCGCGCCAAAATTGTCATCGCCGAAATAGAGATCGATAGAGCCCTCTCTGTCGCCAGCGGCGCATTCAAAGACAGTCACCAGGCTCGAAAGCTCATTGAGCGATAAATTGTGCTTCAGTAGCTTGAGGTTACGTGGATCCGGCTCCACCGAGACTGCTCGATCGAACTTGCCGCTGCGCATTAAATAAACGGTGTGCGTGCCTATATTCGCGCCGAGTTCCAGCAACACCCTTCCCTTCGGAACGCCGACAAGGTCAAGAACCCGATTGGCCAAATCGCGTTGGTAGTGCCCCTTCCGGAACAGGTCCTTGCCGATGGTTTCTCGAGGCGAGAATGTTAGAATGTGATCGTCAAACTGTTTCGTAACGAGAATGACGTCGTCCTTGAGAGCCAGCAGGCTGATAGTCTGAAACCAGTCGAAAGATCTGAGTTTTGCGAACAAACTGTCGCGCAGATGACGGATCGCTTCTTCCACTGGCACGAAAATCTTCATGCAGCCGCTTATGGCTGCAATTTCCCCGTTTGCAAGCGTTCAAGCGAAGCGGCTGTGCTTCAAGCCGTCACTAAGGCCGGGGCATGAAGGGATTTGAAGGACGGACTTCCCTTCCACTTGGCGTCAAGTTATGCACGCCAAATGGGCCTGAAGATTGTCGATATCATAACCAGAGCGCCGGCAGTCATCGCGGCGAAGGAAGCCAGAAATGGCTTAGTGTACAAGGCTTTCGAGCACAGGGGCCGAGCTGCCGGACGCAGTTTTGCAGACCGCCTGAAAGCCACTGGTGCATCGCGTGTCTGTTTTACGGTGGCGTTCAATACACCCTGGGTCATAGATGCGCTGGCCAAGGCATGGGAAATGCACCCGCCGAGAATGACCCTGGCCGTTGTCGACAATTCGACCGATCAGGCGTCGAGACAGGCAATAGAAAGCATCTGCAAACTGAGAGGCGTTCCTTATTTGGCGCTTCCGATGCGGGTGGAAAAACATCTGTCCAGATCGCACGGAACCGCGATAAGCTGGACTTATCATAACATCATACGGCACTTGGAGCCTGAGTTATTCGGCTTCATTGATCATGACTGTTTTCCGGTAATGCCGTTTGACATTCCGGCCAAGATGGAAGGCAAGGCTGTCTACGGCAAGCTGTTCCTTCCAGGTCGAAATCATATCCACGAGCCGAGGCCGACCGATCGACACTGGAATCTATGGGCAGGCTTCTGCTTCTATCGCTTCTCCGCCACGGCGGGACGAAAACTGAATTTCGAACCCCGCTTGAAGATGGGGCTTGATACTGGCGGCGCAAACTGGAACGTCCTTTACTCGCATTTGGACAGGACAAGTGACGTCGCGGTAGCCATCGCTCGGGAAAATCCGATGACGATGGCGGGCGCGGTCGGACACCATGAGATCATCGAGGAAGCATTCTTCCATGTTGCCGGCGTATCCTACCCTGACCGTCCCAGTTATCACCGCAGAACAACCGAGCATCGAAAGCTGATCCGCGACTACGTCTGGAACACATATCTTGGTGGCGCGAGCGGCAGGGTAGCCGAAGACTTTTAAGCGCTGACCAGATCTTCGGGCTTGTCCGCCCGAAAACGCAAGCCAAGCGACACGTCCATGAGTCGGTCCCGCAGAAATACCCCGATCGTCGGCATGACCACAGCCGACAGCGACAAGGCATTCAAGCAAGCCGAGCATCGGCGCGAGCGGCGGGCTGTGAAGGTGCGGCTCGAGTTTGACGAGGAACCGTTGCCCACCAAGGCCTTCGGCAATCCGTGGGCCAGTGAGAAAGACGGCAAGCAATGGCTGACCGAGCCCTCTCCTAAGCTGATGCGGAAGTAAGTCCGCGCAAAACGGCGCCAAAAATGGCGATCCCGGCAGGATTCGAACCTGCGACCATCGGCTTAGAAGGCCGGTGCTCTATCCAGCTGAGCTACGGGACCGTCGGCCGGCCGGGCCGGCTGAGGCGGGTTACGCCAGGCGACGCAAGACCGGGAGTCAGTGCGTCCAGGGCGTCCTGCGGTCATAGCGGAAATTGTCCGAATAGGAAATCTGCCGGCGCTTGGCTTCCTTCGGCTCTTCCACGCGATAGGCGATCTTTTGCTTCTCGGCATAAGCCACAGCCTCTTCCTTCGTCTCGAAGGTGAGCTTCACCTGGCTCAGCATGTCGCCCGAGGTGGTGTAGCCCATCAGCGGATCGATCTTCTTGCGCTGGGCGGGGTCGAATTCCAACACCCAATGTCCTGTCTTGGCCTTGCCGGACTGCATCGCGGTTTTGGCTGGACTGAAAATACGCGCGGACATGACCACCTCTTTGCCGCCCGAAGACCGGGCACCTTTGTTCGGCGCAATATCCGAGACCCTGCAGGATGCCTGAAATCTCGCGCCAATCCGTCATTACTGTGCAATGGCCGCGGCGGCAAGGCCGCAAGCGGCCAGGGGCCCGCCATGACGTAGGGAACCTCACTGGGCTGGCGACATTATCGAAAGGTCGGGCGGCCGGCCCGAGCCGGTCCTACCCTGTGAGGCAAATCAGAACCGGACGTTTCGCCATGACCAATGCAACCGAACACGCCGTCCTGCAGCTTGCTGTCCTTGTCGGCAGCCTGCGCGCCCAGTCCTTCAGCCGCAAGATCGCCAAGGCGCTCGCCGCCCGCGCGCCGGATTCGGTGCGCTGCCGCTTCATCGAGATCGGCGACCTGCCGCTTTACAACGAAGATCTGGATGGCGACAGCCCGCCTGCGGCGTGGTCGGCTTTTCGTGCGGCGATACGCGAATGCGACGCGGTGCTGTTCGTCACCCCGGAATATAACCGCTCGATCCCGGGCTGCCTGAAAAACGCGCTCGATGTCGGCTCGCGTCCGCCGGGCAAGAGCGTGTTCAAGGACCTGCCCGCCGGAGTCGTCAGCGTCAGCCCGAGCAAGATCGGCGCCTTCGGCTCCAACCAGGCGCTTCGGCAGACCTTCGTCTTCCTCGACATGCCCGTGATGCAGCAGCCGGAGGCCTATATCGGCAATGTCGCGGAGCTGCTCGACGATAAGGGCGCCGTCACCAATGCCGACACCGCCGCCTTCCTCGAGAATTTCATGGCCGGCCTGGAAAGCTGGATCAGGAGGGTGCACCCCGGCGGCTCGTCCTTCGATGCCTTCATGAAGCAGCGCGAGAAGATCGCCGAGGACTATGTCAATGGCGATGCCACCTCGCTGAAGGCGATCGTCACCCACGCCGGACCGGCGACGTTTTTCTCGCCGCGCGGCGACCATCTCGAAGGCGCCGAAGCGGTCGCCGGCCGCTACGAACGCGACGCTGCAAGCTTCCACAAGGGCGGCAACACCGACCTTGAGGTGCTGCAGGCTTCGGCAAGCGGCGATTTGGCCTTCTGGAGCGGCTTGCAGCACGCCAAGGCGCGCATCGGCAAGAACGGCGAGGCGACCGAGATGACCCTGCGGGTGACGGAAGTGTTCCGGCTGGAGGATGGCGCGTTCAAGCTGGTGCATCGCCACGCCGACCCGGCTCATTAGCCGGCGCTTGTAAAAATCCGCGACACAATGCCGGACGTCTCGCAACATCCGCCTATTCCTTTTGGCACGTGAGCGGCATATGTCAGATACATGGCCGTGCCAGTTGAAGGCATGATGGCGACGATAAAGACACCAATGGACGCGGAAGCGAAAGTCTTGCCGTCGGGGGTCGGCGAACCAGCGATACTGGAAGGCGCGATGGTCATCGGCGCGGGCGCCGCCGGGCTTGCCGCCGCTTATGCGCTGGCCAAGGCCGATGTGACGGTGCAGGTCCTGGAACGCGAGCAACGGCTGGCCGAGCCCTGGCATCGCCGCCACGACAACCTGCACCTCAACACGCATCGCGACCTTTCCTCGCTGCCGGGCGTATCCTTTCCGGCAGGAACGCCGGCCTTCCCGCACCGCAGCGCCGTCATCGGCCATCTCAACGATTTCGCCGAGAGGCACCGGCTGCCGATAGCCTTCGGCGTCAAGGTCGATGAGATCGAATTTCGTGGCGACCGCTGGCTGCTGCGGACAAGCGCGGGCTTGAAGGCGGCGCGCTATGTGGTGATCGCCACCGGGCGCGACCGGCAACCCTTCATCCCGGCCTGGAAAGGCATGGAGGATTTTTCGGGATCGATCATCCACTCGGCCGATTTCGGCAGGGCGAGCGATTATGCCGGCAAGACGGTGCTGGTGATCGGCGCCGGCAATTCCGGCTTCGACGCGCTCAATCATCTTTCCCGCGTCGAGACGGGCCAGATGTGGCTTTCGGCGCGCAACGGACCTTCGCTGCTGCCCAAGCGTATCGGCAAGATCGCCGTGCACCGCATATCGCCGCTCATGGCCAGCCTTCCGACAAGGCTCGCGGACGCGGTGATGGCGGCAACGCAGCGCCTGGTGTTCGGCGACCTTACCAAACACGGCCTGCCCCCCGCCCCGGCGGGCGGCGCAAGCCGGCTCGGCTCCGACTATACGGCGATCGCCGCCGACGACGGCGCGGTCGACGCCATCAAGGCCGGGCGCATCATCGTGCTGCCGCAACTGCGAGAATTCAGGCGCGACGGCGTCGTGCTGGACAATGGCCAGACAATCGCGCCCGACATCGTCATTGCCGCCACCGGCTACCGCACGGGGCTGGAGACGATGCTGGGCCGGCTCGGCGTGCTCGACGCCAAGGGCGTGCCGTTGTTCAACGGCGCCGCGAACGACCCGAAGCTGCCCGGACTCTGGTTCACCGGCATGCGGCCGAGCATTCGCGGCTGCTTTGCCAATGCAAGGATCCAGGGCGCTGCGATCGCCAGGAAGATCGCCGGCCAGCAACGCTGAGCCGAACGGGTCGCTTTTTGACCTCCGTTTTTGTGTTGCCTTCCGGGCGTGCGCCCCCTATACGCCGCGGGACGTCGGAGTGTAGCGCAGCCTGGTAGCGCACCTGATTTGGGATCAGGGGGTCGCGTGTTCGAATCACGCCACTCCGACCATTATTTCCTTCCCGGAAAGAACCAAGCCGGTCCCGCCCCGGCATCTGGCCAGAGGGGGCTCTCATTTGGCAGCCGTGGTCGTGGCGATCCTCGACAGGGACAATTGGGACGCCAACACAGACATCATCGTCGTCGTGGATGGCGCCAGGCGGCGGCTGACATGGGTGCCGCGCGACTTGTGGTCTCCCCTCATAAGCGACCGCATCAACGCGGCTTTCACCATCGGTGGCGGAAGCTTGCTGCTCGATGCGCTTGCTGAACTGGGATTTGCGGCGCAGAGTGCGATCTGCCTCAGGCGTGGCGCAAGCGAAGCCGCGCTTGCCGAAGCCAGCGTCAGGGTGCCGATCCCCGCGCCACTCGATTTCTGGTATCCACTGACACCGACAAGCCGCATCGAAGACGGGCGCCAACAGGTTTCCTTCCGCCCGCCCGCCGAAACGCTAAGGGGCGCCCGTCTTCATCAGTGGATCGGCGCCCGCAGCATGGTCAACGGACAGGGAAGCGACTTCCACCGCATGCGGCGCCAGATCGTGTTCCTGCGCGCGCTCATCGCCCAGGATTTCGATTTCTGCCTTTTGCTGAAGGATCCGGAACTGGTGCGGATCAGCGGCGGCGATCCGCTCTCCCTGCTTGCCCGCGTCTCAACCAGCTGGCGCATGCGGGTGCATGACTGGGTGGACGACGCCGTCATCGACGGCAAGATGGTCCTAGTCCCGCGCAAGCCGAAGCCATGGTGGCGGCGGCAACTGCGCCGGCTACGGGACAGGCTCAAGGGAAAGCCGACCTAGCCCATTTCCGGATCGCTCAAATCGCGCCTTCGACATCCGTCTTGGAGAAATCCTCGCCGACATAGAGCAGCCGGCAAGCGCGGTCCTTCGCCACCTCATAAGCGAAGCAGTCGCCGAAGTTGAGCGCCGCGGGGTGGATGCCTTTGCCCCATCGTGCGTAAGCCTCGGCAACACGCCGAGCCGCGCCTTCCGTGACTGGCGCAATCTCGAAGCCGAGCCCGTCGAGCAGGGATTGCACTTCCTCGGCCACGCCGCGTCGTGCGGCAACAATCAGGAGCTCGGCTACGGTTCCGGCCGATATCAGAAGTTCGTCTTCCGTTTCAAGCGTAGCGATACAGGCGTCCGCCGCCGGCTCGTCGAGGACGATGGCGATCAAGGCCGAGGTATCGACCGCGATCATTCCGGCAGGCCGTCATCGCCATAGAGGAAATCCTGGCTGCGCGCCGCAGGCGGGCCGGCACTGGCTTTCGCGGCGCCGGAGGCCCGGACGGCCTGCAGCAGGCTCCGGCGGTGCTTCCGGTCCGGCGCGGACCGTACCGGGACGAGACGCACGGCCGCGTGACCGTGGCGGGTCAGGATAATCTCATCTCCAGCCTCGGCGCGCCTCACCAGTTCGGTCAGTTGCCCCTTGGCGTCTGTCACGGATATCTGCATGACAACCCTATATGGACCATGATTTGGTCCATTAAATAGACCATTTGATAGTCTAGCTCAAGGCCGCAGTTCGGAGGAACGGTAAACCCGCCGGGCGAGAACCCCAACACCTCGAGCCCGGCGAGCCTACAACCCGATCAGGAACGCGACCGGGACCGGGATCAACCGGCATTGTCTGCCTTGCAAGAGCGATGCCGGAAAGGCTGTTCCGAAATGGGACGGCTAGGCCGCTGGCTCCCACGGGTTGATCACGGAACACACCGGCTGTGGCTTGAATAATCCCTCGCTTCCAACTTTGTCGCCGGTGGAACAACCGGCCGAGCAAGAGACCGGGTGGCGTCGCGCGGTCGCGGTCCCCCAGCCTGATGTTTTTCGTCCTTGTCGCCGCCTGTTACATCGCGGCGCACAGGCGTGTATCTTCTGGCCCAGCATCTGACCGGGCTATGGGCGTAACCGCCGGGCGCTATCGGTGGCTAAATATCGAACTCGCCCTGCCCTTCGTCCATGGCGCTCACGGTCTCGGCGGCCAAGGCGCGGGTGATCGGCGTCTTGCGTTCGAGTGCGGCGCGGTCGAGGCGCTCGACGACGCGCATGGCGGTCGCGAGCGAGCGCTCGATGCGACGCACCAGATATTGCACCACATGCGGCTCGACCTCGACCTGGCGGTCGGCGAAGAGCTTGGTGATGACGCCGGCGAGCAAAAGGTCGTCCGGCTCGTGGATCTCGACCGTCGCCGCCGCCTTCAGCCGCGAGATGAGATCGGGCAGCGCGACGCGCCAGGCGGAGGGGAAACGCCGCGCCGTCAAAAGCAGCGTCGAGCCCGCGCCGCGCACGGCGTTGATCAGGTGGAACAGGCCCTGCTCGTCGATCGCCGCCTTGTCGATGTCGTCGATGAGCGCCGGCCTGCTGCCGAGCCCGGCAATGTGCTCGCCGATCCGGCCGGGATCGATGGCGACGGCATGCGTCCGATCCTGCCAGATCCGGGCGAGGTGCGTCTTGCCCGAGCCGGGCGGCCCGGCCAGCACGACCACCGGCGACGGCCAGTCCGGCCAGCGGTCGATCAGCGATGCCGCTTGCGCATTGGTGCCCGAGACGACGAGCTCGTCGCGCGAATAGCCGGTGCCGTGGCCGAGATCGAGCGGCAGCTGGCGCGGCGGGTCGGCTGACTGAGCCGTCATTTCAGCCCCGCGTCGAGCGATGGCCGCCGCCGCGGTCGGCCGGCAATTGCGGCGCGGGCAGTGTGCCGTTGCCCTTGTAAAGCGGCGATTCCAGATAACGGGCGATGGCGAAGCGCACCAGCACGGCAATCGCCGCCGAGGCCGGCACGGCAATCAAAAGGCCGACGAAGCCGAACAGCGCGCCGAAGGCAAACAGCGCGAACATCAGCCACACCGGATGCAGGCCGACGCTCTTTCCGACCAGCCGCGGCTGCAGGATGTTGCCCTCGATGAACTGGCCGACGAAGAACACGCAGGCCACGGCGACCACCATGGTCCAGTCCGGCCAGAACTGGACGAAGGCGACGCCGACGGCGAGCACCAGCCCGGTCAAAGAGCCGACATAGGGGATGAAGGAGATCAGCCCGGCGAAGAAGCCGATGAGGATGGCGAAGTTCAGGCCGGTCAGCGTCAGGCCCGTGGCATACATGGCGCCGAGCACCAGGCAAAGCGTGCCCTGCCCGCGTACGAAGCCGGCAGTGGCGGTGTTGATGTCGCGGGCAAGCGCGCGCACCGTCTCGACATGATCGCGCGGCACCCAGCCGTCGACCTCGGCCACCATGCGGTCCCAGTCGAGCAGCATGTAGAAGGCGACGACCGGGGTGACGACGAACAGGCTCACCACCGAGACCAGCGCCACGCCGGAGCTCCAGATCGAGGTGAAGACGGTGGTGAGCAGGCTGAAGCCGGAGGTGAGCAGCGAATTCAGCCCGTCGCGCAGACCGGCGGCGTTGACGCCGAAACGCTGCTCCAGCCATTTCGGGTCGAAACTGGTGATCAGCGATTGCAGGCGGGTGAGATATTCCGGCAGCTTGCGGGCGAAATCGGCCATCTGGGTGGCCAGCACCGGCACCAGGATAACCAAGGCCAGCACCACCACGACGATGAAGGCAATCAGGATCACCACGGTCGCCATCAGGCGCGAGAGGCCGAGCCGCTGCAGCCAGTCGGCGACCGGGTCGAGGAAATAGGCGAGCACCATGCCGGCGACGAAAGGCAGGAGGATGCCCGAGAAAATGTAGAGGAACAGCGCCAGCAGGACCGCCGTCGCCAGCCAGAAGAAGACCTGGCGGCGAAGCCCGCCCGAGCTGTCGTCGGCCTCAATCACCGCGGCTTCGCCGTCAGGCGCCCGTGTTGGAGCCGCCCGATTTGCCGATGCCCGACTTGATGTCGCCGGTTTGGGAGTTGCTCGTTCGGGAGCCTTCGCCATAGCCGCTCATATGCCTTAGCCAGGCCACGAGATAGGCTGCGGCCGAAGCCACGGTCAAGACCCCGGTCAGCAATATGAGTGCGGTCCGCAACGGGTCCAGGTGCACGGCAAAGGCAAGTTCGCCCAGCACAAGCGCCGCCAGCACGATCTGCGCGGCGGTGTTGGCCTTCGACACGAAGAGCGGCTTGACCTCGACCGGATGGCTCATCACGCTGGACAAGAGCACGGCGCAGACGATGAGCCCGTCGCGCGAGACCACGGTCACCACCAGCCAACGCGGCAGTTCGCCGGCAAAACCCATGACGACGAAGACCGAGACCAGCAGAAGCTTGTCGGCGATCGGATCGAGATAGGCGCCGAGGCTGGACGACTGGTTCCAGCGACGCGCGATAAAGCCATCGACGCCGTCGGAGATGCCGGCAACGAGAAATCCGGCAAAGGCCAAGTCCCAACGCGCCTGCAGCATGGCAAGCACCACCGCGGGCACGAGCAGCAGCCGCATGATCGTGATCATGTTGGGAAGGGTCACGTGAGATCCCGTCGCGATTTTTATTGGAGAATAGATGAGGGAGATACGTAAATTGGGCAAGGGAGGAGCGGCGCTGAAGCTGCCGATCTCCCCTTGCGGGGGGAGATGCCTGGCAAGTCAGAGGGGGTGCTGTCCCTGGGCATCTCGGAGTTCTTCTTTCGCCGTGTCGGCAGAACTATTGCCGACGCTGATGTTCCTTCACACCCCCTCTGTCCTGCCGGACATCTCCCCCGCAAGGGGGGAGATTGGCCGCCATCTCGGCCTTCGCCAATCGCCTGCTCACTTTCCAAGCTTTTGTCGGCAGAAACGACCGTCATCCTTGCTCCCCGAAACCATTCATGCGAAGAGCCGGCAATGGAAACGAGGACGAGCCGACGATGAGCAAGGGCGACAAGGCCGAGCGCAAAAACGGGCTCACCTACGCCGAGGCTGGCGTCGACATCGATGCCGGCAATCTGATGGTCGAGAAGATCAAGCCGCTGGTGCGCGCCACGCGCCGGCCGGGCGCCGATGGCGAGATCGGCGGCTTCGGCGGACTGTTCGACCTGAAGGCCGCCGGCTTCACCGATCCGGTGCTGGTCGCGGCCAATGACGGTGTGGGCACCAAGCTCAAGATCGCCATCGATGCCGGCAAGCACGACACGATCGGCATCGATCTCGTCGCCATGTGCGTCAACGACATCGTCGTGCAGGGCGCCGAGCCGCTGTTCTTCCTCGATTATTTCGCCACCGGCAAGCTCGACCCGGACCAGGGCGCTTCAATCGTCGGCGGCATCGCGCAAGGTTGCCGGCAGGCCGGCTGCGCGCTGATCGGCGGCGAGACCGCCGAAATGCCGGGCATGTATCACGACAAGGATTACGACCTTGCGGGCTTCGCCGTGGGCGCCGCCGAGCGCGGCCAGCTGCTGCCGACCGACGACATTGTCGAAGGCGACGTGCTGCTCGGCCTTGCCTCGTCCGGCCTGCACTCCAACGGCTTTTCGCTGGTGCGCCGGATCGTCGCCGCGAGCGGCCTTAGCTGGAGCGATGCGGCGTCATTCAACGAGGAGCTCAGCCTCGCCGAGGCGCTGCTCGAGCCAACGCGCATCTATGTGAAGTCGATCCTGAAAGCGATCCGCAACACGCATGGCATCAAGGCGCTGGCCCATATCACCGGCGGCGGTTTCCCGGAAAACATTCCGCGCGTTTTGCCCAAAGATTTTTCCGCCGAGCTCGACCTCGAAGCGATCGACGTGCCGCCGGTGTTCTCGTGGCTGGCCAAGACCGGCGGCGTCGCGCCGGAAGAGATGATGCGCACCTTCAATTGCGGCATCGGCATGATCCTCGCGGTCGCCTCCGGCCAGGCGGCGCAGGTCGCGGCGGTGCTGCAGGAAGCCGGCGAGACGGTGACGCCGATCGGCCGCATCGTGCCGCGCCGCGACGCCGGCGTCATCTATCGGGGCTCGATCGGCCTATGAGCAGGAAACGCACGGTCGTCCTGATCTCGGGACGCGGCTCCAACATGACGGCGCTGATCGCGGCCGCCGCCGATCCAATCTATCCGGCGGAAATCGTCGGCGTCATTTCCGACCGCCCCAACGCGGCCGGCCTCGGCATCGCCCAGTCGCGCGGCATCGCCACCAAGGTCATCCAGCGCGCCGACCATCCGACCAAGGATGCCTATGACGCTGCGCTCGACGCCGCGCTTGTCGGCTTCGGCGCCGACATCGTTGCCCTGGCCGGCTATATGCGGATCCTCGGCCGCGGCTTGGTCGAGAAATGGCAGGGGCGCATGGTCAACATCCACCCTGCCCTGCTGCCGGCCTTCAAGGGTCTGGACACGCATGCGCGGGCCATCCGCGCCGGTGTTCGCATCCATGGCTGCTCGGTGCATTTCGTCACGCCCGAGATGGATGACGGCCCGATCATCGCGCAGGCCGCCGTGCCGGTGATGGTCGGCGACAATGAGGACACGCTTGCCGCGCGCGTGCTGAAGGTGGAGCACCGGCTCTATCCGCTGGCGCTGGGTCTGGTCGCCGAAGGCAAGGCGCGCATGGAAAAGGGCCACACCGTGCTTGCCCATTTCGCCGACGACGCCGACAACGCCACCTCGGTGGTGATGGCGCCCGACCCGCTGCGCGAGGAGACCGACCTCGAGCAGCTGGCGCGGATCACGCCGTAGAGGCTGCAATGCCCCTGAGACAACTTCTTATCCTCCGCCACGCCAAGTCGAGTCGGGACGATCCCAAGCTTGAGGATTTCGACCGGCCGCTAGCCGCGCGCGGCTTAAAGACGGCGCCGCTGATGGGGCGGGAGCTTGCCCAGCGCGGTTGGCTGCCGGATCTGGCGCTGGTGTCGCCGGCGCTGCGCACGCGCGATACCTGGCGGCTGGTTGCGGCCGAACTCCCGAAGAACGTGCCGGCGCAATTCGCCGACGAACTCTACGAGGCGGCTGCCGGTGCGATCCTGGCGCGCGTGCGGCAGGCCAAGGCAGCGAGCCTGATAGTGATCGGCCACAATCCCGGCCTGCAGCACTTTGTGTTGCGGCTGGCCGGCCCCGGAACGGATGAGAGCGTTTTCAAGAAGATCGAAGCGAAGTTTCCGACGGCAGCTCTTGTCCGGTTCACGCTGGACAAGGATTGGGCCGATCTCGACTTCCGTGGCGCCCGACTGACGCATTTTGTTCGGCCGAAGGATTTGACGTAGCCCGAAGCCTGGCGGCCCATAAGCAAGGCGGCGGGCAAGCCCGCCGCCTTCAATATTTTCAAAGACGAGCTCAATTGCCCCAGTTGTCCGATGGCGGACCCGGCCAATCCGCAGCGCCGGTCGCGCCAGTCTTCATCTCGGTATCGACCTTCGGGGCCGGCTTGACTGTGTTGTGCTTCGGGATCGAAGCCGTGACGCTGGTGTCGGAGCCAACGGTGGCTGCCTGGTTGACGCCATCGGCGCCGTAGTGGTCGCTGCCGGCGAAGGCGGAGCCCATCGCGAGAAGCATTGCGACAGTGGTGAGAGCGATCCTGGTCATTTCGGTTTTCCTTGTCCGTTTGGTTTCGTCGGGCGATGGCCTTGGGAGGATGGCCCCGCTGCCGAAAAGACCCGCGGCGGCCTGGGTTTATTCCCGGCGCGTTCGCTTTTCAGCTGCCATGGCAGTGTCGGATCGGACTTCGCTCAGAAAAAGACAAACGATTACAAATGCTTGTGATAACAAATACTTGTGATGCGATTCAAACGGCGTTAGCCGGCTGCAGAAAAACAGAGCGGCGGGACAAGCCCGCCGCCTGCTTTTTTCCGGGTCGGATCAGTGGTTGCCGAACAGGTTGTGATCGGTGCCCTGCACCACCGGCCTTCGGACATCCGCGTCCGACTTCGCGATCGAGGTCGTCACAGTCCGGTCGATGGTGACAGCCGGCTGTTTGGCATTGGCCGCTCCGTAATTGTCCGAGCTGGCGAAAGCGGCGCTAGTGGCAACAAGCAGGGCGGCGGCGGTAAGAGCGATCTTGGTCATATGAGTTACTCCAGATTTGAAGGTTGTTGGTTCAAGCGGGTTAGGAGGCGCGCCGGTTAGCGGCCCCAGATGCCTTGGCCCGACTGCGGCTGGTTCTGATCAGGCGTGATGTGGAACTCGCGCTGCTCGAACTTGTCGAGCTTGCGGATCGAACCGGTGACGGTGTTGTCGACGTTGCCCGCAGGGGCCGTTACGGCCGGCTGGTTGACGTTGTCGGAACCGTAGTGGTCGCTGCCAGCGAAAGCGCTGCCCGTGGCAATGAGGAAAGCAGCGGCGGCAAAAGCAATCTTGTTCATTTCAGATACTCCAGATTTCAAAAGTCGTGTCCGTCTAGTGGCGTGCCGTAATGGAAATTCGCGTCGCTCGGACCACCCCGAAATGGGTCGGCCCTGTTGCCATTTCCAATCACGAAAAATTGTGAACCGAACCGTTCGGTTCGATCTTGAAATTGAGTGAACGACTGAGCGCCACATTCTTGTTATTTAATATCAATCGGTTACGGGGATCGTCGCGCGATGCGGCACATAGATAACAGGTGCCGGTGTTCACCCCAGCTATACGAACCGTCAACATTAATTGAACCGAACGGTTCGGTTCTGTCACTTGCACGACCGAACAGGTGGCTCGGCAGGCACCATGACCGGGGTGGCGGTCGCCGAGAAACCACGTTTGCCTTGCGCGCGGATCGATACTATCGGTTGCCTCGGGAACCAATTTGGACGCCGCCTGCCGCGCTTTGGCGAAGGTCGACGCCGTTGGGAGGAACAGCGACGAACGATGCGGCTGCTGCTTGTCGAGGACAATCGCGAACTGGCCGATTGGCTGAGCAAGACGCTGCGCCAGGCGAGCTATGTCGTCGACGTCGTGCATGACGGCGAGGATGTCGAGCATGCTTTAGCCGCCGGGGATCACGCTTTGATCATCCTCGACCTTGCCCTGCCCCGCATGGGCGGCATGGAGGTGCTGAAAAGGCTGCGCGCACGCGGCAACCCGGTGCCGGTTATCGTGCTTACCGCCAATGCCAGCCTCGACGGCCGGGTCAAGGGCCTCAACGAAGGTGCCGACGATTATCTGGCGAAACCATTTCAGATCGAGGAGCTGGAAGCGCGCATCCGCGTGCAGCTGCGCCGTGCCAACGACCGCACCGCGCCGGTCGTTTCCTGCGGCGATCTCACCTTCGACACCAACACCAGGCTGTTCTCGCTTGCCGGCGCGACGCTGTCGCTGACGCCGCGCGAGCACGCGGTGTTGGAACAGCTCGTCGTCAAGGCCGGTCGCACGGTGAGCAAGGCGGCGCTCTCGACCGCGATCTACGACTTCGACACCGACGCCGACCCCAGCGCCATCGAGATCTATGTGCACAGGCTGCGCAAGAAGCTCGAGGGATCGCGCGTCCAGATCGCCACCTTGCGCGGCCTGGGCTATCTGTTGCGCCACGACGATCCGGCGCCATGAAAATCGACAGGCTCCGGTTCGGCAGCCTTCGCCTGCAGTTGCTGGCCTGGGTGGTGCTGCCGCTGGCTGGGCTCGCCGCTATCAATCTGTGGACCAGCCAGCGCAACGCGCTGGCGACGGCGGACCTCGTCACCGATCGCATGCTGGTCGGCTCGGCACGCGCCATCGCCGAGCAGGTGGCGATGGCCGACGGCGCGCTCGACGCCACCGTGCCGCCGGCGGCGATCGAGATGTTCGACACCGGCGACCGCGACAGCGTCTATTATCGCGTCGAGACCGCCGGCGGGCGGCTGCTGAGCGGCTATCCGGACCTGCCCGAGGCGCCGGATCGCGGCAGCGTCGAGGCCACCTACCGCGATCACCCGCTGCGCCTGGCAACGCTCAGCCATGCCGTGATCGGCGCCGGCAGCGATTCGCCGATCAAGGTCACGGTCGGCGTCACGCTCGCCGGACATGACGCCATGGTCAAGCGCCTGTGGCTCAGCGCCTTCGCCCAGCAGCTTGCCTTGGTGGCCATTGCCGGCGTGTTCGTGCTGCTTGGCCTGCGCCGCGGCCTGGCGCCGCTGATCCGGCTGCGCGATGCCGTGCGCTCGCGAAGCCGCAGCGATCTCGATCCGGTCGAGGTCCCGGGCGCGCAGAGCGAGATCCGGCCGCTGATCGAGGCGCTCAATGCCTATATGGAGCGCGTGCGGGCGCAAATGGCGGCGCAGCGACGCTTCATCGCCAATGCCGCGCACCAGTTGCGCACGCCGCTGGCGCTCTTGTCGACGCAGGCAAGCTATGCCTTGCGGGAAACCGTGTCCGATCGGCGCCAGGAGGCGCTGGTCGCGTTGCAAGCGAGTTCCGGCAGGCTGGCGCGGCTCGCTGAACAATTGCTCACGCTTTCGCGCGCCGAGCCCGGCAGCCGGCGGCCACGCGCCGACCGCATCGACCTCACCGAAGCTGCCCGCCATGTGCTGGAAGCGCAGGCGCCGGTGGCGATCAAGCGCGACATCGACCTCGGCCTCGAGGAGAACGGACCGGTGGCGGTGATCGGCGACGGCACGATGCTGCGCGAGATGATCGTCAATCTGGTCGACAACGCGCTGCGCTACACGCCGGCTGGCGGCGCGGTGACTGTCAGGCTGGCGATGGTCGATCGCGAGGGCGTGCTGACGGTCGCCGACACCGGCCCCGGCATTCCGGCCGAGGAACGGGAGCATGTCTTCGAACGCTTCTACCGCCTCGCCGGCTCGGCAGAGGAAGGCAGCGGGCTCGGCCTGGCGATCGTGCGCGAGGTGGTCGAGAATGCCGGCGGCAGCGTCACTCTGGGCGACGCCGCCGCGGGCGGGCTCAAAGTCGAGGTCCGGCTGCCGCTGGCCTAAGGCCTACCTCAATGCTCGGACTCTTCGTCCGGCAATTCGAGCGTACGACCCGAATAAAGAATCCGGAGGATGACCACTTTGTCATCCACGATTTCGAACGCGATCGTTGCGCGTCGGCGCCATCCTACCGTGCGCAAACCCGGTGCGATTTCGTCATGACGCGTGCCCCGCTCCGGAAAAGTTTCAAAGTCGAGACAATAGTCGACAATGCGCCCGACAAAACGCAAAGCGGTTGCCACGCCAGCCTTTGGCGCGAGCTCGGTCAGCAACTCGGCAATGTCCCGCTCGGCGGCAGCATGGAACCTGACCTGATATTTCATGCACCGGAGCGCGGTTTGGCGGCGACCGCGTTGATGTGCTCAGAGAGATTGCGGCGCAGCTGCTCGGCCGTCAAAAGCTTCTCAGGATGGGCGCGCGCATCCTGCATCGTCGGCACAACTGCCTCGCGCAGCCAGCGTTCAATCGCCGCGTCACGGGCGGCCAACGTACGCAGGCCATCACGGATGACTTCGCTCTCGGTGGCGTATTCGCCCGAGGCAACCTTATTTTTCACCATCTGCGCCATCTCGAGCGGCAGTGTGATCGTCAGGGGCTGGGAGTTTCGCATGGCTCGTCTCCTCGATGCCCCTCAGTATAGCACAAGGCGCATGACTTTGTCATACACTGGGTGAAGCCGCACACCAGACATGATGGTGTGCGGTGATCGCTCAGGTCCCCTGCTCGTTGAACGGCGCCGGGCGCCACTTTACCACATAGTTCTCGAAGCGGGTGATGATGAACTCCACCACCAGCGCCATCACCGCCAGGATGATCATGGCGGCGAAGACGCCATTGGCGTTGAAGGCGCCCTGTGCGGTGGAGATCAAAAGGCCCATGCCCTGCTTGGCGCCGAGGAACTCGCCGACGACGGCGCCGACCAGCGCAAAGCCGAACGAGACATGCAGGCTGGCGAGGATCCAGCTCATCGCCGAAGGGATGATGACCGAGCGGGTGATCTGGAACGGCGAGGCGCCGAGGATCTGGGCGTTGGCGATCATCGCCCTGTCGGCCTCGCGCACGCCCTGGAAGGCATTGGCGAAGACGACGAAGAACACCATGACGACGGCCAGCGCCACTTTGGAAGCCATGCCCAACCCGAGCGCGATGATGAACACCGAGCCGAGCACCACGCGCGGCACGGAGTTCGCGATCTTGATGTAGATCGAGAACACATCGGCCAGCAGCTTGTTGCGACCAAGGATGATGCCCGCCACGATGCCGCCGACGGCGCCGATAGCGAAGCCGAGGAAGGTTTCCTCCAGCGTCACATAGATCTGCAGCCAGAGCGGCCCCTGCGAGGTGCCCTCGGTGATCCAGGACCAGATCTGTTCCCAGATGCCCGACGGGCTGGAGAAGAAGAACGGGTCGATGATGTTGTAGTCGGCGCAGAGTTCCCAAAGGCCTAGGAAGACGACGAGGATCGCGAGGCGCAGGCCGATGACCAGAGCATGGCGTTTGCGCAGCCGTGCCCTCGCCTGCGCTTCCGCGGCGACGATCGAGGTGGCGCGGGCGGCGGCCTGATCGGTTGGAGAGATGGCGGTCATGGCAAGTCTCCTTTCAATGGCTCGCCTGCAAGCCACGGCTTTGGCCGAGCTGCACTTCCTCACGCAGATCGTTCCAGATCACCTTGGCAATCTCGATGAATTTCGGGTCGTAGCGAATGTCGGACATGACGCGCGGGCGCGGCAGGTCGATGCGGTAGACGCTCTTCACCGTGCCCGGGCCTGCGGTGAGCACATAGACCTTGTCGGCCAGCGCTACCGCTTCCTCGAGATCATGCGTGACGAAGACGACGGATGATTTCAGCCCTGACCAGAGGTCCAGCAATTCGTCCTGCATTGCCGTGCGGGTTTGCATGTCGAGCGCGCTGAAGGGCTCGTCCATCAACAGGATCTTGGGCTGGTTGATGAAGGTCTGGGCAAGCGCCGCGCGCTTGCGCATGCCGCCCGAAAGCTGGTGCGGATAGTGCTTCTCGAACCGCGAAAGGCCGACCCGGCCGATCCAGTCGCGCGCCTTCTCATAGGCTTCTTTCTTCGGCGTGCCGCGGAAGAGCGGACCGGCGGCGACATTGTCGAGGACGCTGCGCCACGGAAACAGCGCGTCGGCCTGGAAGACGAATCCGATGTCCCGGCTGATGTCGGTGACCGGATTGCCCATGACCCGGACATTGCCGGTGGTCGGACGCAACAGGCCGGTGACGAGGTTGAGCGTCGTCGACTTGCCGCAGCCGGTCGGGCCGACGACGCAGGCGAACTCGCCGCGCGCCACCGTCATGGTGAAATCGCGGATCGCCGTCATCATGTGGCCGTCGGGCGTGACGAAGCGCAGCGTCACATCGTCGATGGCTATCGCGGCGTCAACCGGCGGCGCGGCGGGAGACAGTTTCTCCGCCGCCATGGTCTGCGATTGCATGGCACACTCCTGTTGTGGTGGCGCGGGGATGGCGCGATCCGGGCCCGCGGGCCCTGCTCGCCGGCATCCGGAAACACGGCCGCCGAATTGATCAGTCGGCCGACGCAAGCTCTTGCTTTCAAGGGCGGACGGGGTCCGTCCGCCCTCGCCTGCCGGCGCCTACTTCGCCGCGTCGACGAACTCTGTCGTGTAGGTCTTCGATAGGTCGATCTGCTTGCCCTGCAGGCTCTTCGAGAAGGTCGACAGAACCTTCAGCACGGTCTGCGGTCCATCGGCCGGCATGCGGCCATCCGGCGTGAACATCGCCTTGCCGCCTGCCAGGCCCTGAACATAGAGGTCCTTGCTGCCGGCATAATAGTCCTTCGGCATCTTGTCGGCGATCTCCTCGGCCGAATGGCCGGCGATGAACTTCATCGTCTTGACGAAGGCGTTGGCGAGCTTCTGCGCCTCGTCCTTGTGACCTTCGAGCCAGCTCGACTGGACGTAGAACGAGGCAGCCGGGTAGTCGCCGCCGAGCGCCGCCTTGGTCTTTTCGGGCGTGCGCATGTCGACCAGGACCTTGGCCTCGCCGGTCTGGAGCAGCTTAGCGATGGTCGGCTCGGTGGTCATGCCGGCCTGGATCTGGTCCTGCTTGACGGCGGCGATGAAAGTGTTGCCGGCGCCGACGGGAAGCAGCGTGTAGTCGCCCGGCTTCAGGCCGCTGCGAACCGCGAGATACTGTGTCAGGAAATCGGTCGAGGAGCCGAGGCCGGTGACGCCGAGCGTCGCGCCCTTGAAGTCGGCCGGCGACTTGATTTCCGGGTGCTTGGCCGAGACCAGCTCGACCTCGCCCGGCGCCTGGCTGAACTGCACGATCGACTGGATGTACTTGCCCTTCGACTGCAGATCGACGGTGTGGTCGTAGAAGCCGACGACGCCCTGCACGGCACCGGCCAGCAATTCGTTCTCGGCCTCGACGCCCGCGCGGGAGTTCACCAACTCCACGTCCAGCCCCTCGTCCTTGAAGTAGCCGAGCTGCTGGGTGAGCACGGCCGGCAGATAGATCTGCTTTTCCATGCCGCCGACGATGATGGTGATCTTGTCGGCTGCCGATGCCGTCGATGCGCCAGCGCCAATCATGGCAAGCGTCAGCGCCACTGAACGCAGGGCGCGTTTAGAGATGAAACGGGTCACTAGTCTTCCTCCACTGGGCGGCGCGCCGCGCCGCATTCCTCCTGTCGGCCGCTCCCAGGCCGTTCATGTGGCGACCGCCACAAAACTGTCATGGCATGGCCAAGCTTTCAGCTGGCTTTCAGCCGATTTAGAGGCCGCGGAATGGAGTCCGGCGGGGTTTCCGGTCACGAGGCAGTGAAGCCCAGCACATCGCGCATGTCGTATTCGCCGGGCGGCCGTCCGGCGAGCCAGAGCGCAGCCGCGATGGCGCCGCGGGCGAACATCGAGCGGTCGCCGGCGGCATGCGAAAGCGTGAGCCTCTCGCCGTCGCTCAGGTAGCTGACGCTGTGCTCGCCGACGATGCTGCCGCCGCGCATAACGGCAAAGCCGATCTCACCGGCATTGCGCGGACCAACGAGGCCATCGCGGGCGCGTCTCGCCACATCGTCCAGCACGACGCCACGTCCTCGCGCGGCCGCCTCGCCCAGCATCAGCGCCGTGCCCGACGGCGCATCGACCTTCATGCGATGATGCGCTTCAAAAATTTCGATGTCGCAGTCGTCGGCGGCAAGCGCCCTTGCCGCCTGCTCGGCCAGGCCGGTCAGCATGTTGAGCCCGAGCGAGTAGCTGCCGGAGCGCATGATGGCGACTTTCTTCGCGGCGTCGGCAATCGCCGCCAGTTCCGAGGCGCTGAAGCCGGTCGAACCGATGACCAGCGCCGGACCGCCGCGCGCCGCGCAGGCCTTGGCCAGTTCGGCGGAAGCTGCGGGCGTGGTGAAGTCGACGACCACATCGGCAAGCGCCAGCGCTTCATCGCGCTCGACCAGCCCCTCGCCCATGCTGCCCGGTCGATGGAAGCGCGCTACGAGCTGCAGCCGCGGATCGGCCGCGACGGCTTCCGCCATCTGCCGGCCCATGCGGCCGAGCGCGCCGGCGATGGCTATCCTGAGCGGCTGCGGCATGGCGATCCTGTCGAAAACTGAGTCGGAACAATCCTCTAGCATGCCGCCTTGGCAAATTGATTCAAACGATTGCAGGCCACGGCAAACGGGGCGAGACGAGAGCGAACTGTACACGAATGTGAAGGCGGCCGCGGACGAGATCAAGACGCTGGACGCGCAGGCGGCGAAGTAGCAAGGCTACGGGCCGCGACGGCGCTATTGCGCCTTCTCAACATGATCGAGGATCGCGCGATAGCGCCCGCATATGGCGGCATCCTGGTAGAAATCCACTTCGGTATCGATGATCTGGTCGAGGCTTAGTCCGCGATAATGCGCCTTTACCTTTGCCAGGACCTCTTGCGCTTGCCTGATTTCGCCGAGTTCGGAATGGCAGATGACAAGACGGATGAGCGACCACGGTGTTACAGTCGCCATTTTCGCGTAGCAGACGACTGCCTCGCGATATCGTCCGGCCGTCGTCAGAAGGACGCCACGGAAGTCGTCATACCATCCCACGGCGTATGGGTCGCGGCGCTGGGCTTCGGCTATCTCATCAAGCCCCTTCTCCGGCCTGCCCGTGTGATTGAGGAAAATAGCGCGGATACTAAGAATGAATGGATCGTTCGGATTGAGCGCGACGGCCCGGTCAAGGCTGAATTCAGCCTGTTTGAACTGGCGCAGGTACAAGTGAGCGAAGCCGGTGGCGAGATGCCCATAGGCCTCGTCGGGATCAAGGTCCAACGCCGCTCTTGCGATCGCCAGTCCGGAATGCAAATGGCTGGGATTGTTGTAGTCCCAATAGTACTTGATCGACTCCACAAAGCTGAGCATGGCGTGGGCGGCAGCAAACTGCGGATCGAGCTTTGCCGCGTGGCGCAGAAATGGTTCCGCTTGGAGCACAGTGTCATAGACCGCGGCCAGTTGCAGCGCCCGCAGATAAAACTCATAGGCCGACATGTTGTTGGTCGGGCGGCCTCTGGCGCGCGACGAAATCGCGGTTCTGGCCTGCCGAGCCAGACGCGCCGCGATCATCCGGGTGATTTCATCCTGGATGGCGAAAATGTCGTCGAGTTCCCGGTCGTAGTGTTCGCCCCAGATATGTGCCATCGACGACGCATCGGTTAGCTGCACGGCGATCCGCACCCTGTTGCCGATCTTCCGCACGCTGCCTTCGACGACGTATTGGACGCCAAGCTTGCTCGCCACCTCCGCCGGATCATGCGCCTTGCCGCGGAACTGGAAGGAGGAGTTCCGCGCGATGACCAGAAACTCCTTATACTTGCCAAGCTCGGCGATGATGTCCTCGGTGATGCCGTCGCTGAAATAATCCTGCTCCGGATCGCCGCTCATATTGTCGAAAGGAAGTATGGCGATGGACGGTCTGAACGACCGCGTAACATCCGCCTTAACCGCGAAGGGCCTGGGGCCTGCATATTTATAGCCGCGACCGTGCACGGTTGCGATAATCTCGGCAGACAGCAATTTTCGCAGCGCCGAAATGTGGACCTGCAGCGTATTCTCCTCCACCACCACGCCGGACCAGACCGCATCTAGAAGTTCGGTCTTGCCGATCACCTCGTCGGGTCTGTCGAGCAACATGGCGAGGATGTCGAAGGAACGCGCCGAAAGCTCCACCGGCCCTTTCGGGCCTAGCAACTGCCGTTCGGCTCGTCTCAAACGATAGTTCCCAAACTCCAAGTCCATTGGCCACCACCCTCGCGGGGAGGATAGTCCAAGATAACCCTGAAGGCGAACTTCAGGGCCGTTCGGGATTCTTCGCTTCAGGCAAATTCAGAGCCGTTCAGGTCTCTTCAGGTTCAAGCCAAGGACCTGCGTGGGAGGCAGCGCCATTGTCGCCGTTACAGGAGGACATCATGGCTGACATCCTCACCACAAGCCCGATCATAGTCCGACGCCTTAAACTGCTGCGGCGAGGCTTTCCGAGGCTCGGCGCATCGCTCAATGCCATGTCCGGTTTGGTAGGCGACGCACTCAAGATGGCTTACGTGGATCCCTACGCCAGCCATGGGCGCCAATCGCAGGTCGTCCCGGACGATGATCTCGAAGGCCGAGATCCCACCTGGTGAGCCGCCAAGCGATGGCAGACCGCGAAGTGGGTCAAAGCGCCCTGAGCCACACCTTGTTGTCATGGACGGCGGCGCCGCCATAGGGCGCGGGCGCATCGGCACCGGTCAGCACATTGATGCCTTCGCCGCGCTCATGCGCGCTGTTCGGCCAGATGCCTTCGGCGACCACCACGCCGCGCTTCACGCCGTCGAAGAATTTTGCGTGCAGCACCACGTCGCCGCGCCGGTTGCCCACTTCGACGCGGCCGCCATCCTCGATGCCGAGCGCCGCGGCATCTTCGGGATGGAGCAACAATTCGGGCCGGCGTTCCCTGGCCTTCGACACTGGCGTCTCGGCAAAAGTCGAGTTCAAAAAATTGCGCGCCGGCGAGGTCGCCAGCCGGAACGGATGCTCCTCGTCCGCGACCTCGATCAGCTCGACATGATCGGGGAATTCCGGCAGCCGTCCCACCGGGCCGAACAGACCCATGCTTTTCGGCGGCCGGTTGGGCGCCGACTGCCCGGTCCAGTTGGGCCGGAAGTGGAATTTCTTGTCGGCATGGCCGAAGCCGTTGATGAAATGCGCGTCGTCGAAGCCGGGCTGCAGGTCGACCCACTTCTCAGCCTTCAGGCTGTCGAAGCTGCCGAGCCCGCGCTTGCCGAGGATGATGTCGATATGCTCGCGCTCGGTCAGGCCGAAGCCCGGACGGTCGCCGACGCCGAGGCGCTTAGCGAGCTCCTCATTGACATAGTGGTTGGTTCGCGGCCCCTCCGGCGGCTCGATCAGCTTGGGGCCCAACGTGATGTGCTGGTTGCCGCCGCCCTTATAGATGTCGTCATGCTCCAGAAACATCGTCGCTGGCAGCACGACGTCGGCGAGCTTGGCCGTGTCGGTCATGAACTGCTCATGCACGCAGGTGAACAGATCCTCGCGCAGAAAACCCTTTCTCACCAGCCGCTGCTCCGGGGCGACATTGGCCGGATTGGTGTTCTGGATCAGCATCGCCGTCACCGGGGGACCGCCATAGAGCGCGTCGGCCGCGCCCGTCAGCACCGGGCCGATGCGCGAATGGTCGAGATAGCGCACCTTCGGGTCGCGCATCGCGGTGCCTTCCAGCACGTCCTGGTTCAGCTGGAAGATGCCGGAGTTGGAGTGGAAGGCGCCGCCGCCCTCATACTGCCAGGCGCCAGTGACGGCGGCGATGCAGGAGACGGCATGCATGTTGACGGAGCCGTTGCGCTGGCGGGCAAAGCCGTAGCCGAGGCGGAAGTAGGTCTTCTTGGTCTTGCCGACGAGATGGGCGAATGCCTCGATCTCGGCGACGGATAGCCCGGTTATGGCGGCCGCCCATTCGGGTGTGCGGACGCGCAAGTGTTCTTCCAGCCCACGCGGATCATCGGTGTATTTCTCGAGATAGGCGCGGTCGGCCAGCCCGTCGCGGAACAGCACGTGCATGACCGCGCAGGCGAGCGCGCCGTCGGTGCCGGGCTTCAGCACCAGGCCGAGATCGGCCTGCTTCATCGTGGCGTTGTCGTAGATGTCGATGACGACGATCTTGGCCCCACGCTCCTTGCGCGCCCTGGTCGCATGGGTCATCACGTTGACTTGGGTGACCACGGCATTGGTGCCCCAGATCACCACGCAGTCGGATTTGGCCATCTCGCGCGGATCGGGACCGCGCAGCGCGCCCGCGCCCATCATCCAGCCAGTCCAGGCGAGATTGGTGCAGATCGAGCCAAAGAAGCCCGAGTATTTCTTGGCGTGGCGCAGCCGCTGGATGCCGTCACGCTGCACCAGCCCCATCGTGCCAGCGTAGAAATAAGGCCAGACCGTCTCCGAGCCGTATTTCGCTTCGGCTGCGATGAATTTTTCCGCCACAAGGTCGAGGGCTGCTTCCCAGCTGGCTTCCTTCCAGGCGCCCTCGCCCTTGGCCCCGGCGCGCACCAGCGGTTTCAGCAGCCGGTCGGGATGGTGGACGCGGTCGGCATAGCGCGCGACCTTGGCGCAGACGACACCCGCCGTATAGCTGTTCGCCTTGGCGCCGTGGACGCGGCCGATGCGGTTGTCATCGAGCAGCTCGACTTCGAGGGCGCAGGTGGAGGGGCAATCATGCGGGCAGGCCGAATGGCCGATCCGGAGCTTGGCGTGCTGGTTCATGCGGGGTGTGTAGCGGGTTTTAGGGACGAGGTGTAGGGCCAGATGGGCTCCCCCTTCTCCCCTTGCGGGAGAAGGTGGATCGGCGCGTAGCGCCGAGACGGATGAGGGGTGTTGGAAGAAATGAGGCGGTTGTCTTGCAAGGCAACTGCCAAGCTGGAATCAAACCTAATGTCGGCTACTCAGTGATGTTTTTATACAGCGCGCTATAAGCGCCGCATTTCGGGCAGCGCATGTGCCGCTCGATATGATCTTCGCCTGCCTTGGTGTCGAAAACTTTGAGGTCCGCTTCGCCACATTCCGGGCATTTGACACTTGCGTTCGAGTCGACCGCCAGAAGGCTGCCTGCATTGATCCACAATTTTCTGGACATCGACGTTTCCCGCACCGCTTTACCCAATTCCCAGCGTCTCACTCCGCTGGAACACCCCTCATCCGTCTCGGCGCTGCGCGCCGATCCACCTTCTCCCACAAGGGGAGAAGGGGAACCGCGCTACTCCGCGATCCCTTCCTCATACTCCGCCGACATCGTCAGCCATTTGTCCTCGTTTTGCGCCAGCGTCTGTGCCAGTTGCGAGCGCTCCTTGGCGAGCTGCGTCGCGGTCGAGGGGTCCTTTTCGTAGACCGCCGGATTGGCAAGCTCGTCCTCGATCAGGTCGATGCGCCTGCGGATGCGGTCCATGAGCGCCTCGGTGGCGCGGATTTCCTTGGCTAAAGGCTCCAGTGCCGCACGGCGCTGGGCCGCCTCGCGGCGGCGATCGGCCTTGGACGCCTTGTCCGCCTCCTTCTGCTCACGGCGGTTGGCGGAAACGCCGGTGACCAGCGTCTTATAATCCTCGAGGTCACCGTCATAGGGATTGACCGCGCCGTCCTTGACCAGCCACAGCCGGTCGGCCGTCGCCTCGAGCAGATGCCGATCGTGCGAGATCAGGATCACGGCGCCCGGAAAATCGTTCAGTGCATGGATCAGCGATTCACGGCTGTCGATGTCGAGGTGATTGGTGGGCTCGTCGAGGATGAACAGGTTCGGCCCCTCGAAGGCCGACAACCCCATCAAAAGCCGCGCCTTCTCGCCGCCGGACAGATCCTTGGCTGCGGTGTTCATCTTCTCGGTGGTAAGCCCAAACTGGGCGACACGGCCGCGCACCTTCGATTCCGGCGCCTCCGGCATCAGCCTGCGAACATGCTCGTAGGCGTTTTCCTCAGGCCTGAGATCGTCGAGCTGGTGCTGGGCAAAGATCGCCACCTTCAGCCCAGGCGCTACCGTCATCGTGCCGGCCTCCTGCTTCAGCCGGCCGGACAGAAGTTTGGCGAAGGTCGACTTGCCGTTGCCGTTGGCGCCGAGCAGCGCGATGCGGTCATCGGCATCGATGCGCAAGGTCATCTTCTTCAGGATCGGCTCACCGGGCGTATAACCGACACTGACGTTGTTGAGCGCAACGATCGGCGATGCCACCGTCTTCACCGGCTCCGGAAACGAGAATGGCCGCACCGTGTCGTTCACGATCGCCGCGATCGGCTTCATCTTTTCCAGCGCCTTGATGCGCGACTGCGCCTGCCTGGCCTTGGAGGCCTTGGCGCGAAAACGCTCGACGAAGGATTCCATATGCTTGCGGGCGGCTTCCTGCTTGATGCGACCCTTTTCCTGCTGTTCCTTTTGCTCGGTGTACTGGCGCTCGAACTGGTCGTAGCCGCCGCGCCAGAAGGTCAGCTTCTTCTGATCGAGGTGGACGATGGAATTGACGGCGCGATTGAGCAGGTCACGGTCGTGGGAGATCAGCAGAACCGTGTGCGGATATTTCGAGACGTAATTCTCGAGCCAGAGCGTGCCTTCGAGGTCGAGATAGTTGGTCGGCTCGTCGAGCAGCAGAAGGTCAGGCTCGGAAAACAGCACTGCGGCCAAAGCCACGCGCATGCGCCAACCGCCCGAGAAGGAGGAAGCCGGGCGGCGCTGCGCCGCGTCGTCGAAGCCGAGGCCGGCAAGGATGGTGGCCGCGCGGGACTCGGCCGAGTGGGCGTCGATGTCGGCCAGCCGCATGTGGATGTCGGCAATACGGTGCGCGTCGGTCGCCGTCTTTTCCTCTTCGAGCAGCGCGGTGCGCTCAATATCGGCCTTGAGCACGATGTCGATCAGCGGCTCCTCGGTGCCGGGGGCTTCCTGCGCCACCTGGCCGATGCGGATGCTTTTCGGCAGGCTGATCGAACCGGTTTCCGAAGGGAAATCGCCGGTGATCGCCTTGAACAGCGTCGTCTTGCCGGTGCCGTTGCGGCCGACAAGGCCGGCCTTTGTGCCGGCCGGCAGCGTCAATGAAGCATGATCGAGAAGCAGCCGCCCCGCCATGCGCAGCGTAAGGTCGTTGATGATAAGCATGGCCGGCTTTTGCACGGGAGATCGGCGCTTCGCAAGAGCCAGGGCCCGGGATGAGACCCGCGCTCGCTGTGTTTGGCCGTTCAGCAAAAAACTCGAAGGACTGGAACCAGTTGCCGGCCGAAGCGTTTGGACGCCCGTGATCCGCTATCTCGCCCTGGCTTTCATCTTCTTCCAGGTCGCCACGACAACCGCGCTGGCGACGCAGGTGGTTCTGTTCGAAGACGAGACCGCTCACATTGCTCTCGCCGCTGAACCCGCGAGCGGGCTGCAGGGCCAACCAATCTCGCCCCAAGCGGCCAAGATTGCGAACCGGCTGGAGACGCGGGAGCCGAAACACCTGTTGATCCAAATCGATTCCGGAAAAGCATCCTAGGCTTCGCCTTATGATTGACGAAGAGGCTGGCGGACACGCCCTTCTATCCTGCCGGCCTGCCGGAATGTCTCCCCTCAAGGAAGGATTGTTCGTTCCTCTGCTTTCGCCCGGTCACACTTTGCTTGCCACGTCACAGGTTTGGCGTTGATCGCCGCGGTCGTCTCAACCTATGCTGGCGCGAGCGGCGGGTTCGGCTCAAGCAGAGGACAGATCAGATGTCAGCCAAGACCTCTCTCCTTTCGGCCTCGCTGGCGGTCGCGATTTTCGCAGTCGTCGCCGGGCTGACCATGCTTTCCACCACTCCCGCCGCCCGTGCGGCAACCATCGACTGCGCGGCAGCGAAGACGCAGGCCGACCTTGCGACCTGCACGGCCGCGAATGCCGCTTCGGCGGACGCGGGGCTCAATGCAGTCTACAAGGAGCTGGCGGGACGTCTGGCTCCCGCCGACCTGAAGCGCCTGCGCGAGGCGCAGCGCGCCTGGATCCCGTTCCGCGACAAGGAATGCGCCTTCCGCACCGAGCCCTATGCCGATGGCTCCGCGCATTCGAGCCTGATCGAGTCCTGCAAGGCGGAGTTGACCAAGGTGCGGCTGGCGCAGTTGCAGCACCAGTTGCAATGTCCCGAAGGCGACCTCTCCTGCGTGCCGCAAAGCGGCGGCAGCGCCGCGCCCGCGACGGCTGGCACGGCATCTGCGAAACCCGCCCCTGCACAGGCAAGCCGGAACGACACGCGGCCATGCGTGCAATCCGCGGGAAAGGCGAAGTCGGACGAGTATGTCTCGCAATGCGTCCAGGTGTCGCCGGCGACCCATCCGCCCTGCAACGGGCAGAATGCATGCAGCATGATGATCGACGAGATCAAGCGCGGCTGCGCCATGATCGGCAACGACAACCCGCCCGCCTTTTGTTCTGCCTACAAGAACTAAGCCGCACCCGACGTCGCTCCTGACTGCCACGGCGATCAACATTCCCGGAGAAAGATCAACCCGTCGCAAGCAGACAACCGCAAGTTTGCCTCGTGCTCAATATTGATGCAGCAAGCGACGATACCACCAAAAAGGCAGCGAAATCTTCTGACCCAAGCATGATGCTTATCAAAAATTGATTTCAGTTTTTATCGCAAACCTGCGACCTTGCCGATGCGCCGTGAGTCGTGAGTTGGCGCCAACGATAACTTGATCCAAGAAAACTTGGCTCTGGCATTCAGGAGCTCACGATGGGCGCGGCGATCAACGATCCACGCACGTTGCGATATGTCGCGGAAATCACGCGCAAGCTGGCGAAGATGCTCTCGCGCACGCGCTACAACATGCTCGTCTACCTTCTTGAGATGACGGCGGTCGAGGCGGAGAGCCTGGCCAACGAGCAGGACCCCAAGCAGGTCCGGCCGGCGGAGCCGCCTCAGGTCCTCGGCTGAGCGCTCGCCATAAGGCGGTCCAGAGCGTTTCACCGTTTCGAGGAAACGGTAAATCGCTCCATCTCCCTGTTTTGACGCAGTTCCGGGCGGAAAGGCTACGCCGAAGTCGCCGAGCCTAACCGCTCACACTTTTCCTGGAATTGCTCAAGGACGGCGAGACATTGCAGCCTGTGCGCCTCGATTACCGGCGGAGCGTCGCATTCGATGATGGCGCGCTCGAACCGGTCGAGCGCGTCCAGCGCCGCAAGCAGGTCGCCGGACGGACTGCCCAGCGAAAACAGGATGCGCCGCGCCTTGACGCCGTGAGCCGCACTCACTGAGCACTGCGCGGCGACCCCGCGGCGCAACGCGGCAAGGTCGGCCAGATGGTCGCGCAATGGCCATGGCGCGACATCATCCGCTGCGGGCAACATGCCTCACGCCTTGGCCTTACGCTTGCCCTTGCTCCTGGCCGCGTCGCCGCCGGCCGGCTTGCGGCCGAGGCCGGAGGATTTGGCCAACGCCGAGCGGGTGGCCGAGTAGCTCGGCGCCACCATCGGATAATCGGCGGGCAGGCCCCATTTCGCACGATATTCGTCCGGCGTCAGGTTATGATCGGTCGCGAGGTGACGCTTCAACGACTTGAACTTCTTTCCGTCCTCCAGGCACACGATGTGGTCGGGGAAAACCGAGCGCTTCGGGTTGACCGCAGGCGTCTGCGCCACCGCCTCCTTGACAACGCTGCCGGTGGCGAGCCTGCGCACCGACGCGCTGACGCTGGCGATCAGATCGGGCAGGCCGGATGCAGGGAGCGGATTGTTGCCGACATAGGCCGAGACAATGTCGGCGGTCAGTTCGATTGCAGTCTTGTCGTCGATGTTGGACAATTTTTTCACCTTCTGCTGGCCCTCAAATCGCCAGCTCTTTTTTTAAGACTTTCGTCGGTGTATCGAATTGGACCTGTCCCCCAACGGACCGTCCAGAGTCAGTAAAGCTACGAGACTCAATACCAGGCGATGTTTCTACACGGACTGGAAACGCGCAAGTTAGGAATTCTAATAGCTATAGCGCACGCTTTATAGCACCGGCCGCCCGCCTGGATAGGTAAAAAGGGCTATAGCACTTCAACCTACGGTAGGAGTTGCTGAAAAATCGAAGTTCAGGCCAAGTTCCAGCACGGCAACGGCAATCCCCCCGCCGGATGCTCGACCATGCGCGATTCGGCGGCCCCATGGCAAATCGCTCATCCGGCGGCGATACCGCGCCTGAGCTCGGCAGGCGGCCTCTCCGCGAGGATCTCCAGCACGCGCTTCCAGCGCGCGCAGCGGCTAAAGTCCTTCTGCTCGATGGCCTTTTCGGCCTTCATGGCCGCATAGAGCGGCGCCTCCGCGCCAAACTCCCTGACCAGCCAGTGCGCCTCCTGCCTGGCGCGGCGTTCGTCCTCGTCAACGGCCATTTTGGACATTGTGCCTGCTCTCCGTACCTTCGATGCCGACCGCAAGGCAGCTGCCAATGACGAGGACGGCGCCGGCAACAGCCGTCATCGACAAGCTTTCGCCCGAGAGCGTCAGCAGAAACGTGGAAGCTATCGGCGTCAGATAGGCGACGACCGCTATCCTGCCGCCGTGGTCGAGCTTTGCCGCGCGCGACCAGAAATAATAGCCGAGCCCCATCGGGCCGGCGCCGAGATAGAAGCCGAGCAGAAGATGCGCGCCGCTCGGGCGCACGACGCCATCATGCAGGCACCAGGCGAAGGTGAGCGCGACACCGATCAGCGCCGAAGGCAGGAGCAGCCGCTCGGGCGACACGGCGAGGCGGCCGACAGCGAACGAGTAGAAGGCCATGCAGAGCGCGGAGCCGAAAGCGGCGAGATAGCCGACAAGGCTGCCGCCTTCGAACCATGCACTGTTGGACCAAAAATGCGCTCGGCCGCCGGAGATCACTAGCGCCACGCCGACGAAACCAAGCGCCGCCGCCAGCCCGAGCAACAGCGGACGCCGCGGCCTGCCAAGCAGGATGACCGCCGCGGCAGTCATCAGCGGCCAAGTATAGGCGACAAGGTTCGCCTCGATGACCGGCGCCGAGGCGAAGCCGATATATTGCAGGACCATGGTGCCGACCAGGCCGAGGAAGCCAACGAGATAGGCGAGCGCGGCATTTCCCTTCTCCCCTTGTGGGAGAAGGTGGATCGGCGCGAAGCGCCGAGACGGATGAGGGGTGTTGGAAGGAACTCCGGCGTCGGCGATCCGTCCAGCACCCCTCATTCGACCGAGCTTCGCTCGGCCACCTTCCCCCACAAGAGGGGAAGGAAAGAGCCGGATCAGCGCGAAAACCAGGGTCGCGCCGCAAAATTGCAGGAACTGCACTTGCGACACCGGATAGACGGCAAGCAACGTCTTGCCGACCAGGGCGTTGGTCGCCCACAGCGCCACGGCGCCGAGGGCGAAGGCAAGCGCCGCGCCGCGGGCGCCGGAAAGGCTTTGGCTTTCCGGCATGACCGGCCCGAGGCTCAGCGACACTGAAGGCGGCTGACACTCGACCGGATCGTCGGTCATTACCAAGACTCCCTCGCCCCGCCGGAAACCGCTTCCGCCGTCGGCTGCGGCACGGGATGTTCCTCGGCATGGCGGCGGTAGGCGGGCAGCTGGTTGGTCCAGACATCCTCGGCCAGCTCGTTCACCCAGGCACGGTCATGGTCGTTGTCGGCGGCGAGGTAGAACATGCGGTTGTCGTCGACATAGGGTTTGGCCGTCGAGCGCTGGTTGAGCACCAGGGTGACGCGCTCGCCGAGCTGGATCGGCGCGGTGCGGTGGAGCACACCGAGGAACTGGCCGAGCGTGGCGTAATTCATCTTGTGGTCGATGCGCATGATCTTGTTGCGCGGCAGCTCGCGGCCGGATTCCAGAATCGAGCGGCCGGTCTCGGAATCGTCGCAGTAGATTTCCAGATGACCGCCGATGAGAGGATCGCTGATCGACAGCGGAATGAGCTCCGTCACCGGAACGCCGTCGCAATGCCATTCGACCGCGCCATCCCTTGGATTCATGAAGGTGACGGTCGAGCCGACGATCGACAGCGGATAGGGCTCGAGCTTGGTTCCCATCATGTCGGACAATCTTTCCAGGCGCAGCTTGTCGTGCAAGAGCTCCTTGATCTCGGGAATATAGCGGTCGGCACCAGTGATGAAGGTGAGGTCGAGGTGCTTGTGCACGGCATGGCTGGCCTTCAATTTGAGCGCCGCTTCTTCGATGGCGGCAAGCAGAGCCGGGTCGTAACCGTGACGATACTGGGCGACGCCGAAACCCGACACTTTCCAGGAGGTCTCATGACCAATGATGGCCTCGCGGCTCATTGCACAGCGCAGTTCGGGAATTGTATGGGCGTTCATTCTATTTTCTCCAAGATGGGGGCAACACTTGGTTAACAGTCATTTAAACGCCTACCCCTGTAAATTTAGGAATGCTGGTGGTAGCGTAAGCGCAGCTTAAGGTCGAAACCCCGTGCGACTGCTCAGTCAGGTCAATCTCAATTCGCTGAAAATCGTGGAAAGCGCCGCGAGGCACAGGAATTTCACGCGTGCCGGCGAGGAGCAGTTCATCACCGCTTCCGCCGTCAGTCAGCGCGTCAAGAGCCTGGAGGACCAGCTTCGCTTCAAGATCTTCGAGCGCGGCGGCAATGCCGTGTCGCTGACGCCGGAGGGCGAGACCTATGTGGCGCGCGTGCGCGAGGCGCTGGAGCGGATCGTGGCGGCCAGCATGGAGGCTACCGGCCAGTCGCAGGCGCATGTGTTGCGGATCTGCGTGCTGCCGACCTTTGCGGCGCGCTGGCTGTTTCCGCGGCTTTCGGCCTTCCAGCATCAATATTCTGATATTGAGATGCGGGTGTCGACCTCTTACGCCACGCATGAATTCTCGACTTCGGAATACGACCTCGAAATCCGTTATGGCGACGGCAATTTCCCCGGTCTCACGTCGGAGCTGCTGTTCAAGGAAGACCTGACGCCGGTGTGCAGCCGCAAACTCTTCCATGAGGTGCTGGGCGACAAACCGCTGTCGAAGGTCGTGCCGGAGGATCTGCGCTATTTCACGCTGCTACACTCTGACACGTGCACGCAGAACTGGCAGTCGTGGCTGGGCTTTGCCGGCGCAAGCTTCGTGCTTGGCGAAACGAGGAGCGTCTATTTCGATAGCTGCATGATGTCCTACGAAGCGGCCAATGCCGGCATGGGCTTTGCCGTCGCCAACCGCGCCTATATGGCAAGCGACATCCGCGCCGAACGGCTGGTGGCCCCCTTCGCGGTCCACCATCCCAACACGGCGGGTTGGTATTTCGTCAGCCCCATCAAGGCGGTCGGCGCCCGCAAGGTCGAGCTGTTCAAGCGGTGGATCATGGCCGAAGCGGCGCTGACGCAGCGCCAGTTGGACATCGAGATCGCCAACGTGCCGGTACGGCGCGTGGCGATGGCGTGAAGGCCAGTCTTCCACGGATGCTCACTTGAGCGAATCCCGCACCATCGGAGGCCTCGCAATGACGGGCCCTGCAGAATTTCGTGATTTTCCGGTGGCTCCATAGCCGGCTACCGCGATCGCACCATGACGCGAAGCGGAGACTCAGCTATGTTGGATTGTGCGGCGGGCCTGATTTTCCCGCTTGGCCGGCGCTACCCAGCTTCCTCCCAAGCAGCGCCGGCCTTCTTCGTTTCAGCCCGACGATAATCTCGGCAAGGCCGGCCCTGGCGCTATTGCTTCGGCGGTGTGCCTGGCTGATCGCCGCCGGTGGTCGATTTCGGCACAGGGTTCTTGTCGACCTGCGGGTTCTGGTTGACTTCATCGCCCGGCGCCTTGGTGGGCGGCACGCTGTTGTCGCAGGCGGCGAGCACGAGCCCTGCCGCAAGAGCCAGCAGCACAGGAAGCTTCTTCATGACGACCTCCTCTCGTTCGCTCCTTTGAGGGGCAAACGGGGCGGTGGCGGTTTGGTTGCGTTGACCGGCGGGAACCAACCGATCCGAGTCCGGTTGGAATCCCGAGCCAATCGAACGCAACGAGGAAACTAATTATGGTCCGCCTTCTGCTTGCCGGGCTTTTTGCCTACACCGCCTATCGCGTTGCCGTGAGGATCATCGACGAAGTGCCTGGAGACGTCGCGCCGCTGGATATGCCGGGCGACGAAAGGCGCAATTTGCGGCGCCAGTCGGCGGCGATGGGGGTCGAGCCGAAGCGGTAGCGGCTCTTTCGATTGGGAATAGCCCCTTCCGGTGAAGCGTGGATGCCGGCGCTGCCCCTCTCCGGCCGCTTCGCGGCCACCTCTTCCCGCTCGCGCGGGGCGAGGAAATTATTGCGAACAAAGCGGAAACGATGCTTGATGGGCGATGAACATCGCCGCTCGTGATTCGTCCTTCGAGGCGCCCGCCTATCTTGGCCGGCTGAACGACGCGCAGCGGCTGGCGGTGATGCATGGCAACGGCAAGGTGGCGGCGCCGCTGCTGGTGATCGCCGGCGCCGGCTCCGGCAAGACCAACACGCTGGCGCATCGCGTCGCCCATCTCATCGTCAAGGGCGCCGATCCGCGCCGCATTCTGTTGATGACCTTCTCGCGCCGCGCGGCGGCCGAGATGGCCAAGCGCGTCGAGCGCATTGCCGGCGAGGTGCTGGGGCGCGACGCGGCAATCATCGCCGACGCGCTGGCCTGGGCCGGCACTTTCCACGGCATCGGCGCGCGACTGCTGCGCGACTATGCCGAACAGATCGGCCTCGACCCGGCCTTCACCATCCATGACCGCGAGGATTCGGCCGACCTGATGAACCTTGCGCGGCACGAGCTGGGATTCTCGAAGACCGAAAGCCGCTTTCCCACCAAAGGCACCTGCCTGCAGATCTATTCGCGCGCGGTGAATGCGCAGGCGCCGCTGGGAGAAGTGCTTGGCTCGGCTTTCCCCTGGTGCTCAGGATGGGCGGACCAGCTGAAAGAGCTGTTCGCGGCCTATGTCGAGGCCAAGCAGGCGCAGAACGTTCTCGATTACGACGACCTGCTGCTCTACTGGGCGCAGATGGCGGCCGAGCCGGAGATCGCGGCGCATCTCGGCGGCCGCTTCGATCACGTGCTGGTCGACGAGTACCAGGATACCAACCGGCTGCAGGCCTCGATCCTTCTAGCGCTGAAGCCGGACGGCGCCGGGCTGACCGTGGTGGGCGACGACGCACAGTCGATCTATTCCTTCCGCGCTGCCGAAGTGCGCAACATCCTCGATTTCCCGAAACAATTCGCAAAGCCCACCGAGATCGTCATGCTGGAGCGCAACTACCGCTCGACCGAGACGATCCTGGCCGCCGCCAACAAGGTGATCGGCGAGGCCAGCGAGCGCTTCACCAAGAATCTGTGGACCGAGCGCCGGTCCTCGCACAAACCGCAACTGGTCAGCGTGCGCGACGAGGCCGAGCAGGCCAACTATGTATGCCAGGCGATCCTGGCTGAGCGCGAGGCGGGCACGGCGCTGAAGGCACAGGCGGTGCTGTTCCGCACCTCGAGCCATAGCGGGCCGCTGGAGGTGGAGCTGACGCGCCGCAACATTCCCTTCGTCAAGTTCGGCGGGCTGAAATTCCTCGATGCCGCGCATGTCAAGGACATGCTGGCGATGCTGCGCTTTGCCGAGAACCCGCGCGACCGCATCGCCGGTTTTCGCGTGCTGCAGCTTATGCCGGGCATCGGCCCGTCCGCCGCCTCGCAGATCGTCGACGCCATGGCGACATCGCTGGACGAGACACTGGGCCTCGCACGGTTCCGGCCGCCGCAGCGCGCGGCGCAGGACTGGCCGGTCTTCCTCGACATCTATGGCGGTTTACGCGCCGGCGCGAAATGGCCGGCCGACCTCGAGCGGATCAGGCTGTGGTACGAGCCGCATCTGGAGCGCATCCATGAGGATGCGATCACGCGCCGGGCCGATCTCCACCAGCTTGAGCAGATCGCATCGACCTATCCGTCGCGCGAGCGGTTCCTGACCGAGCTCACCCTCGACCCGCCCGACGCCACAAGCGACCAGGCCGGACCGCCGCATCGCGACGAGGACTATCTCATCCTATCGACCATCCATTCGGCCAAGGGCCAGGAATGGAAGAACGTCTTCGTGCTCAATACCGTTGACGGCTGCATCCCGGCCGATCTCGGCGTCGGCACCAAGGAGGACATCGAGGAGGAGCGACGCCTGCTCTATGTGGCGATGACCCGGGCCAAGGACAGCCTGCATCTCGTCGTGCCGCAGCGCTTTTATCCGCACAACCAGGCGGCGCGCGGCGACCGCCACGTCTATGCCTCGCGCACGCGCTTCATCCCGGCCTCGATGCTTTCGGCCTTCGAGCAGTCGTCCTGGGCGAGCGCCGCGCTCAAGGACGACCCGCGCCAGCGGCCGGGCGTCAAGGTCGACCTCGGCGCCCGCATGCGCGGCATGTGGAAATAGGCTGTCTGGCCGTTCCAGCGACTGCAAGGCAAAGAGCCCGATTTGTCTCCGCGCCAGCGGGGAGCACGCCATCCTTGAGAAAACAGCGGCATGCGTGGAACCTCCCGCCGCAAGCCGCGTTGTGTGGCGTCCTTCCCCAGCCAGGGAGGCTCGCCGCCTCCGCAGCCAACTGACGAGGTCCGAATGCACGACAGGACGTTCTTCACACCGGTCGCCCTCAGCGTCGGCGCCGGCCACAAGCGCATGATCGCCTCGCTGTTCGAGATGCATGATTTCCTGACCGAGTTCCCGCCGTCGCGCCGCCGCCTAAGCTATGGCGCCGCGGTGAAGGCCTGCGAGGCCGCGCGGAATGGAGAAATCCCGGTCGAGGCCGCGCGCGATGCGCTGATCACCTTCGCGGTGACGGCAGGCGTCTTGTGGCCTTCGGAGCAGCCGGTCGTCTCGGTCAAGCCGGTGGCGCGCGGCTATGGCGGCTTTGCCGCCTGAATTTTACAACAGAAGACCGCCCTCCCGGAAAGCCCGCCCTCAGTGGCGGGTTTTTCCGTGACGTCATTCCGGCTTGGCGGCCGCCGGTAACGTTTCTGCGATCGGCGCGACCGGCTCGGCCGCGGTCACGAAGGGATAGACGAGCTGCTGGTGATAGAGCTGCGGCACCGGCTCGTCGATGCCGTATTTTTCCGGCATATGTTGCGGCATGAACAAGGTGCCGCCGATCAGATCGAGGACGGGCAACTGTCCGGCGAAGTTCTTGTCATAGGCCTGGCGTTCGTTGGCATGGTGCCAGTGATGAAACTGCGGCGAGGCAATCAGCCATCTCAGCGGCCCGAACTTGATGCGGGTGTTGGAGTGAATGAACACCGACTGCCAGTGATAGATCAGCACATAGATGAGAACCGCTTCCCCGGAAAAACCCAGGGCGAAGAGCGGCAGGAACGAAGCCGACTTGGTCAGGATCTGATCCACCGGATGCACGCGGTGGCCGGCCAGCCAGTCCATCTCCTCGATCGAGTGATGGATGGCGTGAAAACGCCACAGGAACGGCACCGTGTGAAAGGCGCGATGGGCAAAGTAGAAGCCTATATCGGCGATGAGCAGGGCCTCGATCGTCTGCAGCCATAAAGGCTGCGACCGGACGGCGGCCGAAAGCGCCTCGGGAAGGACGCGCGGGACCACCAGCATCGCAGCGCCGATCACCAGCAACAGGCCGAACTTGATGACGATGCCGTTGAAGAGCAGATAGAAGACGTCGTTCAGCCAATGCCGGCGCGTGGCCGATTGCTCGGCATGCAGCGGCAGGAGCTGCTCGAGCGGAATGAAGATGAGGGCGATGACCAGCACCGCCTTGTAGTCGATGAGATCGAACACGGTCGCTCGCGGATCGGCTGAGGCCAGTCTCCGACACTAGCCGCCAAAGAATGAACGGACCGTTGCTGGCATACGCGGCGCTGCGAAATCGCGTGAAAACTTTCGACGGCTGCGTGAAACACCACACGGACGGTTGCCGTTCACAATGTCAGTTGCGGACGCGCTTTAAGTCTTTGTTTTGATGCATGTCGTTGTCCCGGAACCGTTGCACACTTCCGGCGACATGCATCGGGAGGGCGGATGTTTCTCGATCGCGAGCGTTTCAAGCCGGCGGCCGAAATGCGGCTTGGCCGGGACAAGTCGTCGATCCGAGTGACGATAACCGATCCGAAGGCCTGCGAACTCGGCGAAGCCGTCTATGCCTGGGTCACCGCCGACGGCAAGGCGGTCAGGATCGGCACCTGCGGCGCCTCGGCGGGCAAGCGCCTGCTTTCCTATCCCGGCTACATGAATCGCAGCCTCACGGGCCGCGGCGGCGCGACGCCTAAATGGGAAGCGCTGAAGTGGCTGAACCTGCTCGCCGAACACGGCATGCTGATGGCGGTGGTGCATCAGCCGGGGTCGACCCCGACCGCGGCGGGCCCGATCAGGCCTATCTCGATGTCGAGCGCCAGTTGATCCGCCAGCAGAGGCCGCTGCTCAACCGCAGGCACCGTTGTCCTCGGATTCAGTGGACCGTGCCGGCGGCATCACCCGCCGGCCCGCCGCGCGGAATCTCGAAGCTCACCTGGTCGCGGCCATTGGACTTGGCCTTGTAGAGATGGCGGTCGGCGACCTGGAACATGTCATGGTAGGTGGTCGGGCCGCTGAAGGCGGTGCCGCCGATGCTCACGGAAAGCGGCCAAGGCCGCCCGCCGGGCGCAAACTCGGCCTCGCGGATGCGGCGCCTGATGGATTCGGCGACCAGAAACGAGCGTGCGGCGTCGGCGCCGGGCAGGAAGACCGCGAATTCCTCGCCGCCGATGCGTCCGACAATGTCGGCGCCGTGCAGTTGCCCCTTGATCGTCGCGGCGATCAACCTCAGCGCCTGGTCGCCGCAATCGTGACCGAGGCGGTCGTTGATCGATTTGAAGTGATCGGCATCGACGATCAGCAGCGCGCCGGTGTCGGCGACCGTTTGGTCGCGCGCCCGCTCGAGATAGGCTTCGACCAGCATCGAGAAGGCACCGCGATTGAAGACCGCCGTCAGGCTGTCGGTCGCAGCAATGACGCCGAGTTCCTTCTGCGTGATGGCCAGCTGGCGCATCTTCCACATCAGGAAGAACAGGAAGGAGCCGCCAAGGACAAGCGGCAGGAAAAGGTCCGTGAGTTGCGCCCAAAGCAGCGCCTGCGGCGACAGCGAGGGGAAATTGAAGGAATCGACGAAGAAAGCGGCGGCGATGAAAAAGGCGGTACCGGCGGCGGTGACCACCACGACCCTGCCCCAACTTGTCGGGGACAAATCGATGCGCATGCCCTTTGCTCCCACTGCAACACGCTTATTGTGGAGCGCGAGCGCAAAAGAAGTCCTAACATATTAGCTTCAATGCAAGTGTGGTTAACACGCCGTCGGCACCGCCTGCGGTGGGGGCAAGCAGAAAGCCACCACGGAAGGCTCTCCGACTGGCCGGAGGCCTCGTCAGGCACCGCCGGCCGCAGCCGGCAACGCGGCAGGAGTGCCGCAGAGCCTCACGGCCGGTCCGATGCTCCCGGTTGGCCGTTGGCTGCATGGTATTGCCCCGCTGCAACCGGTCGATTGTCCAGCGGGAGAACAATATCGGCTTCAATGCAAGCTCGGTGCGCGCAGCAATAACGCGAACGGCAGGCCCGCCTCCACGGCGGCGGGCTCTGCTTTTCCTTTTAGTGGGCTGTCGAGCTGCCCGAACCACCCACGGTGCCACCGATTCCACCGGTCGAGGTATTGCCGGAACCTATGGTGGAGCCGGCGGCCGAGCCGCCGATGCCGGCGTTGAAGCCGCCGGAGCCGCCCACCGTGCCGGTGCCGCCGACGCCGCCCGTCGCACCAAACGAGGTACCAGTGTTGGGGATGATTGTGCCTGTGGCACCACCAATCGAGCCGCTGGTGCCGGCGTTCAAGCCGCCGGCGCCGCCACCCACGGAGCTGGTACCGACGACGCCACCGGTCGCACCGAACGAGGTGCCGGTGGTTGTATCCATGGCACCGCCAATCGAGCCGCTGGTGCCGGCGTTCAAACCACCGCCGCCTACTGTGCCGACGCCGCCGATGCTGCCCGTCTCACCGAACGGGGTGCCGGTGGTCGTGCCCATGGCATCGCCAATCGAGCCGCTGGTGCCGGCGTTTAAGCCGCTGGCGCCGCCCACCGTGTCGGTGCCGCCGATGCCGCCGGTCGCACCGAACGAGGTGCCTGTCCCGGTAGTCGTGCCCGCGACGCCGCCGATCGAGCCAGTAGTGCCGGCGTTGAAGCCGCCGGTGCCGCCCACGCCGACGCCGCCGATGCTGCTGCCAAAGCCAGTGCCGAGACCGGTTGAGCCACCCATCGAGGAGCCCGTGCCGGTGCCCGCGCCGCCCGGGTTACCCGCCGCGACGCCAGTGTTGCCAATACCAAAGCCGATGTCGAGACCAGCGGCATTCGCCGGCACGGCGAGAATGGCGATGCCGCCGATCAATGTGCCGGCGATTTTTTCTACGATACCATTCATGGCATTCTCCTTCGTTGCCACTTTTTTCGCACTGCATCGCCGGACTGCCGGGTCCGTGCGCATGCCTGTGCGAGAGGGAATGAAGGGAATACGAACGGGCTCGGTCAGGGTTCCATTTTTTCAAGGAAAAATTCGCTGATTCCGCGTCTTCCTTGATGGTCGAGTTTGATCAACAATCGGCTCGCGGAAAAGCCTGGACCACGCAGCGCTCAGGCGTAGGCGCGACCTTCCTCGGAGCGCTGGAATAGTGCCAGGTCGAGCGACACCGAGGGCCGGCCGAGCACCGTGAGCACCATATGCGCCTGGCCGCGATGGTGGGTCTGGTGGTTGAAGAAATGGCCGAGCGCCGGCGAAAGGCGCTGCGAGACGGTGCGCATGTCGACGGTCATGTAGGAGAAACGGCCGGCGAGCGTCTTGTCACCAATCCCGCCCACCCAGTCGACGATCCTCCTGTCCTCGGCCTCGCGCGCCAGCCTCAGGGCCGGCAAGGCGTGGTAGAGCATGGCGGCGGTGTTCGAAGGCGCGTCGCCCTCGCCGGTGAAGCGCTTCATCCAGACGCGGTCGACGGCGAGCAGATGGTTGAGCGTGCCGAGCATCGAGCCGAAGACGGCGCCGACGTCGCGACCGAGCTCGTCTTCGGCAAGATCGGCGGCGGCATCATAGAGACGGCCATTGGCCCATTGATTGTACGCCGCAAACATCATGAAATGCTGCTTCATTCTTCCCACCCGGCTTGACCCGAATCCGGACCCTTCGTAACCCGCAGCAACGGACCCGCCAATGACCATTCTGCTCTATGACCTCGTCGGCCATGACGTCGCCCGCCCGTTCAGCCCGCATTGCTGGAAGACCAAGATGGCACTGGCGCATAAGGGACTTGCCGCCACCAACGTGCCGACGCGCTTCCTGGAGGTGCCGAAAGTCGAAGCCGGCGTGTCGAGGACGGTGCCGGTGATCCGCGACGGCGAGCGGGTTGTCGCCGATTCCTTCGCCATCGCGCTCTATCTCGACGAAGCCTATCCGGAACGGCCGACGCTTTTTTCCGGCGAAGGCGGCAAGGCGATGGCACGCTTCATCGAGCGCTGGTCGCAGCTCACCATACACCCCTACATCGCGACGGTGGCGCTGACCAATCTGCATGCGATGCAGGACGAACCGAACGCTGCCTATTTCCGCGAGAATCGCGAGCAGCGCTATGGCAAGCGCCTGGAAGACGTCGTGGCCAACCGCGATGCCGGGCTCCCGGCCTTCCGCGCCGCGCTGGAGCCGCTGCGCTCGACACTCGCCTATCAGCCTTTCATCGGCGGCGAGGCGCCGCTGTTTGCCGATTACATCGTGTTCGGGGCGCTGCAATGGGGCCGCATCGCCTCGCCTTTCCGGTTGCTCGACGACGGCGACAGCATCGCCCGCTGGTTCGAGCGCTGTCTCGACCTGCATGGCGGGCTCGGCCGGCAGGTCGCGGCGGCGGCGTGAAGTCTGCGAGTGTTGGGGGCTGGCATGTTGCGCTATGAGATGCGAGCCGAGATTTGGGTCTACCCGGGCAAGGGCGGCTGGCATTTCGTGACACTACCGGTGGAGTTCGCGGCACGGATCAAGGCGGCGATGGCGGGGCTGGCGCGCCCTTGGGGCTCGCTCGGCATCACGGCGGCGATCGGCAAGACCAGGTGGCAAACATCGCTCTTTCCCGACAAGGCGTCCGGCAGCCTTCTGTTGCCCGTCAAGGCCTCGGTGCGCCAGCGCGAAGGTCTCAAGGCAGGGGATTCGCCGAAGCTGACCATTGAGGTCGAGCTTTAGATCAGAGCCGACTGAAGCCGACCGGTCAAAATCCCTGTGCAGTGCCATTCGCGTCTATTTTGACGCGTCCTTGTCGCGCGCGTCCCCGTTCGGCGCATTGCCGTCGGCCAGCCTCACGCAGATCGGATCGCCCTGTTCCATGCGCACGCACTGCCATTCCGGGCCGAAGCCGAAATTCTGCTCCGCGCGCTGCGGGAAGAACAGCAGGGCGAAGACAGCCAAGGCAAGAACCACGGCCACTAAGACAATGCCCGCCATGTCGCCGCGACTGAGATAGGGCCAGTTCATCGCCTCGGCTCCAAGCTGCGTCCAGCGCGTTCGCAGCCGTCCAATTATCCCGCAAAGCGCTCGCCTTGACCAGAAGCCGCCTCCCCTTGGCAAGCCGCCGGGCGGCTTGTATAGAGCCCGCCACTCCAATTTGCATTCCCACAACAAGGACGACCCTATGGCGATCGAACGCACCTTCTCCATGATCAAGCCGGACGCGACCAGGCGCAACCTGACGGGCGCCATCACCAAAATGCTGGAAGACGCCGGCCTGCGCGTCATCGCATCGCGCCGCGTGTGGATGAGCCGCCGCGAGGCGGAAGGGTTCTACGCCGTCCACAAGGATCGCCCGTTCTTCGGCGAACTGGTGGAATTCATGTCGTCGGCGCCGACCATCGTGCAGGTGCTGGAGGGCGAGAACGCCATCGCCAAGAACCGCGAAGTGATGGGCGCCACCAATCCGGCGAACGCCGCCGAGGGCACCATCCGCAAGGTACATGCACTGTCGATCGGCGAGAATTCGGTGCATGGCTCGGACGCGCCCGAAACCGCCGCGCAGGAGATCAAGTACTGGTTTTCGGACACTGAGATCGTCGGCTGAGGCGCAAGCTCGAGTTTCACGGAACGGCCCGCTCCAGCGGGCCGTTTTTGTTTGAAGCGGGTGGTCACATCCGCCGCCTGCCCTAGGTTCAGCGAAATTGGCAAAAGTAGCGCTGGGCGTCGGCGGCTGTGAGCCGCGCTTCCGCCGAACCGAGGAGGGAGGCATGATCAAGCCTCATGTTTCTGAAAGTGGCCTTGCCTATCCGGACGATCTTGTCCTGTTGAAGCGTATCTATGACGAGGTCTGCGAGGAGCGCGGCATCGTCTTAGGCAGTCCCGAGGCGTCGGACCTGGCGATAGAGGCGATGAGACTGTTTTCCGCCGGTGTCTTCGATGAAGTAGCCATCGGCCGCCGTCTCCGAGGCGGTGACGGGGAGACCGGGGAGTTCAATCCCCGTCACCGTAGCGGATGACTTCCACCTTCTCCCGGGTGATCAGGCAGCTCTTCGTCCTGGTCAGTGCCTTGATCTCTGGGATCAGCGCATCGATCTTCTCCGGCGCGTCGACAATCTCGACGACGATGGGCAAATCCTGCGACAGGCGCAGGATCTTGGCGGTGTGGAGCACGCTGGAGCGGCCGAAGCCGAGTGGGCCCCTCAGCACCGTGGCGCCGGCCATGCCGGTCTCGCGCGCCTTGATCACGATCGCTTCATGCAGCGGCTTGCCGTCGGCCGCCCTGTCGTCCTCGCCGAAGAATATCCTGAGCAGCGCGCATTGCGCGGGAAGTTCCATGTTCTCTTCTCCCTGATCACCTGTGTGGCCCATCACCTATTGGCCGACTGCCTGTCGACCGGCAGGCGGTTGAGCCTGGACGCCGTGAGATAGCCCAGCCACGCGGCGGCGAGCGACAGGCCGACCACACTGATGAGATAGGTCGCGGCCAGCGGCAAGTCGCCCTCGAACAGCAGAGTGAAGGTGTCGAGGCTCATCGCTGAGAACGTGGTGAGGCCGCCGCAGAAGCCGGCTATGACGAAGTTGCGCCCGGCCTGCCCGACCATCAGGCGGCCGTCCGGCCCGGTGAGCGTGGCGAAAGCCATGATGATCCAGGAGCCGACGACATTGACGAAAGCGGTCGACCAAAGCGCATTCAGGCCGAGCAGGGAGACGATGACATAGCCCGACAGGAAGCGGGCCAGCGAGCCGATCGCCGCGCCGCAGCCGACCGCCAGATAAAGCCGCATTGCCATCTGCCTGTCCACCATCGCTCAGCCCGCAGCCCCGATGGATGAACCAAACACCCACACCACCGCCCAGAAGCCAAGGGCGACGAACAGCACGCACAGAGCCGACGACGCGACGACATTGAAGGCGGCCAGCCGCCCCTCGCCTTCGAGCGCCAGGTTGAGCGTCTGCAGGCAGAAGGACGACACCGTGGTGTAGCCGCCGAACAGGCCGACGACGATCAGGTCGCGCACGAGATCGCTGGCGAAGACGCCGCCGACCGAGCGTGCCGCGCCGGCGAAGGCGCCGATGGCCAGGGCGCCGGAAACATTGACCAACAACGTGCCCCAGGGAAAGGTCTCGCCGATGGAACGGCCGACCACGCCGGAGAGGAAAAAGCGGGAAATGCCGCCGAAGAAACCGCCGATCAGGACCAGGGCGCAAGCCGCAAGGGTCATCGCTTCAATGCCTTTCCAAACGCGATCCCAAACCGGAATCACCTCACAAGAACAGGCACGAAGCGGAGCGGAAAAACAAATCCTGCCGCGCGAGAGCACGCCTGGCAGGAGTCATCAGCCCATAAGGGCGGTTTCGGGGGAACCCCATCCCCATTTTCGAGGGAAGCTAGGCGGTTGCAACAGCGTGGTCAATTGCGGCGTGCTTAAATGACGGACAGAGCCGTTGAGACGGTCAGGCCCGCCGGAGCATGATGCCGAAAAGCGGAGCGGTTTTCGGACGACATCATGCTCTGTTGTTTTCGATGCAATTCCGGACGGAAAACGCGCCCCGTTTTTCCCGGAATTGCTCATAAAACCCGCCGGCCCCCGGCGGGCGGACGTCATTTGGCCTGACGGTCTTTCACATTCGCATGGGCGTTCGCTGCCTCGGTATCGGTAGACGGCGTCTTCGTCTCCTCACCGGTGAACGGACTGCCCTGTCCAGGCGCAAGGTCGCCGCTGTGGCCGGCCTTGTTGGTCTGGAACGGCTGGCTGTCAGGGCTGAGGCCATGCTGCTCGGCATTGAACAGATGGTCGTCCGCCCGGGCAACGCCGGCAAAGGCAATCAACGATACACCCGCGGCTGCGAGGATGAGCGTGCGCTTTTTCATGTCTGGTCTCCTTTGAGTGGCCAGATCGAGCCCGCGCATTCGGTCTGGCGGCTTAAGTGAAGGGACATTGTCCCTTTGCCTGCCCGCCATCTGCATAGGTGAACGCCCGGCGTTGCCGGTTTATTCCGGAGAAAACGGTGTCCAGGCACAAAAGTTGCGCGGTCGGGCTCGGCGCGCGACGTCAGCGCGCCATTTTCAGCAGAACCGTCTGAGGCTTGCCCGTCAGCGGATCGACCTGATGACTTGTAGCGGTAACGAACATCAGCCGTTCGCCAACGGTAATACGCGCCTGCAGCGCATAGGTCCGGCCGTTCTGGATCGCCTTGCGATCGAAACCGATGTCGAACCTGATCGGCACCTGGCCGGTGGGCGCTATCCTGCGCCTAGCGACCACGGTTGCCGGCGCGTCGGCCAGCGAAACATCGGCGAGCTCCACCACGAGCACGGCGTCGGGCGGCAGCGCGATGCGCTCGCGGTAGGTCACCTCGCCCGCGATCGTCATTTCGCCGGCGTTGGTCGCTTCCGGCACGGCGAGCGCACCGACGACCAATGGCACCAGCCCGAAAATGAAGAATTCCGCGATCCGGTCCAGCATGAGATTGCTCCCGCCAAGCAAATCAAACCACCCGGCAGGCTGGGGAGGGATTGCGGTCGTTCAATGGCCGAACGGGAGTTTTTCTGATGCATGTCGTTGCCCCAGAACCGCTGCACAGTTCTGGGCGACATGCATTATTCGCCCTGTTTCTTCCAGCGCTCCGCAGCTTGATCGTCGGCTTCCTTGGCCTCGACCCAGCTGCCCTCGGAGCCGTCGGCGCGGTGTTCCTTCTTCCAGAAGGGCGCACGCGACTTCAGGTAGTCCATCAGGAAATTCGCCGCCTCGAAGGCCGCCTGCCGGTGCGGTGAGGCCGCGACCACCAGCACGATATTCTCGCCCGGCGCTATCTTGCCGTGGCGGTGGATGACGGTGAGCCCCTGCAGCGGCCAGCGCCCGGCGGCCTCGGCGGCGATGCGGCCGATCTCGGCCTCCGCCATGCCGGGATAGTGCTCAAGCTCGAGCGCCGAGAGCGCGCCCTGCTCGTCACGGCAAAGGCCGGAAAAAGTGACCACGGCGCCGATATCGGTCCGGCCTTTGGTCAGGCCGGCGATCTCGGCGGCGACGTCGAAGTCCTCGCGCTGGATGCGGATGGCGGGCACGACCGCGCCGGCCATGTCAGCCCCCGGTCATTGGCGGAAACAGGGCGATCTCGCGCGCGCCTTCGATCTTCTCGCGATGGCCGACATGCTCCTGGTTGATGGCGACGCGGATGACGTCAGGGTATTGCAGCGCGTTCTCATACTCCTCGCCGCGCGACTTCAGCCAGCGCAGCAGATCGGCGACCGTCTCGATGCCGGCAGGCAAGTCGACGTCCTCTTCCGGCTTGCCGATCCGCTCGCGCACCCAGGCGAAATAGATGAGTTTCGTCGACATCCGCGCTTCCTACTCGTCCATGATGTGCTTGAGGCCGGCGCGGAAATAGTCGTAGCCGGTGTAGAGCGTGACAAGTGCCGCGACCCACAGCAGCACGAGGCCGATCTGCGTGGTCAGCGGAAAGATCTTGTCGCCGGCCGGGCCGACCAGCAGGAAGGCGATGGCGACCATCTGTATGGTGGTCTTCCATTTGGCGAGCTGGGTCACCGGCACCGACACCTTCAAGGCGGCCAGATATTCGCGCAGGCCCGAAACCAGGATCTCGCGGCACAGGATGATGATTGCCGCCCATAGCGACCAGCCGGCGATGCCGCCATGGCGGTCGGTGTCGGCGGCAAGCAGGAGCAGGCAGGTGGCGACCAGCAATTTGTCGGCGATCGGGTCGAGCATCTTGCCGATGTTGGAAGTCTGCTGCCAGGCGCGCGCGAAATAGCCGTCAAAGTAATCGGTGATCGAGGCAAGCAGGAAAATGACCAGCGCCGACCAGCGGGCGAAGTCGGACGACTTCAGGTGGCCTTCAAGAAAAAAGCACAGCACGACCAGCGGCACCGCGATGATGCGGGCATAGGTAAGGATGTTCGGCAGGTTGAACGCGCGCTGTGCCATGTCGTCTCGGGAAATCTCCACCGCCAGACGTACTCAAATCAGAAGCCAATGTAGGGGGTCAACAGCCGAGATTCGATTGACCAGGGAAAAATGGCGCGAAGGTCGGCGTGAAGCACCTCTCTCGACTTGCGGTATTTCTGTTTCGGAGGCGGAGGATTGCGGCTTCGAAGTCGGCCTTTACTTGAAACGTCGAGGATTGGGCGAAGCCCAGGCACTTCGTCACCACGGGCGGAGCGGGAGCGAAGCGGACGCTCCATGGTATGGCACCCCTCACCACACCGACGCCTTGGTCAACCTTCCATGCTCGCGACCAGCCCTCAGCTCTCGTGGAAGTGATTGTAGACCAGCTTCGCCACGTGCTCCGAAATGCCGTCGACCTTGACAAGGTCCTCGACCGCGGCGCGGCTGACTGCCTTGGCGGTGCCGAAGGCGTGGAGCAGCGCACGCTTGCGGCCGGGGCCGATGCCGGCGATCTCGTCGAGCGGGCTTTTGACCATCTCCTTCTTGCGGCGGGCGCGGTGGGAGCCGATGGCGAAACGGTGCACCTCGTCGCGCAGGCGTTGGACGAAATAGAGCACCGGATCGCGCACCGGCAGCATGAAAGAGTCCCTGCCCTTGACGAAGAAGCGCTCGCGGCCGGCGTCGCGGTCCGGGCCCTTGGCGATACCGATTGCCACCACCCTGTCCTCGACGCCGAGATCGGCAAGAATCTGGCGCACGGCCGTCATCTGGCCCTGGCCGCCGTCGATCAGGATGACATCCGGCCAGGCCGGGAAGCCGCCATTGCCGGCGACCAGATCCTCCTCGCCGGCTTCGTCCTCGACGGCCGAGCCGGGCTGGACGTCGCCATGCTCCTTGAGCAGCCGCGAAAAGCGCCGCTGCATCACTTCGCGCATCATGCCGAAATCGTCGCCCGGCGTGATCTCGGTGGAGCGGATGTTGAATTTCCGGTACTGGTTCTTGACGAAACCTTCCGGTCCGGCGACGACCATGGCGCCGACCGCGTTGGTACCCATGATGTGCGAGTTGTCGTAGACCTCGATGCGCACCGGCGGCTTTGCCAGGCCGAAGGTCTCGGCGAAGCCGGCGAGCAGCCGCGCCTGCGTCGAGGTCTCGGCCAACCTGCGACCAAGCGCCTCGCGCGCGTTCTGCAACGCGTGGTCTGTCAGTTCCTTCTTCTCGCCGCGCTGCGGCACCGAAATCGTAATCTTGCGGCCGGCATGTGTGGAGAGCGCCTCGGCGAGCAGTTCCTGTTCCTGCGCGGCCTGGGAAAGCAGCAGCGTGCGCGCCGGCAGCTTGTCGTCATAGAATTGCGCCAGGAACGAGCCCAGCACCTCCGCCGGCTCCAGCGCCGGATCGGCCTTGGGGAAATAGGCGCGGTTGCCCCAGTTCTGACCGGTGCGGAAGAAGAATACCTGGATACAGGTCTGGCCGCCCTCCTGGTGGATGGCGAAGACGTCGGCCTCCTCGACCGTCTGCGGGTTGATGCCCTGATGTGCCTGGACATGCGAGAGCGCCGCAAGACGGTCGCGGTAGATGGCGGCGCGCTCGAAATCGAGCTCTTCGGAGGCCTGCTGCATGGCGGCCGAGATTTCGGTCTTTACCTTCTGGCTGCGGCCGGAGAGGAAGTCCTTGGCCTCGGCGACCAGCTCGGCATAGCCCTGATGCGAGATCTCGCCGGTGCAAGGCCCGGCGCAGCGCTTGATCTGATAGAGCAGGCACGGCCTTGTGCGGTTCTCGTAGAAAGAGTTGGTGCAGCTTCGAAGCAGGAAGGCGCGCTGCAGCGAATTGATGGTGCGCCCGACGGCGCCGGCGGAAGCGAAGGGGCCGAAATAGTCGCCTTTTCGCGAGCGTGCGCCGCGATGCTTGTAGATGCCGGGCGAGACATGGTCGCCGGTCAAGAGGATATAGGGGAAGGACTTGTCGTCCCGCATCAGCACGTTGAAACGGGGCCGCAGCCGCTTGATGAGGTTGGCCTCGAGCAGCAGGGCCTCGATCTCGGTGCGGGTGACGACGAATTCCATTGTCGCCGTCTCGCGCACCATGCGGCCGATGCGGGCGGTGTGGAAGCGCCCCTGCGCGTAATTGGTGACGCGCTTCTTCAGGCTGCGCGCCTTGCCGACATAGAGAACGTCGCCGGCGGCGTTCATCATGCGATAGACGCCGGGCTGGTTGGGCAGCCGCTTGACCAGGGTCTGGATCACCTCTGCGCCGACCATGCCGTCGGCGTCGCCGGCATGCGGCGTCCAGTCGATGGCCGTGAAGGCGACCTCGGGGCCGGACGGCAAAGGCTCGGCCTCGACGATCTCCTCCGTCGCCTCGTCCTCAACGTCCATCTCGGGGTCGATATCGGGCGGCAGATCGTCGGCGGCGCCGTTTCGTTTGTCTCTTTGGGCTACGGGACTCATTCCACCATGCCTGTCACATCGGGCGTCTGCCACGCAAGATGCTGGCCGCCATCGAGCGCGATCATCTGGCCGGTCATCGAGCGTGCCTGCCACAGATAGCGGATCGTGGCGCCGAATTCGGGCAATTGCGGGCCGCGCTTCAGGATCAGGCCCTCGACCTGGCTTTCGAAATCGTCGTCGTCCTGGCGCTTGTTCTTCAGTGTCGGGCCGGGGCCTATGGCGTTGACGCGGATGCGCGGTGCGAGCGCCTGTGCAAGCATTTGGGTTTGCGTCCACAGCGCTGATTTCGACAGCGCATAGGAGAAATAGCGCGGCGTCGGCCGCCAGACGCGCTGGTCGATGATGTTGACGATCAGCCCCTCCCCGTCTTGCGGCAGCGCGCGAGCAAGGTTCTGCGCCAAAAGCGCCGGCGCCTTCACATGGATGGCGAAGTGGCGGTCCCAGGCTTGCCAGTCGAAATCCTCGACGCGATCGTCGACGAACAAGGAAGCGTTGTTGACCAGCAGCGTGACGGGTCCGAGCGCCGCCTGCGCGCGACCGACAAGATCACCCACGGCATCCATGTCGGTGAGATCGGCGGCGACAACGGCGGCGCGGCCGCCACCGGCCACGATCGTCTTCGCCAGCGCCTCGGCCTCGTCGCCGGAGCGATTGGCGTGGATGGCGACCGCAAAGCCATTGGCGGCCAGATCCTCGACGATCGCCTTGCCGATCCGCCTTGCTCCACCCGTCACCAGCGCGACGGTCGTGGCTTGTCTCATGGTGTCAATCCTCAATCGGCTTCACGATTCCGGGAAGCCGGCACAATGTGACGGGCCAAGCGTTAAATGCCATTTCCACCTGGGGCAGGAATGTGGCGAAGCGGCCCGGACGCGCCTCCGCCCCATCGGATTCGGGGCGCCGTTCACGGCAATATATGTCGCCGGACCCCTTGAACCAAGCGGTGTGCAGCGCAACATGATTAGCCTGCTGACATTCGCTGTTGCGAAGATGCAACGTCAACTTTCGGCCTTATTCGCGCCGGGGAATGACCCAAGTTCAGGTTCGCTTCAGCCGCATTTCAGCACGACATTCGGAACCGTTGAGCGCCAAGCCCGTTTATCCCCCCGGACGGGCCGGGGCGTTTCATGAACAAAAAAGCCTAAGTGTCTTGTGGCTTAAGGAGAGTATAACAATGAAGACCAATCTCAAATTCGCGCCGCTTGCCGCTGCGCTCGGGCTGTTCGCCTTTGCTGGCACCGCCTTTGCGGCTGACGTCGTTTCCGAAGAGCCGCCGGCTCCCGCCCCGGTTGCGGAGCTTCCGGTCGCTTCCTGGGCCGGTCCCTATGCCGGTATCAGCCTGGGCTACGGCTTCGGCGGGCATGCCGACTTCCGCTCCGGCGGTCCGGATGTCAAGACCAAGGGCTTCGTCGGCGGCGTGTTCGGCGGCTACAACTGGCAGCAGGATAACTTCGTCTACGGTGCTGAAGCCGATCTCGGCTACAACGGCGTCAAGGGCGACAGCGCCGGCATCCGCGCCAAGGGCGGTGTCGACGGTTCGCTGCGCGCCCGCCTCGGCTATGCAGTGACCCCGGAAATCCTGCTCTATGGCACTGGCGGTCTCGCTGCCAAGAACCAGAAGGTGGAAGCTCCCGGAGTTAGCGACAGCAAGGCCATGCTCGGCTGGACGGCCGGCGTCGGCACCGACATCAAGATCACGGACAACGTGTTCGGCCGCGTCGAGTACCGCTACACCGATTACGGCGACAAGGACTTTGACGGCTTCGGCAATGTCAAGTCGAAGGACAACCGCGTCACCTTCGGCGTCGGTATGAAGTTCTAAGTCGTAGAAGCCACGACACGAAAAAGCCGGGCCTTGAGCCCGGCTTTTTTTGTGTTTGTAATCCTGTCCTTCTGCCCTTGCCGGTTTCGAGAACCTTGTACGAGCAGGCAACAAACTGCACGCGAGCCGTATCGCCCTGACTTCAGGGAGTCGGCGTCGACGGCGCCTGCTGGAAATCCTCATGGACTGGAATCGACTGCAGCCGGTCGAGCCATTTTGCTCTTGAGCGCATCATGACTTGCGCATCCGCACGGTACTCGCCCGGGTCGTCCAGCGTGGCGGCGTGGACATGGATCTCGGCAGGCCATCGGTCGGAGCGGAAGTAGAGCCTCGCGCCGCAGGACGGGCAGAAACCGCGAAAAGTATTCGGGCTGCTTTCATAGTGCCTGATGTCGCCACTCCAGCTCAGCTTGTCCGGCCTCATTCCCAGAAAGGCCGTGAAGGGGGCGGATGTCGCCCGCTGACAATCGGTACAGTGACAGACCAGGTTGCGCGTGATCTCGCCTGAATAGGTCCAGGCCACAGCACCGCACATGCAATGCCCATTGAGTGCCATTGCTTCCTCCCCTGGCCGTTCGTTCCTCGAGGCCAGCTTAACAACACTGACCCATCGCGGTCCGCAAGGCCGATGCGACGAGCGGCTTACGCGCGTTTCTTTGCGACCTTGGCGGGTTTCGGCGGCAAAGTTTCGACGAATGCCAGCGCAAGGCCGAGCCAGCCACGGAGATCCGCCTCCGTGGCTGTGCCTTCCGGCGCGACATGGACATACCCTTCCATCGAGCGCCCGCCCATTTCCATCGGGCTTGCATGGGGCCGCGCGACTGCGGCCGCATGCGCGGCCTTGCCGACACGCACTAGCAAGCCGCGCTTCGACGTGCCAATCAGCATGTTGCCGTCGATCATGAAGCAGGTGCCGCCGAACATTTTCTGCTCGGTGAAGGCGCGCCGGTCGAGCGCCGCACGCAGACGCTCGACCATAGGGTCGGGCGCGAGGCTGGTTGAGGGCTTTGCCATGTCACCACTCCGACTTGGGCGGTGTCAGGCAAGCATGGAAACGGACGGGGTTCAAGGCGGTCTTCCCCTTCTCCCCTTGTGGGAGAAGGTGGCCGAGCGAAGCTCGGACGGATGAGGGGTGCTCCAGCTTGACGCATTCATCAGCGATGGACGGCACCGGGTTCGCCAGAGTCCCACTCCGTCCAACACCCCTCATCCGTCTCGGCGCTGCGCGCCGATCCACCTTCTCCCACAAGGGGAGAAGGAGGCGCCGCCGTCACCCCGGCACGCTGCCCTTCAGCTCCGGAAACTTCTCATCAAACCTCGCGGCCCAGCGCACGAGCCGGCTGCGGCCCTTCTCCCATTGGCCGGGAAAGCGCAGCGCCAGATAGCGAGGCAGGCGCGCAGCGCCATATGGCCGGCGGTGATCTTCTTCGGCAGCTTCGGCGGGTTGGCGTTGATGAGGTCGAGCGCGGCGGTGATCTTCGCCCACTGGCGATCGAGCCAGGGCTGGTGGACCATCGCTTCCGGACGCGTGCGTCGTTCATAGACCATCGACAGCGCGCAGTCGCAGATGCCGTCGGCCAGTGCCTCGAGAACTTCCGCTTCGAGCCGCTTGTCGGGATTGCGAGGGAACAGCGCATTCTTCGACAGCCGGTTGAGATGTTGCGTGATGGCGCGGCTGTCATGGACCGACCGGCCGTCCTCCAGCACCAGCACCGGGATCTTGCCGAGCGGATTGGCCGAGATCAGCTCGGCCGGCCTGTCCTCCGTCTTGACCGGCACGAGATCGATGGCGATCCCGGCATGGAGGGCCGCCATGCGGACCTTCGAACTATAAGGAGACGTGGGCGCGTAAAGCAGCTTCGGCATGATCGGCTTTCCAGTTTATCTGCGGCACTGTTGACCGAATGGGTCTCCAGGGCAACGGCCCAGCAAGGCCGATCCAGCTTGGCCAATACATTTTTGACGCCCGGGCGCGGCAACAAAAAAAGCTCCCGGAAGTTTTGCCTGGCAGCAAAATTACCGAGAGCTTTAGGAGGAGCGTGCGCTCCGACTCCGCTCGCCGTGACACCGAATTGGCGAGAGGGGTGCCTGAGTGGCACCCGCCCTCACCTGTTGCGGTTCGCGAGCGAAGCTACGCGATTACTTCTTGGCGGCCGGCTTCTTGGCCGGAGCTGCCTTCTTCACGGCTGCCGGTGCCTTGGCGGCGGCGGCCTTCATCGGAGCCTTGGCGGCGGGCTTGGCCGCGGCCTTCGCTGCCGGCTTCTTGGCGGCGGGCTTGGCCGCCGGCTTTGCCGCTGCCTTGACGGCGGGCTTGGCCGCAGCCTTCGCTGCCGGCTTCTTGGCGGCGGGCTTAGCCGCAGCCTTCGCTGCCGGCTTCGCTGCTGCCTTGGCCGGGGCCTTGGCGGCTGCCTTCGGTGCGGCTGCCTTCTTCACTGCTGCAGGTTTCGCGGCAGCCTTAGCTGCCGGCTTCTTTGCCGGCGCTTTCGCCGCCGGCGCCTTGGTTGTCGTCTTTGCCATGCGATGCCCCTTGCGTTTTGCCAATGGTCGTGAGTGACCCGGCGTGTCTATGCATATCTGACTCGCGACTGTCTAGCCAGCGAAGCAACACAATGATTTTCAGTTATTGAATTTTGGTTACACGAAACGCTTTAAGATGCATCTCATGGAAAAATTGTGAGCGAATCTATCACTTTCGAAGTGACGGCCTGGCGCACAGATTTTCGCGCGGCTTCTATCGCCCGATCCTCCATCGACCAGCGGCATAACCTTGCATCACAATGTGAGCAGAGTGCTCATAATAGACAAGAGGCCGTCGAGCGTCGACTTCATCTTGTCCAGCAGAAACATCTACAGACGAACCGGCCAGATGCGACGACCAAAGCTTGAGCGCTTTAAAGTGAGCTTAAAGCTCATATTCACGCGCCGCATTCAAACGCCCGCCGGGTGGCGTCCGCGCCGCAGGCGGCGCGCCGGCTCGGCCTGGTGCAGATGGACGGCGTAGGTGTCCCAGGGCGGCGAGAGCGCGATGGCGGCCAGCATGCGGCCGATTTCGCCGCGATGGTAGCTGCCGTGCAATACGATATGGATCAGCATCTCCTGCCTCGTCATGCAGCCCCTGTCGCCGTCAGTGAAGGTGAAAGCGACAGGATCGGCAAGCCTTTGCTCCGAAACGGCTTCGAGATAGTCGAGATACCAGCCGTCGATCTCGGCCAAGGCGGCGCGCAACGCGCGCGGCTCGGGCGTGTCCGGCGTATTGTCGCTCGCATAGCCATGGGCGACGCCCTTCAGATGCGCGGCAAAAATCCGCGCCACGACATGGATATGGTTCATCAGGCGGATCGCGGCGTGGCGTTCCCCGGCGTCGCGAGACGGATCCATCCCGGCAAGCTTCTCCACCAGCTCGTCGTTCGCCCGCGCCTGGTAGGCGAGCATGCCCTTCAGCAAGGTCTTGGCACTCATCTTTACCGCCCCATTTGCGTTGGTGAATTGAATGTGAGTATCCTGTCTATATTCTCGGGAGACGGGCCAGCATGTCTACTCGCGTTGCAAAGCCGGCCGCACGCATGCGCAAGCAGCCGCGCCAGGCGCGTTCGATCGCCACCGTCGAGGCGATCATCGAAGCCGGTGCTCACGTTTTGAGCGAGCTCGGCTGGGCAGGCTTTTCCACCAACAAGGTGGCAGAGGCCGCGGGCGTCAGCATCGGCTCGCTCTATCAATATTTCCCCGACAAGCTCGCCCTGGTCGAAGCGATCCGGCGCCGCCACTTCGATCATGTGCTGTCGGTGATTCGCGAAGCGGCGGCCGACGAGAAGCCGCTCAGGCAATTCGCGCGCGAGCTGGTGCGCGGCATGATCGGCGCGCACTCGATCCATCCGACGCTGCACCAGGTGCTGCTGGACGAGGCGCCCGGCGACCGCGGCTCGCGCGCCGCCCATGCCTCGTTCCAGGCGCGCTATCTCGAACATTATGCGGCTGCCGTCGCGCAGTATCGCAAGCGCCGCAAGGATACCGAGACGATGGCGCGCGTGCTCTCCTCGGCGATCGAGGGCGTGATCCACAACGCGGCACGGCGCAACATGCTCGACGCGCCGGAATTGCAGAAGCAACTGGTCGAGCTGATCGAGGCTTACGTATCGGGCCGCAAGGCAGCCTGAGTGAGCGGCAGCGGAGCTGGCTGTGAGCGGGAGCTGCTTGCATGGCTGCCGGCGGCGACCTCTGAAAACCAGAAGCCAACTTCCGACAGGTCGGCAGGACAGCGCCCCATCTCCCCACAAGGGGGGAAATCAGATGGCGCGCCGGCTTTCGCCAATCACCAAGGCTGCAGAATGCAGCTGGACGCCGAAGCCGCTAATCTCCCCTCTTGTGGGGGAGAGGCCTGCAGGCCAGAGGGGGGCGCCGTAGAGCGCCGACCTCAATGTCTACCAGCCCGCAAAATATTATCGCAGCACGCGGCAGCGGCCGTTATACACCAGCCACCGGTCGAAGCCGGAGACGCAGAATTCGACATTGTCGCCGATCGAGGCAAAGCCCTGGCCTTCCTCGATCAGGTAGAAGATCGAACGGTCGCGGCCGTCCGTCAGGTTGACGGTGGCGCGGCAATAGTGGCGGCCGATCGGCCATTCATCGCTCGCCGGCTCATAACGATGCTGGCGGATGTTGCGGAAATCAGTGATCGCGACGTCCGGCAGATGCGGCACGTGATGCACCTGATAAGAGAAGCGGTCGGTGATCTTGTTCAGCACCCAGGCCTCGCCACAGACGCTGCCGTCATCCTCGGTGTAGATGGATAGGTCGGCGGCATGCGCTGCCTGGCTGAAGCCCAGCGATGTGGCCAACGGGGTGCATAGCGAAATCAGCGCGGCAAGGGCGGAATGGGCGAAGCGAGTCATGACAGCCTCTCAAGGTCGGTTCCGCACACTGTGCGGGAGCACTTGGCGGCGGTCAAGCGGTTGCGAAAACAATGGTTTCCGTAAAACTTCGTTCCAGACTTCACCGGCTAATTGGGTTGCATGGAGATTCAGGTCAGCCGGCCTGACCTGAAACCCCATCCAACCTAAACTGTGCCGGCAAGCAGCAGCCCGCCGATGACGGCAATGTTGATCAGGAATGCGTTGCGCAGGACCTGCCTCGCGGGCTCCTCCACGGCCCAGAAGCGTAGCAGCATGACGTTCGTCGCCAGCGTGAGCGCACCGGCGGCAAAGGGCCGAGTTATGCCAACGGCAAGCAGGAAACCGGCAGCGACCTCGACCGTCGAACCGACGGCCAGCATCAAGGCCGGAGCCGGAAATTTCTGCGCGGCCAGATAGTCGCGCATCGCGCCGAATTTCAGGAAATGCTCGATGCCGGCGAAGACGAACACGCCGCCGATGAGGAGAGCGCCAAGCGCTTGAACGGATTGAACGGGCATGATGGCCTCCTCTCTCGACGACGCGCTTCGCTTTGCTCAATCCAGCGGAATGAAGGCCGGGTTGTAGACGACCTCCCACAGATGATCGTCGGGATCCTGGAAATAGCCGGCATAGCCGCCCCAGAAAGTCTTTTGCGCCGGCTTGACCACGCGTGCGCCGGCCTTGACGGCCTCGGCCATCACGGCATCGACCTCGGCCTCGCTGCCGACATTGTGGCCGATGGTGAGCTCGGTCGGGCTGCGGCCGCTCTGCGGCACCGTCGCGTCATGGGCGATGCTGGACCGTTCGAAGATGGCGAATTTCAAGCCGCCGGCGAGTTCGAAGAAAGCGACGGCGCCATGCTCGAATTCCCGGCCGATGATGCCTTCCGTCGGCAGCCCAAGGCCGTCGCGATAGAATTTGAGCGACGCTTCCAGATCGTCGACGCCGAGCGTCAATACGGTGATGCGAGCTTTCATTTCTCTCACTCCTTTCTATATCCGTGACACAGCCGCAAACGGATGCGGTCTGATGCGAGCGCGTGAAGCGCGGTGAAGTTGCGTCCGTTTTGCCATGGATGACGTGGCCGGCCTTGAATATTTCGGCCAAAATGACCGTCGCACCGATCCGGCAACCTTGCTGGAGCAGATCGGAGAGAGAATGGAACCGGTCCTGGCGCAGACCACCGGCTTCTTTCGCGAGCGGCCCGTCGCTGGCGGCCTTGCCGCTGCCTTCTGCGCGGTCTGGGTCCACCGCATGGACGACCGCGCCGTTCCGCCCATCGTCATCACGCCGGACGCGACGATCGACCTACAATGGATCGACGGCCGCTTCCGCGTGGCCGGGCCGGACAAGGAGCCGCAGATCGAGAGGCCGCCGGCCGGCGCGGTGATCGTCGGCTTCCGCTTCCGTCCCGGCGCGGCCGCCGGCTGGCTGGGCGTGCCGGCCTGCGAAATCGTCGGCGGGCGGCTCGATCTCCAGGAACTATGGGGTACGCGGGCCCGCGAACTATCGGATCGCATCAAGGCTCCGACCGATCTGCCGGCCATGTTGCGGCAGTTGGAAGAGACGGTCGGTATGCGCACCGAAGGCCGCGATACGCTCGACCCGCAGATGGGCCGGGCCTTCGACGTCATTCACAAAGGTTTGCCGCCGGAAACGCCGCTGGTTCCCTTCCTGCAGCGCCAGCTGCATATGAGCGAACGGACGCTGCGACGCCGCTTCGAGGACGCCTTCGGTTATGGCCCCAAGACGCTCGACCGCATCCTGCGCTTCCATCGGTACCGGCGCTTGCAACGACAGCAAGGCGACGCCTCGACCGCGCTGCTCGCCATCGAGGCCGGCTATGCCGACCAGGCGCATCTGATCCGCGAAAGCCGGCGGCTGACCGGTATTACGCCCACGGCGCTGGTTTAGGCGATGCGGTCGCCTTACTCGCCCGCCAGCCACTCGAGCGACCAGCGCGACGGTTGCTGGAGGGCGAGCGCTTTGTGCAGCACCGGCAGCATCAGCCCCAATTCGCTCTCCAGCGTGTAGGGCGGATTGACCACCACCAGCCCGCTGCCGTCGAGGCTGGGCTCGTTCGAGGCGGGCCGGATCTCGAAGGCGATGTCGAGCAGCTTCGGAATGCCGGTCTCCGTCAACGCCGTGCGGAAAGCGGTGACCGCCTTGCGGTCCTTGATCGGGTACCAGAGCGCGTAGATGCCGCCCGACCAGCGCCGATGCGCCTTCTGCAGGCCTTCGACGAGCCTGGAGAACTCGCCCTCCTCCTCGAAGGGCGGATCGATGAGGACGAGGCCGCGCTTTTCCTTCGGCGGCAGTTGCGCGCCGAGCGCCAGCCAGCCGTCGAGCTCGATCACCCTTGTCTGGAAATCGCCGGCAAAGACCGATTTCAGCCGCGCGGCATCCTCGGGATGCAGCTCGATCGCTGTCAGCCGGTCCTGGCTGCGCAGGAGATGGCGCACGATCAGCGGCGAGCCGGGATAATGTTTCAGGCCGCCGTCGGGATTTCGCGCGCGTACCGCTTCCAGATAGGGCTGAAGCAGCGCCGCCGCTTGCGGCTCAAGCGCGGACTCTACCAGCCGGCCGATGCCGGTCTGCCATTCGCCGGTCTTGCCGGCCTCGACCGAGGCAAGATTGTAGCGGCCGATCCCGGCATGGGTGTCGATGACGCGAAAAGCCTTGTCCTTCTGCTTGAGATATTCGACGAGGCGCGCGAGCACGGCATGCTTGACGACATCGGCGAAATTGCCGGCGTGGTAGGCGTGGCGATAGTTCATGCGCGCTTACCTTTGGAGAGCATGATGTCGAGCGAGAACCGCTTCACACTTTTCGGCATCATGCTCGTGGCGAACCGTTGCGGCCCCAGCGCGGCGGTGGCGGTTGCGAATTGGGATTTTGCGGGCCGCCGCCGCGGCGCCCGAAGACCAGCGAAACCGCCAGTCCGGCAAGACCAACGCCCATCAGCGTATAGCCGGCCGGCCGCGCGCGTTCGTCGATCGAGCCGGTGTCCGCACGCAGGATGAGATCGACCGCGCGCATGGCGATGCCGTCGGCATCGCCGGGTCCGACGGTGAAGAGGTAAGGACCGGGCGCGACCTTATCGATGACGCCGGCCTCGTCGCGAAAGATCTTGTCGGGCAGTTGCGGGCTGGCCTGGCGCGGATTGTCCGTGTGGTTGAAGGAGAGCGCCGAGGCCAGCACCGTACGGCCGCCATGCGCTGCGGTCAGCGTCAGCACCGTGCGCTGCTGGCCCGCGACGCGCTCGGCCCGCGCGGTCAGGTCGACCAGCACCCTTACCGGAGCGTCGCTTGCGGCAAGTTGCACGGTGGCGGGCCGGAAGCGGCCGCCCTCATAGACGCGATACGTGCCGATGGGGTGGCCGGAAAAATTGCTCATCGCCCAGGGATAGAAGATGCCGATGGCGGCACCGGCGATGAGGAGAAGGACACACAGGAAGCGCATTCAGAGCCTTGGTTTCTGAGCGAGATCGCTGCTATTTTTGGCGGGTTCGTTTCGCGCAGCTTCGCGGACCCGCTCCATCTCGTCCAGAAACATTTCCAGGCCAAGCTCAAAAGTCTTGTCGAAGCCGGCGGCGCCGAAATAGGCGCCGGCCTTCACGACGCTCGGATAGTCGCGCGCCAGCTCCTCATCGCTGACGGTGGTGACCGCCGAAGGCCCCTTGGCATAGCCGGCCGTCTCGTCGAGGATCGCGCCCATCAGATAGTAGCCGGCGGCGCGGAACAGGCGGGCGCTGAGCTCGGGGCCGAAGCCGCCATCCTCGAACAGGCCGATGATGGCGTTGAGCTTGGCGAGGCAGGGCGGCGAGTTCATTCGGTAGACGACGATGAACGGCGCAAAGGCCGGGTGCTCGGTGGCGACGCGCCGGAATTCCTGCATGCCGATGCGGGCCCGCTCGCGCCAGGGCAGGCTGTCGTCGGGGATTACAAGCCCGCTCATCTGGCGGTCAACCAGCGCCTCGTAGAGATGCGCCTGCGAGGGGAAGTGGTGATAGATGCTCATCGCTTCGCAGCCGAGCCTGGCGGCGAGCTTGCGCATCGAAAACCCGGAAAGCCCTTCCCGCTCGATCACCTCGAAGGCGGCGTCCTCGATCATCTCGCGGGAGAGTTTTCCGCGGGGTCGCTTTTTTCTGCTCGGTGCATCCATGGCGCTTGACAACTTACACTGTAAGGTTCATCTTCCACACACCTTACATCGTAAGGCTAACAAAAACCAGAGGAGAATATCATGTCAGTCATTCGCATCATCTCAACCGCGCATTCCTGCCTTCGCTTCGCCTCGCTGATCGCCGCGGCGGGCGTGTCTGCCGCATTGCTCGCCTCCGCGCCGGCCCGCGCCGATGACTATGACGCGGCGCTGAAGGACATCCAGTCGACCATGGGCGGTGTGCCGAGCTTCATCAAACAATTCCCCAAGGCCGGTCTGCCCGGCGCCTGGGCCGAGGTCAAGGCCATCGAGCTCAGCGACAAGACGGCGCTGACGCCGAAGGAGAAGTCGCTGATCTCGCTGGCGGTCGCGGCGCAGATCCCCTGCAGCTACTGCATCTGGTCGGACACCCAGAACGCCAAGCACGCCGGCGCCACCGACGAGGAGATCCAGGAGGCCGTCACCATGGCGGCGCTGACGCGCCATTGGAGCACCATCTTCAATGGCATGCAGGTCGATTTCGATCAGTTCAAGAAAGAGATGGGCGGAGAGTAAGGCTTAATCGGCATATCGGGCGGACGCGATGTCCGCCCGCTTTTCGCCGCCCCAATCGCTGCTCCAACCAAGCTTGTGGATTCGCCGCCGCCGCTGCGCCAGAGCGTTTCACCGTTTCACGGAAACGGCGAACCGCTCTATCTCTTTGTTTTGACGCAATTCCGGACGGAAAACCGCTCACACTTTTCCTGAAATTGCTCTATAGGAACAGCGCCTTGAAAAAGCCGGCACGGATCCGATATCGGACCGGCGCCGGCCGGGCCGACATTCGAGAGCGCCCCCTTTGCAGGCCCTCGAATGGCGCTTCCGCCCCGACCGGGCGGCCCGTTGGAGACCTGTTTGAAGCGAGCGATATCGATAATCGTCACTCTGGCGCTGCTGGCATGGCTTGCCAGCGACCAGCGCTGGAAGATGGTCGGCGATGCCTTCGCCTCCATCACGCCGGGCGCCTTTGCAGCGGTCGCGGGGGCGCTGTTCGTCACCTATGTGCTCAGGGCGCTGCGTGTCTGCGACGAGTTCCGCGGCGACGTGAACGGCCGCTTCGGCGCCGTGCTTCGCGTCATCCTGATCCACAATGCGATGATCAACATCGTGCCGTTCCGCGGCGGCGAGACGGCGTTTCCGATCCTTTTGCGCCAGGTGTTCGGCGTGCCGATCGTGCGCGCCAGCGCTTCGCTACTGTGGTTCAGACTGCAGGACGCCTTCGTCGTCGGCGTGCTGGCTTGCCTCGTCTGGCCGGGCCTGCATCCGGCGCTGCGGGCCGCCGGCATCGCGGCGCTGATCGCCGCCGCATGGTACCTGCCGCGCTGGGCGCGCGCGCCGCACAACTGGGCGGCGGGCGGCAGGATCGTCTCGAAGCTCGGCAAATTGCGCGACATCTTCACCGAAGCGACGGGACGCTCGCGCTACGGCTGGTGGTGGACGATGGCCAATTGGGCGCTGAAGCTCGGCGTGCAGGGCTGGCTGCTCGCCATGCTACTTGATACCTCGTTCCAGACCGCCTTTCCCGGCGCGGTCGGGGCCGAGGCGGCCGCCATCCTGCCGGTGCAGGGTGTCGCCGGCTTCGGCACTTATGAAGCGGGCGCGGCCGCCGCACTGCTTTATTCCGGCATTGCCATGAAGGACGGCCTGCAGGCCGCGCTCGCGCTGCATCTCTTCATCCTGTGCTCGGCGGTCGCAACCGGTGCGATCGCCTGGCTGTTCCCCTCGAAATCGACGCTGCCGGAAACCCCGTCGGCGGGGCCGGCAAGGAAATGAGCGCCATGAACGTACTTCCCATTCCGGCTTCTGGATTGCCCGAGGGCGCCGTCATGCCCGAGCACAAGCTCTCCATCGTCGTCCCGATGTACAACGAAGCCGACAATGTCGAGCCGCTGCTGGTCCGCATCCATCAGGCGATGGAAAATTACAGCCAGCCCTGGGAAGTGGTGCTGGTCGACGATGGCAGCACCGACGCCACGCCCGCCGAGATCCGCCGGCTGGCGGCCCAATACGGGCCGCATGTGCATGGCGTGGAACTGGTGCGCAACTACAAGCAGACCGCCGCCATGCAGGCCGGCCTCGACGCCGCGCGCGGCGACGTCATCGCGACGCTCGACGGCGATCTGCAGAACGACCCGTTCGACATTCCACGCATGGTCTACCGCCTGCTGACCGAGGATCTCGACCTCGTCGCCGGCTGGCGCAAGGACCGCAAGGAAGGTTTCTGGATGCGCCGCTTGCCCTCGCGCATCGCCAACAGGCTGATCGCCCGCGTCACCGGCGTGCGGCTCAAGGACTATGGCTGCAGCCTGAAAGTGTTCCGCGGCAGCGTCATCCGCAGCGTGCGGCTCTATGGTGAGATGCATCGCTTCATCCCGGCCTGGCTCGCGACGGTGACGACGCCGCGCCGCATCGCCGAGGAGGTGGTGACGCATCACGCCCGCATCCACGGCCAGTCGAAATACGGCATCTCGCGCACCTTCCGCGTGGTGCTGGACCTCGTCTTCATGTTCTTCTTCCTGCGCTACCGCACGCGGCCCGGCCATTTCTTCGGCGGCATCGGCATCGTGTTCGGCGTGCTCGGCTCGCTGATCCTTGCCTATCTCCTCGCTATCAAGGTTTTCTGGGGGCAGGATATCGGCACAAGGCCGATGCTGATCACCGGCTTCTTCCTGGTGATCGCCGGGCTGCAGGCGGTGACGTCGGGCGTGCTCGCCGAGATGCTGTCGCGCGTCTATCTCGAGGCCAATGGCGCGCTCGCCTATGTGGCGCGGCCGCAGGCCGCGCATGGCGAGGGCGAAGGCTGGCACTGGCCGCGCAAGCCGGCGACCGAGAAGGCGAAGCCGCGTAAGAAATGATCTTGCCGCTCCGGCATCGATCGCTGCCCGCGTTGCCAATCACGCCGATTTCGCGCAACGATTTTTCGCGATGGGAACGACGCGAATGAGCGATGCCGGGGGCTGACGGATCCATCCTGATTACCGGGGCGCGGGCGCCGGTTGCGCTGCATCTCGCGCGCCTTCTCCATGGCGCGGGCCATAGGGTGATCCTGGCCGACACGCCGGCGCGGCCGATCGCGGCGGCGAGCAAAGCCTGCGCGCGTTATCATCGATTGCCGCCGCCGCGCTTCGAGCCGCGGGCCTATGCCGATGCGGTTGAGGAGCTGATCCGGGCCGAGGGCATCGGCCTCGTCGTCCCGACCTGCGAGGAGGTCTTTCACCTTGCGCTTGCCTGGCGCGGCAGGAGCATGCCGGCGCTTCTGTTCGCACCCGATATCGAGCTGCTGGCGGAGGTCCACAACAAGCACAGCTTCATCCGGCTCGCCGAACGGCTCGGGCTGGAGGTGCCGGAAACGACGCTGCTCAGCTCGCGTAGCGATAGCGAGGTTGTGCGCGGCTGCTCTCGCGAGCTGGCGTTGAAGCCGGTCTGGTCGCGCTTTGCTAGCCATGTGCTGCTGCGTCCGCCGCCTGAAGCACTCGATGCGATCGCGCCCTCGGCCACCATGCCCTGGGTGGCACAGCATTTTGTCGAAGGCGAGGAGATCAGCGCCTATGCGGTGGCGCGCCAGGGCAGGCTCAAGGCGCTCGCGCTCTACCGCTCGCTCTATCGTGCCGGAAAGGGAGCAGGCATCTTCTTCGAGCGGATCGAGGACGAGGCCGCGCGCGAGCTGGTTGAGCGGATCGTAGCCGGCACCACGTGGACCGGGCAGATTTCCTTCGACCTGATGCGCGAGCCGAGCGGCCGTGTGCTGCCGCTCGAATGCAATCCGCGCGCGGTGAGCGGCCTGCATTTCTTCCGCGATCCGGGGCGCTTCGTGGATGCCGTGCTCGGCGACGGTCAGGAAGTCACGCCCGACGTCATCGCCCCGCAAACGGTGCGGCTCGCGATGTGGATTTACGGACTGCCGGCGGCGCTGCGTTCGGGCGGGCTTGGCGAATTCCGAAAGGCGATGCGCGGGGGCAAGGAATTGCTCGATTGGCCAGCCGATTCGGCGCCCACAAGAGCGCAATGGCCGGCGCTGGCGGAGATTGCTGGGGTGGCATTGCGCGAACGCATCAGCCTGCAGGCGGCATCGACGCGCGATATCGAATGGAATGGGCCTGCTGGAAGCGCTTCAAGCCCCGAGTGAGCCCGGGCCGACAGGCTTGACTTCAAGTTGCAAACCCAGCGCCCTAGTGACGCCCAGCAGAGTGCTGAGGCGCGGGTCGCCCTTCTCGCTCAGTGCTTTGTAAAGCGCCTCGCGCGTAACGCCAGCCTCTCTCGCCACGGCCGTCATGCCTATGGAGCGCGCTACGTCGCCAAGCGCGTGCGTAATGAGCGCGGGATCACCATCCTCGAAGGCAGCTTCGATGTAGGCCAAGCGATCCTCCGGAGTTTTCAGGTGGTCGAGAATGTCGAAGCGGGTGGTTTCGAGAGGCATAGTCATATCTCCTTTGCCATCTGTTTCGCCTTGGCGATGTCGCGCCTTTGGCTGGACTTGTCGCCGCCACAGAGCAGTATGATCACGGCGTTTCCAATCTTCACAAAGTAGAGCCGGTAGCCTGGGCCATGGTCGATCCGAAGCTCGCCGATGCCATCGAAGTATTTGACATCACCGATGTTACCGATCTCGACGCGACGGATGCGGGCGACGACGCGCTGTCGAGCCGCGGTGTCGCGAAGCGCGTCCAGCCAGTTGGTGAAATCGGCGGTCTGCCGGACCTCGATCATGCGTGAACTATAATTCACGAAAGCGTTCAAATCAAGGTATGTGCACTATAATTCACAGCTCAATCTCATGCACCCTTGTCTCACTCGCAGCCGCTGGCATCTTCCCATCCATGATCGCGGCGATGTCGCGGCGCAGGAAATCGAGGGGGCCGATCACCGGCAGGGCTTGGGGCGGTAGCCGGGCATTGTCGCTGGCCGATTTCAGCACCCGGCGATCTTGGTGCAGCGCGATGTTGAAAAGCGGCTTGAAGGCCAGCGCCTTCAGCTCGCCGAGCAGGCCTTGGCGCCGTCCGATCAGCCAGCCGACGCCCTCGACGGTGCGCTCGTCGGCCTGGCGCAGATGGAAGGTGGTGGCTAAGACCAGCCCGTCCCTGCCCCAATATTCGAGCTCGGCGATGCCGGGATGGCGGAAGCGGCCGATGGTCTTCGCACGCTCGCCTTCCAAAAGCCGGCTGATCAGGCCCTGCTGACGGTCCTCGCCGGTATAGCAGGCCTCGACCCAGCCCTCGCCGCCGGTCACCTCGACCCGCACCAGATGGCGCTTCGAGGTCAGGCCGCGCAGCAGGCCTTTATGGGTGAAATGGGTATGGGTGGCATCGAGGATGTTTTCCGCCGCATCGATGACCGTCGACTGCGTCGATGAGCGCACCCGCCGCACGATGACATCCTTGCCCTGCATGCAGTGCAGGTAGGGCTCGCTCGTCGGCGAGCCGGAAGAAATGAAGACGATGCCGTCGCGCTCGATCGCGGCGTAGCGGCGGACCCGGTAATGCGGCATGGCGCCGACATGGCCGGGGATCGCGGTGCAGCGTCCCTCGCCGTCATAACGCCAGCCATGATAGGGGCATTCAATCTCCCCGCCGACGATCCTGCCGCTCGACAGCTCGACCAATCGGTGCGGGCAACGATCGAAAAGTGCCGCAATGCCTTGCGCCGAGCGGAACAGCACTACGGGCGCGCCGTCGAACAGGATGCGCTTCGGCCGCCTGCCGATGTCGGTCGACAACGCCACCGCCTGCCAATGGGCTTTCCCGCCGCGCTCGCTCACAGTTCGCACCTCCTGAGCAGGGGAATGCCGACCAGCGCCAGCACGGCCTCCATGATACGGATCGCCAAGCGCCGGCGAAGCGCAAGATGCCCGGCATAGACGGCGTTGTATTCGATCGCGGCGACCGCGCCGCGCCGGCGTTTGAAATCGGCGGCGCCCGCGCTCATGTTGAAGAACAGGCCGCGCGAAGTCGCATGGTCCTGCGCCACCGCCATCATCATGCGATAAAGCCCGTCGGCGACCGGCAGGCTGGTGTCATAGCCGACGATGGGCTGGGTCAGCGTGCCGCCGTTTTCGAACAGGCCGGTGACGGCGACCAGCTCGCCGCGCGGCCGGCGCAACCCCGCCAGGCTGATGATGCCGCGCCGATGCATTTCGGCGATGTAGCGGGCGGTGTAGTGCGGATTGAGCGGCGTGTATTTGTCGAGATAGAGCATGGTGTAGAGCTGAGCGGCGCGCGCATAATCGGCCTCGGTGAAATCTTCATTGCCCACTCGCTCGAACGGCGTTGTGCGCAGGCAGGCGCGATCGCGTTTCATGTCGCGCGTCATTGCGGGCGCGGCGCTGCGATCGGCGAAGATGTAGATCTGGCGCGCCGCCAGCATGCGAAACCCCTCGGCCTTCAAGGCGGCAATGGTCGCCGGATCGGCAATATCGTTCAACGAGCGGATGACGATGGCGCGATCGGGGAAACGCGCGGTCAGGGCCGCGCGCAGCGACGCGATCGCCGGCCGGTCGAGCAGCGGCACCGGATTGGTCGAATAGAGCCAGTTGTTGACCTGCGCCTGACGGTCGAGGCCGCTCGCCCTGACCAGCGGCGCGCAGGCTCCAATCAGGGTACTCAGCGCGCGCCGCAACAGAGGATGGGCGGCGAAGTTGCGCGTCTCGTCCATAGCGTAGTCGATATAGGCGCTGGTCGGGCAGCAGATATAGCAATTGTGCGCCTTACTCCCGTCGTTCAACGTCAGCGGAAAAACTCGCGCGGCGATTTCGAGCGTCTCGACTTTCGTGTCCAGATTGGCGATGAGATGGCGCACCGGCATCTCGTTGAAGAGCCTTACGAAAGCCTCGACCTTTGCCGGCTTGTTCTCGACCCGGTCGGCCTGCTGCACAGGCCTTTGCGACATCGCCGCGCCGCTCATCGCGCGCGCTCCAGGCGGGCTTCGACGCGACGCAGCTTGTGGCCTGTCTCCAGCGGCAGCGGCGCGCGGACGAGCGTGACGGTGGCGACCGCCTGTCGCGCATCCAGCAACGCTTGCACCGCTTGATGCGCGGCCGCCGCGGCATCATCCGCGAACGTTGGCGGAAGGCTGAGCTCGACCCTGTCCGGCCCGGTCTGGACAAGACGAAAATCGTCGATGCGGCGATCGGCCTTGAGCACAGCGTTGCGCAGCACATCCGGCGTGACGAGCACCGGGCCGTCCGGCGACATGAGCCGGAACACATCATCCATGCGGCCGACGATCTCGTCGAGGCAGCGCAGCGGCGAACCACATCGGCAAGGTGCTTCGGACAAGCGCAGCAGGTCGTTCATCCTGTAGCGCGCCATGATCTGTGTCCGGCGGCGAAAGGTTGTCACCAACGGCGTCACCAGCCCCTCGCCCGCCGGCTCGAATTCGAAGAAGACGGAGTCTTCTGCGAGATGCAGTCCGCCCTGCCGGCAGGTGACCGCGAACAAGCCTTCGGTCGCCATGTAGATCTGATCGAGCGCCAGCCGGAAGAAATCCTCTATAACCGGACGGTCAACCGGATCCAGCGTTTCAGCCGCCGAGAAGACGCGCTTCGGACGCAGACGGAAACCCTCGCTTGCGAAATGCCGCAGGATTTTCGGCGGCGCGATAATCACCGTCGGATCGAAGGCTTCGAGCGCGGAGCGCCAGCTTTCCGGGCCCGAGGTCAGATCGAAGAAGGCGAGCTTTATCAGGCGCGATTTGCGGGCGCTGTCGTAAAGCCCGGTGTTCTGCGGCAGGATGACGGCGACACGCATGCTGCGCCAGAGAAGATCGGGCGCCGCCTTGGCCAGGATCGCGCCCAGCCAGCGGTATTTTTCGGCCTCGGAAATCACGAACAGGCCGCGATTGCCCGATGTTCCGGTGCTGGCGCCGATAGTGAGCGGTCCGGCGCGGCCCTCGCCCGCCAGGACCGCCCAGGCTTGCGCGACGGTGAGACGGTGGATGTTGAAATCCTCAAAACGCGCCATCAGCAGCGCCTTTTCGGTGACCGGCAGATCGATGAGGCACGCCGGCGCCTTGCCGTAAAACGGCGCGCGCGGCAGGTCGCGCTCGAGGAAGCGCCGCAAGGCGGCCGCCTGCCAGCGCTCGAAATCCGCGCGGCTCTTCCGCGAGACCCAGCGCGTCAAGGCGAAGGAGCCTGCCGCTTCCGCCAGCCCGTTCATGCGGCCTCCGGTGCGAGGTCGTAAGATGTCGGAGCGGGATCATGGCAGAGCATCACTTCGCCGCCGGAAGCGATGAAGCGGCGCAGCATGGCGCTGGTCGGCTCGATCGCCACCGCGTCCTCGGCGATCAGAGTGGCCGGGAAACCCGGCGCGCGGTTATGGGTCAAGGCCTTGAGCAGCCATTGCACATCGACGGCGTAGAGCAGCGGCCGGTCCGGTCCGGTAAACAGCAGGCCGAAGTGGCCGTCGGCATGTCCTGGAAGATCGACCGCGATCACGCTGCCGTCGCCGAAGAGATCGGCGCCGCCGGGGATAGCGCCCTGCCGCGTTACGCGGGGCTTTGCGGAGATGCCCTCCAGCCGCGCCTCGAAATCCGGAGGGAAGAGTTCGGCGAAGACGCCATGCCGCAGATTCCGCCCCGGGCCTCGCGCCTTGACCCGAGCCCAGGCCGCATCGCTGGCGATGAAGCGCGCGTTGCGGAACAGCGACAGGCCCGAAATGTGGTCAGCATGAAAGTGGGTGGCGATGATTGTGCGGATGTCGTCGGGCGACAGGCCGAAACTCTGTAGCACCGGCAACACCTGTTCGGCAGAGTTGAGCTCGGGTTTCAGCAGCGCACCGTAGAGCCGAAGCATGCGGCTGCGCCGCGCCCCGCTCAAAGCTTCTTGCGTGTAGCCGGTGTCGATGAGCACAGGCCCGGCAGTTGGGTGAAAGAACAGCCCGTAGCGGACACGCAGCCTGACACTTTGCCAGCTGCCGCCGCGCAGGATCAATCGCTCGGCGGCGCTCACCCAGGCGCTGTTGGCGAAGACGATCCTCATGCCTGCGCATCACCGGAAAACGTGCGGTCAAGCCCTTGCTCGAACGAGATCTTCGGTGCCCAGCCAAGCATCCGCTTCGCCTTGGAAATATCGAGGCTTTGCGCATAGGCGAAGAGACCGAGCCCATAGCGGGTGACCGGCGGCTCGGGGCGGCCAGGCAACCGGTGCGCCACTGCTTCCATCAGGCCCGCCGCCAGCATCGCCGGCATGAGCGGCGTCGGCCGCCAGCGCGCCTCGAGACCGGCGCGGGCACAGGCCTCGTCGGCAATGCGGCGGACCGGCAGCACCTCGCCTCCGGAGATGTTGAAGATTTGGCACTCCGCCTCCCCGGGCGCGGTAAGCGCCGCCATGACCGCGTCGACGACGTCGTCGACATGAGTGAGGTCGATGGCCGCCCGGCCATTGCGAAACAGCGGCAGCGGCCGGCTTTTGGCCGCCTTGATCAGGCGCGGCAGCAGCGCGTGGTCGCCTTTGCCGTAGATGCCGCGCGGCCGCAGCGCCAGCGGATGGATGTCCGGCTGGCCGAGCACGATCTTTTCGGCCTCGCGCTTGGTGCGGGCATAGTGATTGACGGGCTCCGGCAAGGCCACGTCCTCGCTGAGCCCAAGCTGGTCGCGGAAGGCAAAGCAGACGGACGGGGTGGAGATGTGGACGAAGCGGCTGACGCCTTGCCGCTGCGCGAAATCGACAAGGTTGCGCGTTGCCGTGACGTTGGCCGCCTCGAAATCAGCGAGGCGTCCGAAAGGCGAAGAGAGCGCCGCGCAATGGATGATCCGTTCGACCCTGCCAAGCCTCGGATCGAGCGCGGCGTCGAGCGGCTGCGCGAGATCGTGGCGGACGATGCGATGGCCGGCGGCCTCCAGCGCGGCGCAGCACGCTTCATCGCGGCCGAGCCCGAGCGCCAGCGTGCCGGACGCAGCCAGCCGCTCTAGCACATGCGAGCCCAAGAAACCGCTGGCGCCGGTGACGAGCACGGCCATTCCTCAGACCTCCAGCGCCATGCCGCCGAAGGAGACGCCGGCCGACGTGCCGAGGATGAGCAGCTTCATGCCCGGCGCCACGCGGCCCTCGCGGCGCGCGACGTCCAGCGCGAAGGGAATGGAAGCCGCTATCTGGTTGCCGAAGCGGGCGGAGATGTCGACGAGCTTTTCCGGCGCAAAGCCGGTCTGGCGCGCCATATGGGCAAGCGCGAACGGGCTCGCCTGGTGCGGCACGACGAGATCGACATCGCCATGCCGCCAGCCGGCGCGCTCGAGCAGAGCGGCGACGAAGCCGTTGAAATGGCGCGCGGTGAGCCTGAACAATTCCTTGCCGTCCATGTGGAACAGGCTGTGCGCGGCGAACGCTTCCTGCTCCTTGCGGAAATCGAAGCGCGTGCCGCCCGAACCGATGCCGCAGGCTTCCCAGCCCGACGGATAAGTGCGCATCAGGCTGGCCGCCACCTTGCCCTCGCCTTGGCCGCCTTTGCGCAGCACGGCGGCCGCGGCGCCGTCGCCGAAGAGCGCGGCGATCTCGGGCGCATCCTGCCACGGCAAGGCGCGCGAGGCGATCTCGGAGGAAAACACCAGCGCCGTCTCGCATTGCCCGGCCTCGATCATGCGGCCCGCGGTCTCGAAGGCGGTGAGGAAGCCCAGGCATGTGCTGTTGACGTCGAAGGCGGCAGCCGAGCCGTCGGCCAGCCCAAGGCGCTGCATGACCAAGGGCGCGGTCGCCGGCAGCGGCTGATAAGGCACGCCGCAGCCGCCGATGATCAGGTCGACGGCGCCGGGATCGAGGCCGGCATCCTCAAGCGCCAGCGTCGCCGCCGCGCAAGCTAGATCGATTTGCGATTCGCCCTCGCAGACATAGCGCTCGACGACGCCGGTCGCGGTTTCGAGCGCGCCCTCGCCGAGGCCAAGCCGCTCCTCCAGCGTCCGCGTCGTGACGCGCTCAGCCGGTACCGCCCTGCCGGTTCCGACGATCCTGATCCGCATTCTCCCCCCGCCGCATGAGCTTGGCCACTATCTAACGCAAAAAGCGATCGATAGCGACGTTTCCAAGCTCATGCGGCACTGCCAGATCATCGCTTCCGAAGGAAGCCCGTCACCGCTTCCATGAACTCCGCTGGACGCTCGACATTGAGCAGGTGGACGCCGGGCAAAAGCAGGAGTTCCGCGCCGGGGATCGCCGCCGCGATCGCCTCGCTGTGGCTTGCCAGCGTCACCTTGTCGTCCTCGCCGCCGATGACCAGCGTCGGCGCGGCGATGAGGGAAATCGGGCGGCGCAGATCGGCGTCGCGGACCGCGGCGAAGCATCCCGCCAAGCCTTGCGGCGACATGGCGAGGATCGCGGCGTGGAATGGCTCGACTGTCTTGTTTTGACCGGCAAGCATGGAGGCAGGGAACCAGTTTCGCATGAACATGTCCGCCGTCGCCGACAGGTCGTCGGCCGCAAGCACGTTGCGTATCTGCTCGTCGAAATAGGATGCCGGCCCGAGATGTGGCGAGGTGTTGGAAAGGATCAGGCGCTCGATGCGCTCCGGTGCATGGATGCCCAGCCACTGGCCGACGAAACCGCCCAGCGACAGGCCGAGGAAATGCACGCGGGCAAGCCCGAGGAAATCGAGCAGTTCCAACACGTCGCGGCCGAGACGGTCGAGCGAATAGGCGCCGGCCGGCGCGTCGGAGCCGCCATGGCCGCGAAAATCATAGCGCAGCACGCGGAAGGATTTGGCGAGTTCCGGAACCTGGCCGTCCCACATGTGGAACGTCGTGGCAATGGAGTTGGAGAGCATCAGCACCGGACGGTCTTCCGGACCGTCCAACCTGTAGCCGATGCGGACGCCATCGCCCGCAGTGAAGTGCAGCGTGTCGGTCATTTTGGATCCTCATCCTTTCGGCGCTTTTGGAAGGCTTTCGATGAGGCAAAGTAGGCATCGTAACTATCGAAGAAAATTACTATGATGCGACAATCTTTGTAGGACTTTTCGACTATGGATGGCGTGAAACTTCACGATCTCAGATGTTTCGACGCGGTCGCTCGCCGAGGCAGCTTCCAGGCCGCAGCCCAGGCCTTGCACCGGACGCATCCCTCGGTGTTCGCAGCCGTCGCCCGGCTCGAAGAGCAACTTGGCCTGAGGCTGCTGGATCGCAGCGGCTACCGGGTGAGCTTGACCGACGAGGGCCGCCTGTTCCATGCGCGGGCGCAACTGACGATCCGCGAATTCGAGCATCTTCGGACCTATGCGGGCCAGCTGGCGAGCGGCGAGGAAACCATGCTGCGCCTCGTCATGGGCGACGTCTGCCCTCGGCCCAGAATACTCGGCCTGCTCAGCTGCTTCTTCGCCGAGCGGCCGCGCACGCGCCTGCATCTCGACTATGAAGCGATCGGCGGGCCGGTCGAGCGATTGATGGACAGCGAAGCGGACCTCGTCTTCCACCGCGCCAACCCGTCCGATCCGCATCTCGAGAGAATCAACCTGTGCGAAGTCGCCTTCGTGCCGGTGGTGGCGCCGGGCTTCCTGCCGTTCGACCCGAGGAATGACGTCACGCCAGAAGCGATGCGGCCCTTCACCCAATGTGTGATCCGCGACACGGCGCGGCGTCCTTCACCAGAAAACTTCTTCGTCATCGACGGCGCACACTCCTGCTCGGTGCCCGACCATATGATGAAGAAGGAGTTGATCCTGCACGGGCTTGCCTGGGGCCACCTGCCCGACTGGTTGATCGAGGACGACTTGCGCGACGGACGGCTGCTCTCGATTGCCGGCCGGCATATTCCCGGCCGCACCGAAACCGTCGCCGCGGTGCGGCGACGCGACAAGCCGCACGGACCTGTGGCCGAGGCGTTGTGGCGGCATCTTCAGGCGCAGAGTCGAGCTCAGCCCGTCGCGCACGGATAATTTGCCGTTCTTTTGTCCTAAAGATCAGTGCTAACAAGTTGGCGGACAACAGTGACTCTGGGACCTCAACCCAATGCAACGTTCGACCAGCCTCGCGTTTGTTTTGCTGCTATGCATGTGTAACTACAGCACCGCAGCGAATTTCTGAGAATTTCGGTCGAATGCCCCGCGCCAGGCGGAGGGAGTTAATGGTTCAAGGCATCTGTCAGCTAACGGGGAAGGCTGGCAAGTTCGTCGACTCTCACCTTCTACCGCGCGCGCTCACCAAGGCGGGCGGTTTGGGTACGCCGTTTATTCAGGGCGGCAAGGGACTAGCACCAACAACTAGACATAGCAGTTGGTATGACAATCGATTGGTGACGCGAGCCGGAGAAGACGTTCTTGCGAAGCTGGATGATTGGGCAATCAAAGAGCTACGCAAGGCCAAGTTGGTCTGGTCAGGTTGGGGACCAATGACCAAATTGACAGATGTTCGGGCCATTCCCGGGACCGACTGGGGTATTCGGACCATAAACGGAGTAGATTGGCGTCGATTGCGTGTCTTCATGCTCAGTCTGCTTTGGAGAGCTGGGGCAACGAAGCGCATGGAATTTGCAGAAGTCGAGATCAACGTCGAGGACCTAGATACTCTGCGGATAATGGTTTTGGAGGGAAACCCCGATCCGATCGACTTCTACCAGACACAGTTCATTCAGTTGTCAACGATGGGCATGGAGCACAATCACACGCCCATAGCGATGACTAAAGTTATTCCCGGAGCGGCGGACGGTCCCGACTATGAGGTTCCGCATTTCCGTTTTTACCTCGATGGACTCATTATACATTTCGACCGGCGACCTATCGAAGAAATCCGTAAGCGCGAGCTCGGTGAAATCGTATTGGGCCATAGTGACAACTTGACTGTCGCCACAGTGATCTATGAGGATTCTTTCCAACGCAAGAATCTTGAATTTATACAAGCCGAAGCCGACGCTTGGATGAGCGGCCAGAGGCGCCGAAAGAAATAGACTTGAGGATCCGCTGATCGCCGTTTAGGCCTTGCGCTCCCACCGCCGGTCGGCGGTCTGCTGCCAGTAGGTCACGGCGTGACCGGCTTCCTTCATCGTCTTCCAGTGGCCGCGGGCGGCTTCGAGCTGTGCCGCGTCATGGCCGTCGAACAGGAAGACGGCGCGCTCGTAGCCGGACAAGTTGGGCGGCGTCGCGCCGTCGACCAGGAAACGGATCTGAGCGGCATTCTGGTTGCCCTCGCCCGTGGTGAGCAGGATCGGCTGCTCGGCCGGATAGGCTTCGCGGTCGGTGGCATGCGCCAGGAAGGAATCGTCGCGAAAAATCCACAGATGCTGGTCGAGCGCGTCGCGGCGATCTTCCGTGCCGGTCTGCACCACCGCGCGCCAGCCGCGCTCGACGCTACGCTCGAGCAGGCCCGGCAGCGCCTCCTCGAGCGTCGATTCGGTCAAATGGTAGAACAGGATGTCGGTCATCCCGGAAACCTAACCCTCATAGTGGTCGCGGACCAGCCTATCGAGCAGCCTCACACCGAAACCCGAGCCCCAGGACTGGTTGATCTCGCTCGACGGCGCGCCCATCGCGGTGCCGGCGATGTCGAGATGCGCCCAGGGCGTGTCCTTGACGAAGCGCTGCAGGAACTGCGCGGCGATGATGGCGCCGCCATAGCGGCCGCCGATGTTCTTCATGTCGGCGTTCTTGGAATCGATCAGCTTGTCGTATTCAGGCCCGAGCGGCATGCGCCACAGCCGCTCCTGCGAGGCCTGGCCGGCGCCGAAAAGCCGGCCGGCAAGCTCGTCATTATTGGAGAAAAGGCCGGCATAATGCTGGCCGAGCGCCACCATGACGGCGCCGGTAAGCGTCGCCAGGTTGATCATGAATTTCGGCTTGAAACGGTCGTTGGCGTACCAGAGCGCATCGGCCAGAACGAGGCGGCCTTCCGCATCGGTGTTGAGCACCTCGATCGTCTGGCCCGACATAGAGGTGACGATGTCGCCGGGACGCTGGGCATGGCCGTCGACGGCGTTCTCGACCAGGCCGATGACGCCGACCACATTGGCCTTCGCCTTGCGAGCGGCGAGCGCACGCATAAGACCGGTGACGGCGGCGGCACCACCCATGTCGCCCTTCATGTCCTCCATGCCCGAGGCCGGCTTCATCGAATTGCCGCCGGTGTCGAAGGTGACACCCTTGCCGATGAAAGCGAGCGGCGCGTCCTTGGCCTTGCCGCCGTTCCAGCGCATCACCGCCAGGCGCGCGCCGCGCGGCGAGCCTTGCGCGACGCCGAGCAGCGAGCCCATGCCGAGCTTCTTCATCTCCTTTTCGGCGAGGATCTCGACCTCGACGCCGAGCTGCTCCAGCGCCTTGACGCGCTCGGCGAATTCGACGGGCCCAAGCGCATTGGCCGGCTCGTTGACCAGATCGCGCGCAAGCAGCACGCCGTCGACCACCGCTTCCTCGCCGGCGAAAGCCTTTTTCGCGGCAGCGGGATCGGCGCAGTGAACGGTTACCCTGGCGGGCTTGCCCGACTTCGTGTCGGATTGGGCGTCTTCCTTGTCTTTCCTGGTCTTGTATTTGTCGAAGGAATAGCTGCGCAGCAGGATGCCGGCGGCGAGGCTCGCCGCCTGGCGACCGTCGGGCTGCAGCTCCGGCAGATCGAGGATGACGGCCACCTCGGTCGCCTTGCGCAGCGAAGCGGCAACGGCGCCACCGAGCTTCAGCCAGGCATAGTCGTCGAGGCTCGAGACCTTGCCGGCGCCGACCGCCACCAGCCGGTCGACCGGCGTTCCTTCCGGCGCCAGCACCTCGGCCGAGCTTGCGAATTTGCCGGAGAAATCGGCGACCGGAAAGGCGCGAGCCAATGCACCAGCCGGATCGCAGGCCTTCGCCGCCTCGCCGAGCCCGCCATCGGCCGCGAAGACGAAGACGCTGCCCTTTTTGGGCGCGGCGAATTTGGCGAAGGAAATGGATGGTCTCGACGTCATCAGGTCCTGCTTTCGGGGATGGCCGTAGGGTGCCGGCAAAGGTAATTTTCAACGGGCGAGAGGTTTGGCAAGAGTGCGCGACATTTGGTCGTTTTCCGCCATTTGGCAAGACTTTGGCCGAAATCGCGGTCTATATCGGTGCCACCATAGACAAAGGATTCGCCTCGGTACGGCCTTAGCTTGCTGCCGCAACCTGCTGTTAACCATCGATGTTTTGCATTTCTTATTCATTGGCGCGGAGACTCCGCCACGCCGGGGCACGTGGCGTGGGGCGACAAACCGGAGCGAGCCGCCCATGACGCAGTTGTGCGGGCGCCGCCGGATCACTACCTTGTCGGCGGGCATGATGCCGTTCGGCAAAATCGAGAAAAGCCTTCATGAAGGTCGTTGAACGCTACATCATGCGCCGCGCGCTGACGATGTTCCTCGCGGCGCTGGTCTGGACGCTGGCGATCGTGTGGACCACGCAGGTGCTGGCCAAGATCGACCTCGTCACCGACAATGGCCAGTCGGCGCTGACTTTCTTCGAAGTCGCGGCACTCATCATCCCCTCGATCATCCCGATCGTGGTGCCGTTCGCCCTGGTGGTGGCGGTGGCGCAGACGCTGAGCGCCATGAACACTGATTCGGAGCTGGCCGTGCTCGGCGCCGCCGGCGCCTCACGCTGGACGATCGCGCGGCCGATCCTGCTGCTCGCGATAGCGGCTTGCGCGTTTTCCTTCATCGTCGACAACGCCATCGATCCCTATGCCAGGCAGAAGAACCGCCAGCTGGTGGCAGCATCGCGCGCCGACCTTCTGTCGCTGATCATCCAGGAAGGCACGTTCCGCAAGATCGACGAAGGCCTGTTCCTGCAGGTTGGCGAGCGGCTTCCCGGCAACCGGCTCGGCGGCATCTTCGTGGCCGATTCACGCGAGGAAGGCGCCAGCCTGACCTACTACGCCAAGACCGGCAGCATCGTCGAAAAGGGCGACGAGAAGGTGCTGATGATGAATGACGGCGTCATCAACCGCAAATCGGTGACCGGCGACCTCTCCGTCATCCGCTTCACCTCGTATGCCTTCGACATGTCGGCGTTTATGTCGGCGGCGAACGACATCACGCTTTTGCCCAAGGACCGCACGACGCAATATCTGCTCAGCCCGGATCCCAACGACAAGATGTTCCAGCGCGAACCGGGCAGCTACCGGGCGGAGCTCAACCAGCGTCTCGCCGAATGGTCCTATTCGCTGGTGTTCGCGCTGATCGCGCTTGCCGTTGCGGGTGACGCGCGCTCGCACCGGGAGGCGCGCATCAATCCGCTGATCACGGCAATCGCGATAGCACTTTTCGTGCGGTGGCTGGGCTTCTTCGCCGCAGGCAAGGCCGACAGGGTCTGGTACTATGTCTACCTGCTCTACGCCATACCGCTCATCGCCTCCGCGGTTTCGATCTGGTTCATCGTATCGTCGCGCACCATGGAATTGCCGGTCAGCTGGGCGGACTGGCTGACGGGCCTCGCCAAGCGTGCCGGCGACAACTGGACAGCATTCAAGCTCTGGCTCGTCCGGCGCACTTCCGGCCAGGGAGCCTGACCATGGGCTGGACGCTGAGCCGTTATTTCTTCTTCCGTTACGTCTCGATCACCTTCTGGTTCTTCCTCGGCCTGCTGGCGCTGGTGTTCCTGATCGACTTTACCGAGCTTTCCGGCCGCACGACCGGGCTGCCCGGCTTCACCTACGGCACAGCCTTCGCCATTTCGGCGCTCAGGATGCCGATGATCATGCTGCAGACGGTGCCGTTCGTCGGACTGTTCTCGGCAATGGCAACTCTGGTGTCGCTCAACCGCCGTTACGAGCTGGTGATCGCCCGCTCGGCCGGCGTCTCGGCCTGGCAGTTCCTGTTTCCGTGCTGCGTCGGCGCGCTGATGTTCGGCGTGCTGTCGGTCGCCGTGATCAATCCGATCGCAGCGCATGGCTTTTCCTGGTCCGAGCAGATGGAGAACGACCTCAGGGCCGGCAAGTCGAATGCCGTCACGACCAACGTCACGCCGTGGCTCAGGCAGAAGACCGAATCGGGCGACACCATCATCGGCGCCCGCGCCATCCTCAATCAGGGGCTGGAGATGGCGGACGCGGTGTTTTTCATCCTCGACCCGCAGGGCAACATCGCCGAACGCAAGGATGCAGCCAAGGCCTTCCTGCGCGACGGCTATTGGGACTTGCAGGACGTAAAGGTCTTCAAGGCGGGCAATATCCAGGCGCTGGCGTCCGACAGGGTGCCGACCAATCTCAAGCCGGAATTCGTGCAGGAGCGCCTGGCGCGCCCGGAAACCATCCCCTTCTACGAGCTGCCGCGCAAGATCGAGGTTGCCCGGTCCTTCGGACTCAAGGCGAATGCCTTCGCCATGCAGTTTGATTCGCTGGTAGCCTTGCCGTTCCTTCTCGTCGCCATGACGCTGATTGCTGCAACGGTTTCAATGCGATTTGCGCGAATGGGACAGTCGGCAACGATGATTCTGGGTGGCGTCGTGGCCGGCTTTCTGCTTTATGTCGTTTCGGTACTGGTCAAGGCATTCGGTGTAGCCGGATTCGTGCCTACTGTGGTGGCTGCATGGGTTCCGGTTGTCGTGGCTATGTTCTTTGGGGTGACGTTTCTGCTATACAAGGAAGACGGCTAGTGAGGGAGGCGGTTTTGCGCAGCCATAGGCAGGCCGGTTTGGCACGCCTCTATGGGGCGACTGCCTTGGCGTGTCTGTTCGCTTGCGCGGTGCCGACGGCAGCCGCGCTGGCGCAGCAGATCACTGCCAAGTCCGTCCCTTCCGGCACCCAGATGCTGCTGGCCGCCGACACGCTTGTCTACGACAACGACAAGCACACGGTGACGGCCGTCGGCGGCGTGCAGATCGACTATGGCGGCAACAAGCTGGTCGCCCAGCGCGTGGTGTATAACCGCGACACCAAGCGCCTTGTCGCCAGCGGCGCCGTCGAACTGATCAACAGCGACGGCACCAAGGTCAATTCCGACCATATCGACATCACCGACGACTTTGCCGACGGCTTTGTGAACGCGCTGCGCGTCGAGACGATAGACAAAGCCTATTTCGCCGCCGAGAGCGCGGAGCGCATGGGCGGCGTGCTCACCACCTTCCACAACGGCGTCTACACCGCCTGCGAGCCTTGCGAAGACAAGCCGGACAAAGCGCCGACCTGGCGCATCAAGGCGCGAAAGATCATCTGGAACGGCGAGAAGAAGACGGTCCGCTTCGAAAACTCGAATTTCGAATTCTTCGGCTTCCCGCTCGCCTATCTGCCGGCCTTCGAGATCGCCGACCCGACGGTGAAGCACAAGAGCGGCTTCCTGATCCCCGGCATCGTCTACAACAACCATCTCGGCGTCGGCATCAAAGTCCCTTATTATTTCGCCCTGTCTCCGACCTATGACCTGACCGTCACCGGCAGTGGCTATACCAAGCAGGGTTTCCTCGGCGAGGCCGAGTGGCGCCAGCGCTTCAACAACGGCCAGTACACGCTGAAGATTGCCGGCATCAATCAGCAGGATCCCGGCGCATTTGTCGATTCCGCCGGCCATAATGTGAATTCGGGGCCTGCCAACGATCCGAACAAGTTCCGCGGCATGATGGGCACCAAGGGCCAGTTCGCCATCAACGAGCGCTGGGATTTCGGCTGGGACGTGCTGCTCCAGACCGACAAGGAATTCTCGCGCACCTACAACATCGAAGGCTACAGCGACCTCGTCCACCAGTCGTCGATCTATCTGACAGGCTTGAGCGACCGCAATTATTTCGATGTCCGCGCCATGCGCTTCGAGGTGCAGGAAGACACGCTCTCCAGCGATCCGACGGCGCGCTCGGCCAAGCAGCCCTGGGTGCTGCCGTCGCTCGATTACGCCTATATCCCCGACACGTCGGTGGCCGGCGGCCAGTTGTCATTCAACGTCAATACACGCGTGATCAGCCGCAACCGGCTGGACGAAACACTTGACGGAGGCTCGGTTCTACGCGTTCCGGGTATAGAGGGCCAATCAAGCCGGCTGTCGGCGGAAGCCGAATGGAAGCGTACCTTCACTACCGACGACGGCCTGCAGGTGACGCCATTGCTGGCGTTCCGTGGCGACGCCGGCTATGTCAATGCGAATTCGGCTTCGCTTGACGCAATTACGTCGATGGCTAACAATCCCGTGGTGGGCACACCCGGCGATGATATGCGTTCCTCGCTTGCCCGCTACATGGCCACTCTCGGCCTCGAGGCGCGTTGGCCGCTCCTGTTCTCGATGGCGAACTCCAGCCATGTCCTGGAGCCGACGGCGCAGGTCTTCGTGCGCCCGAACGAGCAATATGTCGGCGGGCTGGCCGTCCCGAACGAAGACGCGCAGAGCTTCGTCTTCGACGCCACCACGCTGTTCGAACGTGACAAATTCTCGGGCTATGACCGCATAGAAGGCGGCACGCGCGCCAATGTCGGCTTCCGGTATTCAGGCGCCTATGACAATGGCTGGGCCACGAACGCAATTTTCGGCCAGTCATACCAGCTCGCGGGCGAAAACTCCTTTGCCGCGCCCGACCTCGTCAATGTCGGGGCCGAGTCCGGCCTGGACAAGCAGACCTCGGATTATGTCGGCCTTGTCGGCTTCAACAGCCCGAGCGGCTTCTCCGGTTCGCTGAGCGGGCGTTTCGACGAGCAGACATTCGAGGTGAGGCGCGCCGAAGTGAAGGCCGCCTATTCCAGCCTGCCGATATCGCTCAGCGCCAAATATGCCTTCATCGAGGCGCAGCCGCTCTACGGCTTCACCACCGACCGCCACGAGCTCACGCTCGGCGCTTCGACCCATCTGGCGCAGAACTGGCGGCTGTTCGGCACCGGCACCTACGACATCGAGACAAATGTGCTGGTCAAGGACGGCGTCGGCTTCGCCTACAACGATAGCTGCTTCACTTACATCATGACGTATTCGCAGACGCGCGACACCGTCACCAAGGAAGTGTCGCAGAACATCGGTTTCAACCTGTCGTTCCGCACGCTCGGCGATTTCGGTTCGTCAACAAGCGCGGTCGATACCATCCAGTGATCAAGCGGCGGGCGCGCGGTCTCCGAGCCGTGCGCCGGCTGGGGCGCTGATGGGCTTTGGTCTTGATTTGGAGCGTGTTCCTTCGAAAATGGGCGCGTTTCCCAAGGCCATGCGTCGGCGACATCGTTTCGCCGCATAAGATGGGCATGGGGTCGACTGCATCCGCAAGCGTTCGGAGGACGCGCGGCGCCGCGATGGCGGGAAACTCGGGATGGGGAAAAATTAGGAAGGTAAGATGAGGAAATACCTGTTTTCAGCGGGATTCGCGCTTCTGGTGGCGGCCTCGATTTCGGTCACGGCTGTCGTGCGGCCTGCTTTCGCCGCTGAGATCAAGTATGTCGTCAACAACATGCCGATCACCACCGGCGACATCGCGCACCGCGCCGCCTTCTTCAAGCTGCAGCACAAGAAGGGTGATGCCGCGCAGGAGATGATCGACCAGACGCTGCGCCTGGCCGAGGCCAAGCGGCTCGGCATCCACATCACCGACCAGCAGGTCGACGCCGCCTACCAGCGCTTTGCCTCGGGCAACAAGATGCCGCTGGCGAAACTCGACGCGATCATGGCGCAGTCGGGCGTCACCAAGGAACATTTCAAGGAATTCATCCGTGCCCAGATGGCCTGGAACCAGGCGCTCAGCGCGCGCTACCGCTCCGGCGAAGGCGGCTCGGTGACCGAGCAGGACGCCGTGCGGCGCATGCTGGACAAGGGCGGCGCCAAGCCGACCGCGACGGAATACATGCTGCAACAGGTGATCTTCGTGGTTCCGGCATCGGAGCGCGCCGGCACGCTCGCCAAGCGCAAGCGCGAGGCCGACGCCATGCGCGCCCGCTTCAGCAGCTGCAGCACCACGCGGGAATTCGCCAAGGGCCTGATCGACGTCACCGTGCGCGACCTCGGCCGCGTGCTGGCGCCGCAATTGCCGTCCGACTGGGCCGAGCAGATCAAGGCGACCAAGGTCGGCGCCGCGACGCCGACGCGCGAGACCGAGCGCGGCGTCGAGTTCATCGGCATCTGCTCCTCGCGCGAGGTTTCCGACGACAAGGCCGCACAGATGGTGTTCCAGGCGGAAGGCAGCAACGACAAGGACGCCGACGAGCTCAGCAAGAAATATGTCGCCGAGCTGCGCCAGAAGGCCAAGATCGTCGAACGCTAGAGCCGGATGATTTCAGGTCGAGTCGACCTGAAATCTGAATCCGGCTCTAAATCAAAGAGATAGGGCATGATGTCGTCCGAAGACCGCTGCACACTTTTCGGCATCATGCTCTGAGCGACAAGCGTGCGATGCCGCAGCCAGCCGACCGCATGAGCACGCAGAAGACCCACGCGCCGCTGGCGCTCAGTGTCGGCGATCCGTCGGGCATCGGGCCTGAGATCGCCATCGCCGCCTGGCAAGCTGGCGACAGCGCCGGTGTGCCGCCCTTCTATCTGCTTGCCGACCCCGCTTTGATCGAAGCCCGCGCCCGCCTGGTCGGCGCGAATGTGACGATCGCCGAGACCTTGCCCGGACAGGCGGCGCACCACTTTGCCCGGGCTCTGCCTGTCGTTCCGCTCGATGCGCGTCATTTCGACAGCCCGGGACAGCCGAACCCGGCCAACGCCGCCGGCACCATCGAGGCCATCGACCGCGCCGTCGCCGACTGTCTCGCCGGCCACGCCGCGGCGATAGTCACCTGCCCGATCTCCAAGAAGCCGCTTTATGATGCCGGATTTGGCTTTCCCGGCCACACCGAATATCTGGCACACCTGGCTTCGCGCCACACCGGCAGGGATGTGACGCCGGTGATGTTGCTGGCGGGACCCGATCTGCGCACCGTTCCGGTGACCATCCACATCGCTTTGGCCGAAGTGCCGAAGCTGCTCACGACGGAGCTGATCGTCGCGACCGCGCGCATCACCGCCGCCGATCTCGAGAGCCGCTTCGGCATTGCGCGGCCGAAGCTTGCGATCGCCGGACTCAACCCTCATGCCGGCGAAGGCGGCGCCATGGGCCTGGAGGATGCTGCGATCGTGACCCCGGCCGTCGAGATGCTCAAAGCGGAAGGGATCGACGCGATCGGACCGCTGCCGGCCGACACGATGTTTCATCCGCGCGCGCGCGCTTCCTATGACGCGGCGCTCTGCATGTATCACGACCAGGCGCTGATCCCGGCCAAGACCTTAGCCTTCGACGAGGCGGTGAACGTGACGCTGGGCCTGCCCTTTATCCGAACCTCGCCCGATCACGGCACCGCTTTCGACATTGCCGGCAAGGGTATCGCGCGCGCCGACAGCCTGATCGCCGCGCTAAGGCTGGCGCGCCGGCTGGCCGACAGCGGACGGCAGGCCACCGCCGCGTGAGGATCCATTGAGCGGGCGCACCACAATCGACGGGTTGCCGCCGTTGCGCGAGGTGATCGAGCGGCATGGCCTGCAGGCCAAGAAGGCGCTCGGGCAGAATTTTCTGCTCGACCTCAACCTGACAAGCAAGATCGCGCGCGCCGCCGGCGATCTCGGCGAGGCGACGGTGATCGAGGTCGGCCCAGGCCCGGGCGGATTGACGCGGGCGCTTCTCTTCAACGGTGCGCGGCGCGTGATCGCCATCGAGCGCGACGAGCGCTGCCTTGAAGCGCTGGCCGAGGTCTCCAGCCATTATCCCGGTCGCCTGGAGGTCATTCCCGGCGATGCGTTGAAGACGGATTTTGCCGCGCTTGCCGGCGGGGCGAACGGCGGGCCGGTGAAGATCGTTGCCAACCTGCCCTACAATATCGGCACCGAGCTTCTGATCCGCTGGCTGACGGTGGCCGATTGGCCGCCCTTCTACCAATCGATGACGCTGATGTTCCAGCGCGAGGTGGCGGAGCGCATCACCGCGGTCCCGGACAGCGACGGCTATGGCCGGCTCGGCATCCTAGCCGGCTGGCGCACCGAGGCGAAGATCGCCTTCGACGTGCCGCCGCAGGCATTCACGCCGCCGCCGAAGGTCACCTCATCGGTGGTGCATCTGGTGCCGCGCTTATCTCCCCTGCCCGTGGACGCCAGAAAGCTGGGCCGCGTCACCGAGGCCGCCTTCGGCCAGCGCCGCAAGATGCTCAGGCAAAGCGTGAAGAGCCTTGGCGGCGAGGCGTTGCTGACGCGGGCCGGCATCGACCCGACGCGGCGGGCGGAGACGCTCAGCGTGGAAGAGTTTGTCAGGCTGACCAACGCGGTTTGACCGCCAGCGTCACTGGAATCCAGACCCCGGCGCCATAGATAGTCAGGCGAAACCAGCCGGAGCCTGCAATGCCTGCCTATGTCATTTCCGATGTCACTATCCGCGACAGGGAGGCGTTCGAAACCTACCGAACTCGCGCCGCGGCCTCCATCGCCGCGCATGGCGGACGCTATCTCGTTCGTGGCGGCGAGGTGGAGACACTGGAGGGGAGTTGGAAACCCGGGCCGCTCATCGTCGTCGAGTTTCCCGACATCGAGACCGCGCGGCGCTGGTATCGCTCGGGCAATTACGCGGCCGCACTTGAGGTTCGCGACGCTGCGCTTAGCCGCAACCTCATTCTGGTCGACGGGATCAGTTCGTGACGCGGCGAATTGCCCGAAAACGGCCGCGCACGATCAAGCTGAGGCGCTTTTTGCCGAGAAACGGGCGGCAACGGGTCGCAAATAGAGGTTTGGTTCACTTTTGCTTTTTGTACCGCCGCAGGCCGGCGCTGCCCCTCATCCGACCCTTCGGGCCACCTTCCCCCGTAAGCGGCGAGAAGGAAGAGTCACCCCGTCTTCTCGTCCAGCAAGCCCGAAATGAAGTCGAACAGCCCCGGCCGCCTGTCTCGGCGAAGCCGCTCCGCCGTGACGATGGCGCGGACCTCGGCGAAGGCGCGGTCGAGATCGTCGTTGACGATGACGAAGTCGTATTCCTTCCAATGCTCGATCTCGAGGCGGGCGTTCTTCAGCCTGGTCTCGATGACCGATTCCTGGTCCTCGGCGCGGCGCTTCAGGCGCGCCTTCAATTCCTTCATCGACGGCGGCAGGATGAAGATCGAGACGATGTCGGCGCGCATCTTCTCCTTGAGCTGCTGGGCGCCCTGCCAGTCGATATCGAACAGCATGTCGCGGCCTTCGGCCAGCGCGATTTCGGCCGGCTCGCGCGGCGTCGCATAGCAATTACCGTGCACTTCGGCCCATTCGAGCAGCGCATCGGAATCGCGCAGCCGCTCGAACTCGCGCATGGTGCGGAAGTGATAGTGGACGCCCTCGATCTCCGAACCGCGGCGCGGCCTTGTCGTGACGGAGACCGAAAGCTCGAGACTTCCATCGCTTTCGAGAAGATTGCGCGCGATGGTCGACTTGCCGGCGCCCGACGGCGACGACAGCACCAGCATCAATCCGCGGCGGCGGATGCGGGACCCCAGATCCCTGGCGGCCGTCGGCTCCTTGGCAACCATCCCGTCACTCCAGATTCTGGACCTGCTCGCGAAACTGGTCGACCACCGCCTTGAGCTCCAGCCCGATCGCGGTAACCGCGGCAGCGTTCGACTTGGAGCATAAGGTATTCGATTCGCGATTGAATTCCTGTGCCAGAAAATCGAGCTTGCGGCCAACGGCGGCGCCGCTTTTAAGCAGCGCGCGCGCCGAAGCGACATGCGTCTTCAGCCTGTCGATCTCTTCGCGGATGTCGGCCTTGCTGGCGAGGAAGGCCGCTTCTTGATGCAGCCGGATGGCGTCGAGATTGGCCGAAGCATCCGTCAAGAGGCGCACCTGCTCGGCGATACGCTCGCGGATTGCCGCGGGCTCGCGCGACGGGTCGGCCTCGGCCTTCAGCGTCAGCGCCTCGATGATGTCGACATGGCCGGCAAGAAGCGCGCCCAGCGCCGCGCCCTCGCTGCGGCGCGCCTGCTCCAGCCCGGCGAGCGCCATCTCGAGCGCAGACAGGATCGCGGCGTCGAGAGCGGCCCGCTCCTCCTCCGTCTCCACGGCTTCGGGAATGTCGAGCACACCGCGCAGGGAGAGCAGGCCGTCGGCGGTGGCGGGCTCGGTGCCGAACTGCTCCTGCAAACGCCTGGCCAGCCCTGCCAGGTCCTTGAGGAACGCCTCGTTGACCACCGGCTGGATTTGCCTTGCGGCGGCGCGGCCGACGGTCAACGTCGCCTGGAAATTGCCGCGCGCGAAACGCTTCTGAACGGTCTGCCGGACGGCCGTCTCCAGCCGGTCGAAACCCTGCGGCAATCTCAGCCTCACCTCGGCGCTCTTGCCGTTCACCGATTTCACCTCCCAGGCTATCGAGGTGCCCTCGCTGTCAGCGGCGCACCGCGCAAAACCGGTCATGCTTTGCAGGCTCATTGCCCTGTCGTCCCCCTGTCGCAGCCAAGGCATGCGTTGCCCAGCGCTGCGCGCCCAAAAATCGCCGGATGATCGGCCGGCGTCCCCTCAAAACATGAATATGGCCTCGCGTCAAAGGACGCGTTCTTCTGCGTGGTGCATGTCGTTTCCCAAAACCGCTGGCGCACTTTTGGGCGACATGCAGTGAGTTTCGATGCATGTCGTTTTCCCAAAACCGCTGTGCGCTTTTGGGCGACATGCATTGCGCCTATTGCGCGTCGTCGCCGCCGGCGTCGCCATTCTCGCCATTGGCCCCGGCGTCGCTGCTGTCGGCGTTGCCATCGGGGGCTGCCGGCGCCGTCGTCTGGCCCGAGGCCTTGGCGGCGGCATCAGCCTGCTTCTTCTGCAGCGCCCGGTAACGGGCGACGTTCTGGTTGTGCTCTTCCAGCGTTGCCGCGAAGACATGGCCGCCATTGCCGTCGGCGACGAAATAGAGGTCGTCGGTCTTGGACGGATTGGCGACCGCTTCAAGCGCCGCGCGGCCCGGATTGGCGATCGGCGTCGGCGGCAGGCCCTTGATCATGTAGGTGTTGTAGGGCGTCTGCTTGTCGAGGTCGGACTGGTAGATCGGCCGGTCCGCCGGCTTTCCCTTGCCGCCGAACAGGCCGTAGATGATGGTCGGGTCGGATTGCAGCCGCATGCCCTTGGCCAGGCGGTTGAGGAACACCGCGGCGACGCGGGAGCGCTCGTCGCTTCTGCCCGTTTCCTTCTCGACGATCGAGGCGAGCGTGACGAAGTCGTCGATGTTGGCGATCGGCAGGTCGGCCGCGCGATGCGACCAGACATCCTCGACCAGCTTCTTCTGGTCGGCGACCAGCTTGTCGACCATTTGCTGCCTGGTGGCGCCGCGGGTGAAGCGCAGCGTGTCGGTGGCGATAGTACCTTCCGGCGGCAAGGTCGGCGGCATATCGCCGGTGAGCGCCTCCTGATCGGCGACGCGCTGCAGCGCCTGCTCGACCGTCAGCCCTTCGGGAATGGTAAGCGAGTACATCACCGACTTGCCGCTCTTGAAGAGCTCCATGATGTCGCGCATCGAGGCGCGCGGCTTGATGGCGTATTCGCCGGCCTTGAGCGCCGATTCATTACCCGTGGCGCGCACGCCGAGCCGGAAGATGCGGGCATCGCTGATCAGGCTGCGGCGTTCCAGCTGGTCCGCAATCTCCTGCACGCCGGTGTTCGGCTTGATCATGAAGGTGTCGCCATTGGCGGACGGGCCGGGCTCGACGAAAGCCTGCATGCCGAAATAGAGCGCCGCACCCGAGGCGATGACCGCAAGGATAACCATGGAGAGGAAGAAGTTCAGGAACACGACGAACTGGCTGCGCGAAGCGCGCGAGCGCTTCGACGGCGGCGGCGTGCCGGCTTCCGGGCGCAACGCCTCGGCCGCGGTCTTCGGCATGATCGGCACCTTTGTGCCCTGCCGTGCGAAATCCCCGTCGCCGCCCGGATTTGTGCTCCCAGGATTTGTGCTCATGGCGCGCCCTACCGTCTGATCTTGCAACGAATCCCCTAGCTACAAACTAGGGGAGAATTTGGCAAAAATGACGGCAGGTGGCGGGACTGCCGGCTGGTTGTCTTTTTCTGAGCAATCCCGGGGCGGAAAGCGTTGAGCACTCTTTCCGGGATTGCTCCCGTTGGCCTTTCAGCCATTGTAGCGCTGGAACACGAGCGAGGCGTTGGTGCCGCCGAAGCCGAAGGAATTCGACAGCGCGACATCGATCTGACGCTGGCGCGGCTTGTTCGGCACGAGATCGATCGCCGTCTCGCGTTCCGGATTGTCGAGATTGATGGTTGGCGGCGCGACGTTGTCGCGGATGGCGAGGATCGAGAAAATCGCTTCCGCGGCACCCGCGGCGCCCAGCAGATGGCCGATCGACGACTTGGTCGACGACATCGAGATCTTCGAAGCGGCATTGCCGACCAGCCGCTCGACGGCGCCGAGCTCGATCGTGTCGGCCATGGTCGAGGTGCCGTGCGCGTTGATGTAGTCGACGTCGGCCGGCGAGAGTTTCGCCCGGTTCAGCGCCGCCATCATGCAGCGGAAGGCGCCATCGCCATCTTCGGCCGGCGCGGTGATATGGTGGGCATCGCCGGTCAGGCCATAGCCGGTGACCTCGGCATAAATCTTGGCGCCGCGGGCCTTGGCGTGCTCCAGCTCTTCCAGGACGACGACGCCCGCGCCCTCGCCCATGACGAAGCCGTCGCGGTCGCGATCATAAGGACGCGACGCTGTTTCGGGGCTGTCATTGCGCTCGGTGGACAGCGCCCGGCAGGCCGCGAAGCCGGCAATCGACAGCCGGGTGACCGGCGCCTCGGCGCCGCCGGCCAGCATCACATCGGCATCGCCCCACATGATCAGCCGGGCGGCGTCGCCAATGGCGTGCGCGCCGGTCGAGCAGGCAGTGACCACCGCATGGTTCGGGCCTTTCAGGCCGTGGCGGATGGAAACCTGGCCAGAAACCAGATTGATGATCTGTCCGGGGATGAAGAAGGGGCTGATGCGGCGCGGGCCGCGTTCCTTCAGGATCATCGCGTTCTCGGCGATGCCGTCGATGCCGCCGATGCCGGAGCCGATCAGAACGCCGGTGGCGCACTGGTCCTCATGTGTCTCAGGCTTCCAGCCGGAATCGGCCAGCGCCTCGTCGGCGGCCGCGATGCCGTAGAGAATGAACTCGCCGATCTTGCGCAGTTCCTTCGGCTCGAGCACAGCCTCCGGATTGAAGGTGCCGTTCGAGCCGTCGCCGCGCGGAATGATGTGGGCGATCTTGCAGGCAAGATCGTCCACCTCGAATTCGGTGACACGCCGGCAGGCGCTGCGGCCGGAGAGCAATTCCCGCCAGCTATGCTCGACGCCCATGCCGAACGGCGAAAGCAGGCCAAGGCCCGTGACGACGACACGCCTCATCGCAGGTCCTCCCCGGTTATGCCTGCGAAAGAACTCAGGCCGAGGCCTTGTCGATATACTTGACGGCGTCGCCGACGGTGAGGATGGTCTCGGCCGCATCGTCCGGAATCTCGACGCCGAACTCTTCTTCGAACGCCATGACGAGTTCAACCGTGTCGAGGCTGTCCGCGCCCAGATCGTCGATGAAGCTCGCCTGCTCCGTCACCTTGTCGGCATCGACGCCGAGATGCTCGATGACGATCTTCTTGACGCGCTCTGCGGTGTCACTCATTTGGGGCAATCCTCGTCTTAGGTTGTCTATCTTCGTTAGCGGGCGGAATGCCGCTAATCAAGCTGAAAGATGGTCTTGCGGGCAACGCAACGCCACAGGACCGGTTTTTGCCCGAACCGCCGGGTTGCGGGCCGCATTACACGAAAAATGACGGGCGTCCAAGCCGAAATGGCTGTTTTCACAGGCGCCCGCCCTGCCTCAGATCATTGCCATGCCGCCGTTGACGTGAATGGTCTGGCCGGTGACATAGGCCGCCTCATTGGAGGCGAGATAAGCGACGGCGGACGCCACTTCAACGCTGGTGCCCATGCGCCGGGTCGGGATCGCGGCCATGATCGTCTCTTTCTGCTTGTCGTTGAGCTTGTCGGTCATGGCCGATTCGATGAAGCCCGGGGCGACGCAGTTGACGGTGATGTTGCGGGTGGCGATCTCCTGCGCCAGCGACTTGGAAAAGCCGATCATGCCTGCCTTGGAGGCGCAGTAGTTGGTCTGGCCGGGATTGCCGGTGACGCCGACCACCGAGGTGATGTTGATGATGCGGCCATGGCGGCGGCGCATCATCGGATGCGTCAGCTCGCGGGTCAGCCGGAACACGGCAGTAAGGTTGACCTCGATCACCGAATCCCAGTCGGCGTCCGACATGCGCACGAACAGGCCGTCCTTAGTGATGCCGGCATTGTTGACCAGGATGTCGACGCCTTCGAGATCGGCCTCCGCTTTCTGGCCGAGCGCCTTGACCGCGTCGCGGTTCGTCAGGTCCGCCGGAAACAGTTTTACGCGGTCGCCCAATTCGCCCGCCAAGGCTTCCAGCTTCTCCACACGGGTTCCGTGCAGGCCGACGATCGCGCCCTGGCTGTGCAGCACCCTGGCGATCGCCTCGCCGATGCCTCCCGATGCGCCGGTGACGAGCGCCTTCCGGCCGGTCAGTTCGAACATATCTTCAACCTCATTTTTCCAGACGGCTGCAAGCAGTCGCGTTCCGTATACGTCATATCGTCCAAGTCACGCTAGACAAGCGTCGGACATTGGCGAAGGCCTCCTTCCCGTCGTCATCCACGGGCGGAGCGGGAGCGAAGCGGACGCGTAGACCCGAGGATCCATGCCGTGACATTGGCCGAAGGATGCAACGGAGCAGAATTCTGCACCGCGGCGGCACTTCCAAGTCACGGCATGGATTCTAGGGTCTGCGCTGCGTCGCTTCGCTCCTTGCTCCGCCCTAGAATGACGAAAACGGGGCCTCACCCCAAAGCCGCCAGCGCGGCCTCGACTTCCGCCGCCGTGCCCACGGCGCCGGTGGCGATGTCGCGGTTGATGCGGCGCGCCAGGCCCGACAGCACCTTGCCTGCGCCGACTTCATAGAGGCTCGCGACGCCGTTGGCGCCAAACCATTCCACCGTCTCTCGCCAGCGCACCCGGGCAACCACCTGCTCGACCAGGCGGCGGACGATCTCATCGGGGTCGCTGGTCGGGGTTACGGTGACGTTCGAGACGATCGGAACCACCGGCGCGGATTTCGCGACACCGGCCAGCGCCTCGCGCATTATGTCGGCGGCAGGCGTCATCAGCGCCGAATGAAAGGGGGCGGAAACCTGCAGCATCAGCGCCCGCTTGGCGCCTTTTTCGGTGCACAGCTTCGCCGCCAGCTCGACCGCCGGCCTGGCGCCGGAGATCACCAGCTGGCCGCCGCCATTGTCGTTGGCGACCTGGCAGACGGAGCCGTTGCCGACCTCGCGAGCTGCCTCGGCGCAAGCGGCCTCGACGTCGGCCTGTTCCAGCCCGATGATCGCGGCCATGGCGCCCTCGCCGGCCGGCACCGCCGCCTGCATGGCGTTGCCGCGGGTCCGAAGCAGCCGCGCCGCGTCGCCGACCGAAACGAAGCCGGCCGCAGCAAGCGCGGAATATTCACCAAGCGAATGGCCGGCGACATAAGCCACCTTGTCCTTCAGCGAGAAGCCGCGCGCTTCGAGCGCGCGCATCGCCGCCAGCGACACCGCCATCAGCGCCGGCTGGGCATTGGCGGTCAGCGTCAGCGTCTCTTCCGGCCCTTCCCAGATGAGTTTCGACAGTTTTTCGCCGAGCGCTGCGTCCACTTCCTCGAAGATGCGACGCGCTTCGGGGAATGCATCGGCGAGGTCCTTGCCCATGCCGACGGCCTGGCTGCCCTGTCCCGGAAAGGTGAATGCGACGGCCATTTTGAGGTCTCTCCAGAGGCTGGTTTTGTCTGCCTCTGGCGCAAGGCGGACAGCCAAGTCAAGCCCGCAGGCGTCTCTTCGGCCTGCATTTCGGTCGGAAATCCTGCTGACTGCCTGTTCCAAAAGGCCTTTTACTTGATCACACCTGATGAAAACCGCTCACGTTTAGTTTGCTGGCTCTTCTTATTTCCGCCACAGGCGCTAGCTTTGCGTGACATTTCGATGACAGTGGCGTGACGCGAGTGGAAGACGCGTGACAAGGGCCGGGGAAGCAAAGTGGCAAGGATCAGAAAAGGCGCGGCCAAACCCGCGCCGCAATTTTTGGAAGACGATCCGTCCACCGGCTATCTGCCGGGACGAGCCTGGCCGACCGTACGCTACGGCCTGTCGACGCTTCTTGCCTCAGCCCTGCTCGTCTTCGCGATCGAGCTGATCGTACGCGGCGATTTCTTCGGCACAGTCGATTTCTTCATGCAGCCCTTCAAGCCCGGCTGGACCACCATCATCGTCTTCGCCCTGGTGCTGCTCGGGCTGGACGCCATACTCGGCCGAAGCCACCAGAGCCTGATGATCGTGGCGCCGCTGACGCTGGCGCTGGCCTTTGTCGGCCACCAGAAATCGCGTTACCTCGGCGACCCGCTCTATCCCACGGATTTCCTGTTCGCCCGCCAGATCATGGCGCTGATGCCGCTCCTGGTGCGCGAGCGCCCGTGGACGGCCGTCATGCTGGCGGTCGGCATCGTAGGCGGTCTGACGCTGCTCGTCTACGGCTGGCGGACCTGGCGCCGGCGAGTACCCATCCTCAGCCGCAAGGGCCGCATGGCGCGGCTGGCGCTTGCCGTGCCGCTGCTCGCCTTCTTCGTCTCGATCATGGACTACGCCACCTTCTCGTGGACGCGCGACCGGCTGCAGATCATCCCGATCATGTGGGACCAGAAGGAGAACTACGCCTCCAACGGCTTTGCGCTGGCCTTCGCGATGAACGTGCCGATGGCGCATGTCGCGGCGCCGCCCGGCTATTCCGAGAAGACGATGGCCGCGATCCAGCGCCCCGACGCCGCCGCTTCCATGCCGGACGAGAAGCCGGATATCGTGGTGGTGATGAGCGAATCCTTCTGGGATCCGACGCACCTGCCCGGCGTCACCATCAAGCCCGACCCGATCCCGACGGTCAGGGCGTTGCGCTCCGGCTCGATGTTCTCGCCCGAGTTCGGCGGCATGACCGCCAATATTGAGTTCGAGGCGCTGACCGGCTTTTCCAACGCCTTCCTGCCGGCCGGCTCGATCCCCTATCAGCAATATGTGCGCACCCCGACCCCGTCGCTGGCGACCTTCCTGAAGAGCCAGGGTTACCGGGCGCGCGCCATCCATCCCGGCACCAACTGGTTCTGGAACCGCGGCGCCGTCTATGCCGATTTCGGCTTCAACGACTTCCGCTCCGAAGAGACGCTGCCGCCGATGGAAAAGCGCGGGCCGCTGGCTTCCGACGCGGCGATGACCGACGAGATCATCCGCGAGGCCGACACCAGCGACGATCCGGTGTTCCTGTTCGCCGTCAGCCTGCAGAACCACGGTCCTTACGAGCCCTACCGCTACTACAACCCGACGCATTCGATCGACGCGCCGATCAGTTCCTGGGCGCGGGAATCGCTGCTTTCCTATGCCGAGGGGTCGGCCGACGCCGACCGCGGCCTGCAGCGCCTGATCGACTGGGCGAAGGCCCGCCAGCGGCCGACCATCATCGCCTTCTTCGGCGACCATCTGCCGCCGCTCGGACCCGTCTATGTCGAGACCGGCTTCCTCAAGGACAATGTCGCGCCGCGCAAGGAGCCGGCGGTCGCCGCGCTCGAACACCACGATACGCCTTTGGTTATCTGGTCGAACCGCTCCGGTCCGGTCGAGAACATCGGCTCGGTGAGCCCGGCCTTCCTGCCCTATCATATCCTGACCACGGCAGGCATCAGCCACCCCTATTACACCGGCTTCCTCGGCGCGCTGCGCGAACACTACCGGGTGGTCGACCGCAACCTGCTCCTGTCGCCCGTGGGCGAAGCAACGCCGGATTGGGCGAGGCAGAAGCAGATCGATCCGAAGATCAACGATTTCCGGCTCATCCAATACGACATGATGTTCGGCAAGCGGCTCTCGGCGCCCGATTTCTTCCCCGAGACGGTGAACAGGCTGGTCGCGCATACAAGCTGAGCTGACCGGCGGTCACAGCCGATCGCGGCTATCCCGGTCCGTGGCGGGAAACGATGCTCCGATGCCGGGCCTTGGAAAGATTTCGTCGCTGCGATTTAGAGCAATTCCAGGAAAAGTGTGAGCGGTTTTCCCTCCGAAATTGCGTAAAAAACAAGGAGATAGGGCGTTTCGCCGTTTCCGTGAAACGGTGAACGCGCTAGACGTCAAAAGCCTGGAACGGGCTGGACCTTTCCACTCAGCCGAGCGCCAAGCGTCAAAGCGGCCGGAAAATTCTTGATCACGGCGCGCATGGCCGGCGCGCCACCTGGCCCAAGCGCTATTTTGGCAATCAAGGCCGCGGCACGCAGACGGGTCGAGAATTGCCGACGCCATTCGCGTTCGTAGCGATGCCCGGCGGCGTCGCGGTCCTCGCGACGTTTGCCCGATGCGATCAGTTCTCGCGCAAGCAGCCAGCCCGATTGCAGCGCCATCGAAATCCCTTCGGCGATGACAGGATGCGACTCGCCCGCGATGTTGCCGACACGGAAGATGCCCTGATCGTAGCCGGCCCGGATGCCCGGATGAATCGGTCCCGCAGCCAGCCATGGGCCATCCAATTCGGCACCTGCCAGCGCAGTTCGCACGCCTCGGCACGAGGCCAGGACGTGACGCGACACCGCATCCGCCGCCGCAATATTCCCAAAGCGCCGGCGCAGCCCGGATAGAACATCGCGGCGGATACAGCAGGAGATTGAAACCCGGCCATTGTCCGCAGTTACCATCCCGCCATATCCGCCTGGGAATACCAGCAGCGGCATCAGATCGGGCGCCAGCGCGGCGCCGGTAAAATGCGCCTTGAAGCCGAAAAGGTCGGAGGGTTGGCTGGTTCTTTCAAGCTGGCTCGGAAGTTTCCCAGTTTCCCAGGATCCGTGCGCGGCAATGATGACGGGTGTGCTGAGCAGCTTCTGTTGCTGGTCAGATTCCACAGTCAGAAATTGCAAGTCATCGCGCCGGCGGATAGCGACTGCCTTGCAAGGCTGGAGGATCTCGACACCCGCACGTTCGGCAGCCTGCAGCAGGATGGTGTCCAGACGATCGCGGCCGAGCGCGCGGCCGAGACCCGTCTTGGCGCTCGGCATTCGCGCCTGCGCCGAGACATCGCCCGAAAAGAACCCGACGCGCCTTATCTCGGGGCCGGCTTCCGCGCGCCAGCTCTCGCCGACGCCCAGCTGATCGAGCAAGGCAAGGCTGGTGCCCGACATGAATTCGCCGCAGACCTTGCGGCGAGGAAATACCACCTTCTCCACCATTGCCACCGACCAACCATGTTGGGCGAGTGCAATGGCGGTGGAACTTCCGGCAGGACCGGCACCGATGACAATTGCGTCGTGCATCATTTCGTATCGAGCGTGCTCGCGCCAACAAAACCTTGCGTAAACAGGCCTCTGCGGCCCTCCATCACGGGCGTTCCACCTGACAGTTGCCACAATTGTGAAAGTTCCGTGCCACGAAAACCGGCGCGCACACTTTGCGCTGCATCATTCAGCGTTACCGCACAGGCGCCGATCAATCGCAGAAACCCTGTCGCCAAAAGCGGCACCTTGGCTCTCAACGGCTCCGTGGCGACGAGCATCGGGGCCACCGTCATCATCCGAGAAAACAGCTCCTGCAGGCGCATGTCGTCGAAGTGGTGGAGGATAAGGTTGGCGCAAACAAGGTCGAAGGGCCTGTCCTGGGTCCAATCGAACAGATCCGCAGTCACGGGCTGCGCCCGCCAGCCCAATTCAGCGAAAGAGCTGCGCAAGTCCTCGCCTATCAAGCCGATCCTGTCGACCATGACGATCTCGACGTCGGGCCAATGGCGCGCCATCAGCCGCGCCACCGCCAGCATGAACTTTCCGTCGCCGGCGCCTATTTCGAGGATGCGCAGCGGCGGCTTTTGCACGTTTTGCCGCATCAGCGATGCCATGATCCTGGCCTGGAACATCAATGCATTGATGCGAACGAGATCGCGACGGGATGCAATCGCACTGGGATCGTCAGCCGGGAGGCCGTCGAGGAGTTCTGGCTCCAGATGCCGGATGTCCATGTCGGTCATGCGATGGATCGGAAATCTAGGCTTCAGCCGGCAATCCGGCAAATAGAATTCGGGTCGTTCCTTCATGGCAGCGCGCTGCTGGTCGCGGAACCCGCATTTGAACCCACCCGGATACCGAAGAAAGTCGGTCCCTTCATGCGACATCGGAGGCTGATATCACAGTTTGCTAATGAGAAATATCGGCACCGCGCAATAAAATGCTCTATGCAGGCGTTTACCTTAGGAACGCTTCTCCAATTCGCAGACCTTATGAGCCCGATTGCGCTCATGCTCGGAGCTATTTTGTCCCCTCAAGCGTATCTGAACGGCATTGCCACGTGTGTCCCCGAACATGACGTGCATCGGTTCTTCCTCGGCTATGGAGCCTCGCTGCTTGAAAACGACGCGCAGCGCCTTGCGCTCTTCGAGCGAATGGTCGCTCTGGCCGGGATCGAACATCGCTATTCCTGCTTTGCGCCTGCCGACGATCCGCGCGGCGGGGCAATCGACCGCGACGGCACCTCGGTCAGAGGCTCGTTCGCCAGCACCGCAATGCGTATGCGGATGTACGAAGCCGCCGCACCGGAGCTCGCGCAAAGGGCCGTCGACAGACTTCTGGCCAACGACGACCGCTCGCTGATCACGCATTTGATCGTGACGAGCTGCACCGGCTTTTCGGCGCCCGGCATCGACCTGGAACTGGTGCAGCGATGCGGCCTGTCGACGTCGGTCGAGCGCACCATAATCGGCTTCATGGGATGCTATGCCGCCATCAACGCCTTGAAGCTGTCGCGCCACATCGTGCGATCGGATCCGAAGGCCCGCGTGCTGATCGTCAACATCGAATTGTGCACGCTGCATTTCAAGGAGGCCACGGAGCTCGAGAAGCTGATCTCGTTCTGTCTATGGGGCGACGGTTGCGCGGCCTCGCTGGTGACAGCCGAGCCGCACGGCATCCTGCTCGAAAGCTTCCACGCGATCGTGGCGGCGGAGCGCAAGGAGCTGATGAGCTGGAATATCCGCGACGACGGCTTTGACATGGTGCTGTCGGGCCAGGTTCCTGGCGCTGTCCGTGAGACGCTGCGCAACGAGCATCGGGCGATCCTCGGCGGCAGGCCCGCCAAGGAGATCGATTTGTGGGCGGTCCATCCCGGCGGCCGCTCGGTGCTCGACGCGGTCGAGCGGGCGCTCGAACTGAAGCCGACCGCGCTCGCCGCATCGCGCGAAGTGCTCCGGCAATACGGCAACATGTCGTCGGCCACCGTAATGTTCGCGATGGCCGAAATGCTGAAGGAGCCGTCGGGCTTGCTCGGCTGCGGCATGGCGTTCGGGCCGGGATTGACCACCGAGACCATGATGTTCCGGACTGCCTGATGAAGTCGAACGCCATCCGGCACCGCGTCCGTGCTTTCGCAGCCCGTTGGCTGGTGCCCTACCTGCCGTATCCGCACTTCATGTGTGTGGCACCTCTTGACGCCGTGTTGCGGGTCCTATGGCGTGCGGAAGGCCGGCTGCCTCCCGTTTATTGGCCGCGCCTGATGCTCCTGTTCCTGATTTCGGGCATCAACACGATCGCCTCCCTGCCGGAGCGCGTGATCCTTGGGGCATGGCTGCGGCTGCGACCTCCCCGGATGGAACCGGATAACGCGCCTGTGTTCGTTCTTGGCTACTTCCGCTCCGGGACGACTTTTTTGCAGAACCTGCTGTCGGCGGACCCGGACCTGAGATCGCCGGGCTGGCCGCAGGTCCTGGCGCCTCAGACATTCGTCCTTGGCTGGGCCCTGCTGCGCTATCTTTTCGTGCCCTTGCTGCCGTTGACGCGCCTCGACGCGGTCGTGCCGGTTGGCGCCAGGCTGCCGGCGGAGGACGACTTCGCATTGAACAATCTGGGTGGAATGTCGATCCTGGCGGGACGCGCCGTGCTTCCCCGCCGGCAAGCCTTCTTCAATCGGTATCAGGATCTCGACTCGCTTTCGGCGCAAGAGCTGAACCGCTGGCGCTCACATCAGCTCGCTTTCGTGCAGAAGCTCACGCTCGTTGCCGGAGGGCGGCGACTTCTGCTCAAGTCGCCGAGCCACACGGCGCGCGTCCGCCACCTTTTGGAGCTGTTCCCTGGCGCCAAGTTTGTCCACATCTCGCGTTCGCCGGAAGCGGTGTTCCGGTCCAACCTTGTTCTGACGCGCGAGTTGCAGCGTGCGTTCGCCCTGCAGCCGCCGCTGCCCGAGCACGAGCAGGAAGAGATCATCGCCTGCGAATATCTTGCGACGGAGATGCACTATCTGGCTGATAGAACCCGGATTCCAGCCGCCGACCTCGCCGAGGTGCGGCTACAGGATCTTATTGCCGATCCGACGGGCGAGATGAAGCGGATCTACCGCGAACTGGGCCTGCCATTCTCCCACGGCTGCGAGGAGCGCATGCTGCAAGTCGCCGCGACGTTCGGCAAACAGCCGCGCAACCGCCATCCCGACCTGACGGAAGGGCAGAAAGCGCGCCTAGCCCGCCTCGAACTGCTCGCTTCCAATTTCGGGCATGTGCCTGCGCTGCCTCCCGGACGGTCAATATTGACAGCCAACCGCGCATTGGATGACATGGCATCATGACGGCGGGCCCATGGTCATACGCAAGCTGGGCAGGTTTGGCCCGGCTGTTGCTCGTCCCTCTGTTGCTCAGCATCTGCGCCCCGCCGATCTCGGCGGTTGCCGACGAGCAAGGCGATGCGATCAAGCTGGTTGAGACCGTGCGCCAGGCGGCGCTCGTGCTCGGGCACGGCGGGCCCGCCGAGGCGCAGCTCCGCTCGATCTCAGCGGCCTTCGACGGAAAGGGAATTGCCCAGGCCGTGCTCGGGACGCGCTGGCGCAGCGCGAGCGCGGACGACCGCGCCGCGGTGGTCGATGCGCTTCTTTATGCCATCGCACACGGGCTGGCCGACAAGCTGGAACGGACGCAGGACAAGACTTTCACCGTGCTCGGCACAAAGACCCTGGCCAACGGCGACATACTGGTGCGCAGCGAATTCCGCCGGCAGCTCCGCGGCCCAACGTCCGTGGACTGGCGTGTCCGCCGCTGCCGCGGGCAACTCTGTATCGGCGATGTCTTTGTCGACGGCGGGTCGGTGACCGTGCGGCAGCGGGACCGCATCGGCCAGATCCTCGCCGGCAATGGCGGCTCGATCCCCGCGCTTGTCGTCGATCTCAGGAAAGGCCGGGTATGACTCCTCGCCGGCGCTCATGTCCTCCCCTCGTCGAATTGAGCAATGTCGGCCGCGATTTTGACGGCGGCCGCATCGTCGCCGTCGACGACGTGTCGCTCGCGATCGGGAATGACGAGACCGTCGCGATTGTCGGACGCAGCGGCAGCGGCAAATCGACGATCCTGAACCTGGTCTGCGGGCTTGACCGGCCGACCCGCGGCGAAGTTCGGTTCGAAGGCCGGGCCGTCAATGGAAGCGCTGCGTGGGCAGCAGTCCGGGCCAGCAGGATCGGCATCGTCTTCCAGAACTTCTGCCTGCTCCCCTCCTTGTCGGCGCGCGAAAACATCGAGGTGGCCCTGCTGGGAAACCTCGGCGGAGCGCAGCAGCGTCGCGCTCGCGCGCTGGAACTTCTGGCGCATTTCGGTCTTGCCGATCGCGCTGCGCTGCGGCCGGCCGAGCTTTCCGGCGGCGAACGCCAGCGCCTTGCCATTGCGCGGGCGCTGGCCAACCGTCCGAAGCTTCTTCTTGCCGACGAGCCGACAGGAAGCCTCGACGTGCAGACAAGCCAATCCGTCATGGACATCATCGGCAATGCGCATCGCGAGTTCGGGACCGCAGTGATCGTGGTGACCCATGACGAGGACGTGGCCGCGTTGTGCGGACGCCGGGTCGAGATCTCGGATGGCCGCATCCGCTCGGACAGCCGGGCGGCGGCAATCTCAGCGCCCGCACCGGCATCGCGGATCGGCTAGCCCATGACGGAGCTGACCCTGCCCTTGCGCGGTCTCATCGCACGTCCCCTGCGCACTTTGCTCACGGTGCTCGGCATCGCCTTGGCGGTCGCCGGCTTCGTGGCGCTTACCGGCCTGACCGCCGGCGTCCAGCGCTCATTTGCGTCGGGAATCGATGAGAACGGCGCGGATCTGGTGGTTAGCCAGCGCAGCACCTTCAATTTGGTGAGCAGCACCGTGCCCAGAGCGCTCGGCCCGGCGCTTTCGGCGGTGCCGAATGTCGAGGCGGTGTCGGGCGTTCTCCTCAACATCACCACCGCCGACGAGGACGCCAATATCGTCATGGCCGGCTGGCCAAGCGGCAGCTTCCTGTGGAAAGACGTGCCGCTCGTGGCGGGGCGGCTCCCTGTGCCGGGGGACCAGTGGCCGGTGATCCTTGGCCAATCGATCGCCGGCGCATTGGACAAGCGGGTCGGCGATACCGTCGAGCTGCAGTTCCAGCCCTATCGGATCGTCGGCATCGCGTCGTTCTCGTCCATGCTGAACCAGAACAGCGCCATCGTTCCACTCGAGGGGCTGCAGCAGCTCCTGTCGCGGGAGGACGCCTTTACCTTGTTCGAGGTGAGACTGAAGCGCCCGCTCGACGCCGACGGCATCGCCGCTGCCCGAACCCGGCTCGTTGCAGCCGCGCCGGGATTCGTGGTCGTCGACACCGAGCAGTTCGCCAACAGCATCCGCATCTTCGATCTGCTTCGGGCGATCGCCCGCACGATTTCGCTGGTCGTCATGGCGATGGCCTCGGTTGCGGTCGCCAACACGCTGCTGATGGCCGTGAACGAACGGACGTTCGAGATTGGTGTTCTGGCGGCGCTTGGCTGGGCGCCGCGGCGGATTCTTCGGCTCATCCTCATCGAAGGCGTCTTCATGAGCGCAGCCGGCGGCGTTATCGGTATCGTTCTCGGCGCCCTGACCATGGAAGCGGCGGCGAAGACAAGGGTCGCGGCGGGGCTGATCGTGCCCTATCTGTCAGGCTGGTCGATCGCCCAGGCGCTGATCTTCGTCTTCATCGCCGGTCCGCTCGGCGCACTCTACCCGGCTTGGCGCGCCACGCGCCTTCTCCCCGCTGAAGCGCTCCGCAGGATCTGACTTGCCGTGTCGGCCGGGCAGCGCTCCGGTGCCAGCAAAAGCATCGATCTGTCGTGTAAACGAAACGACCGGTTCGCAGGTCCGCGGCATCGGCGACGCAGGCCGGGCCTTGCCTTCCTGGCGAATTGCTATTAGACCCGCGCAATCTGCCGGTCCTTGCTGGGGGCTGAACGGAGGGCCGTGGCCTTTTCGAAGGTCGCGACACGAAGCCGGAAGGGCTTCCAGCCTCCCGTGTCTCCGCTCTCGACCGTCTCGTGATGCTCCTTTCTTCCCCGCTCTTTCGCGATCGGGTCAGACAAGTTGCAGAGGCTTAGCCGCGAGGGCCGGTGAGAGAAACGAAGAAAGGCACTTAAACATAATGGCTCTTTACGAACATGTGTTTCTTGCCCGGCAGGACCTGTCGCAGCAGCAGGTTGATGCGCTTGTCGAACAGTACAAGGGCGTCATCACGGCGAATGGCGGCTCGGTCGGCCGGATCGAGAACTGGGGACTGAAGTCCCTCACCTACCGGGTCAAGAAGAACCGGAAGGCTTACTACACGCTGATGGACATCACCTGCCCGCCGGCCGCGCTCAACGAAATGGAGCGCCAGATGGGCCTGTCGGAAGACGTCCTTCGCTTTCTGACCATCAAGGTGGAAGCGCATGAGGAAGGCGCCTCGGCGATGATGCAGAAGCGCGAAGAGCGCTCCGAGCGCGGCGGCTTCGGCGACCGCGACCGTGGCCCGCGTTCGTTCGGCGACCGCGACCGCGGTGACCGCGGCCCGCGTTCGTTCGGCGACCGTGACGGCGGCGACCGTGGCCCGCGCCGTCCGCGCGAAGGCGTTGAAGGAGGTGCAGAATAATGGTCGACATCAACCAGATCCCGACCCGGCGCCCCTTCCACCGCCGCCGCAAGACCTGCCCGTTCTCCGGCGCCAACGCGCCCAAGATCGACTACAAGGACGTGCGTCTCCTGCAGCGCTACATTTCCGAGCGCGGCAAGATCGTGCCCTCGCGCATCACCGCCGTCAGCCAGAAGAAGCAGCGCGAGCTCGCCAAGGCGATCAAGCGCGCCCGCTTCCTCGGCCTGCTGCCCTATGTGGTTCGCTGAGGCCTGAAACTTCGATGCGGGCGCTTGGCGCCCGCATCCCCACCCACGGCGACGGGCGCCGCGGTTCAAATCAAATCCCGAGTTGGGGCCGGATGGCCTCTAACTGCCAGGACAGGCAGGACAGCGACAAGAGCGGCGAGCGCCGCAAAGAGCTTCCTGACCTGTTCCAGATCATTGCGCCAGCCTTCCGGCCGGCGCCAACCGAAGGAACGAAACCATGGAAGTCATTCTCCTCGAGCGCATTTCCCGCCTCGGCCAGATGGGCGAGACCGTCAAGGTCAAGGACGGGTTCGCCCGCAATTTCCTGCTGCCGCAGGGCAAGGCGCTGCGCGCCAACGAAGCCAACAAGAAGAAGTTCGAGGGCCAGCGCGCCCAGCTCGAAGCCCGCAACCTGGAGCGTAAGTCGGAGGCCGCGCAGGTCGCCGAGAAGCTCGACGGCAAGAGCTTCATCGTGGTGCGCTCGGCCGGCGAGACCGGTCAGCTCTACGGCTCGGTGTCGACCCGCGACATCGCCGATCTGCTGATCGCCGAAGGCTTCACCGTCAACCGCAACCAGGTCGAGCTCAACCAGCCGATCAAGACCATCGGCCTCTCCAACGTGGCGATCGCGCTGCATCCGGAAGTCGAGGTCACCGTGACGCTCAACGTCGCCCGTTCGGCCGACGAGGCGGAGCGCCAGGCCAAGGGCGAGACGCTGACCACCGCCGAAGCCATCTATGGCGAGGACATCAACGACAACGCCCGGCCGGAGAATTTCTTCGACCCGAACGCCGAATTCGAAGGCGGCGAAGAGAACGCCTGATCTCTCGGCCTGATTTGGCACATCCTCCGAAGCGTCGCTTCGGCTCGCAGACGTCCAGGATTTCTGGACCAACGCCCGGGTCTTCGACCCGGGCTTTTTTGTGCCAAAAGGAACTTTTCGACACCCCATATCTTGTGCACATTACAGCGTGGCGCGTCGATTGGACGCGGGCGAGGCGCCGTGGCATTTTCGATCTGGCATTCCAGTCCGATTACCGGGTGATCCGACTGAGGGGACATTTGGTCATGAATATCCTGTTGAAACACGTTCTCGAACGCCTGGTGCGCGCCGGCGACCTCAAGGTGACCGGACCGAAGGGCGCGACGCACAAGTTCGGCGACGGCAGCGGCGAGCCGGTGCATATCCATATCAAGACCACGCATGCCGAGCGCGCCATCACCTTCGATCCGATGCTGGCGGTGCCCGAAGCCTACATGGACGGCGAGCTCGACGTGATCGAGGGCGGCGTTCTCGGCTTGATGCGCATCGCGTTCCAGAACATGGGATCGAGCGGCATCGACGTGACCTGGTCGAAGGCGATCGAGGGGCTGCGCCACGCCTTCCGCCGGCTGCAGCAGATCAACACCGCCGCGCGCTCGCGCCGCAACGTCGAACGCCACTACGATCTCTCGGGCGAGCTCTACAAGCTCTTCCTCGACGAGGACATGCAGTATTCCTGCGCCTATTTCGAACAGCCCGACATGACGCTCGACGAGGCGCAGCTTGCCAAGAAGCGCCACATCGCCGCCAAGCTGAGGCTCAAGGCCGGCCAGACGGTGCTCGACATCGGCTCCGGCTGGGGCGGGCTGGGCCTCTATCTCGCCAAGGTCTTCGACGTCGACGTGCAGGGCGTCACCCTCTCCACCGAACAGCATGGCGTCGCCACCGATCGAGCGCATGCGCAGGGCCTGCAGGACCGCGTGCATTTCGAACTCAAGGATTATCGCCACATCAACGAACGTTTCGACCGCATAGTTTCGGTCGGCATGTTCGAGCATGTCGGCGTCAACCACTACCGCACCTTCTTCGACAAGGCCGCGACGCTGCTCAAGCCCGACGGCGTGATGCTGCTCCATACCATCGGCCGTTCCGGCGTGCCGTGGGCGACCAGCGCCTTCGTCCGCAAATACATTTTCCCGGGCGGCTACATCCCGGCGATGTCGGAGGTGATGCCGGCGATCGAGAAATCCGGCCTGGTCGTCACCGACATCGAAATCCTGCGGCTGCATTACGCCGATACGCTCAAGCGTTGGGGCGAGCGCTTCGCCGCCAACCGCGACAAGGCGAAAGCGATCTATGACGAGCGCTTCTGCCGCATGTGGGAGTTCTATCTCGCCGCTTCCGAGGCCGCCTTCCGCTGGCAGGACCTGGTGATCTTCCAGTTCCAGATCGCCAAGAAGAACGACACGCTGCCGATGACGCGCGACTACATGGCCAAATGCGAGAAGGCGCTGGAGCTGCGCGATATCGGCCACCAGGAGCCGGCGGCGCCGGCGCCCCCCAAGCCGACCCGCCGCAAGAAGGTGGGGTAGCCGCGCAATGCCGCTTGCCATTGCGGCCTGACGCCACGAAAAAGGTCTCGTTCGCGAGACCTTTTTTCATGACCTACCTCATCTACACCGCAGCCGCTCTTGCCGAGATCGCCGGCTGCTTTTCGTTCTGGGCGTGGTGGCGGCTGGAGAAGTCGGCGCTCTGGCTTCTCCCCGGCCTCGTCTCGCTGGCGCTGTTTGCCTTGCTGCTGTCACTGGTCGGCACGGATGCGGCGGGCCGCGCCTACGCCGCCTATGGCAGCATCTACATCGCCGCCTCGCTCGGCTGGCTGTGGCTGGTCGAAGGCGTGCGTCCCGACCGCTGGGATCTGGCCGGCGCTGCGCTCTGCATCGTCGGCGCCTCGGTCATCCTGCTCGCTCCAAGGGGAGCCTGAGATGGAACTGCCCGCCCCGCTCCGGCAAGGCGTCGACAGCCTCTTGGAGAAGGTACCATTGCCGGCGCTGAGGCAGGCGGCGCGGACGCTCTCGGAGCGCTACCGCGCCGAGCTGCGCGACGGCCGCCTGCATATGGGCGCAGACATGGCCGTCAAGGCCTATCTGGCGACGCGGCTGCCCGCCACTTATGCCGCCGTGCGCGCCAGCCTCGATGCCTTGATCGAGGCTCGCCCCGACTTCCGGCCGGCGAGCCTGCTCGATGTCGGCGCCGGACCTGGCACCATGCTTTGGGCCACGACCGACGCCTGGCCTGAGCTGGAACGGGCGGTGCTTGTCGAGGCAAGCGCTGCCGTGCGCAAAGTCGGCCAGGCGCTCGCGGAGGGCGCGATCGCGGCCCACGCCGACTGGATCGCCGGTGACGCGACCATCGATCTCGACGGCATCACGCCCGCCGATCTCGTCAGCGCCGCCTATGTGCTGGACGAGATCGTGCCTTTATCGCTGCCGAAGCTCGTCGGTCGCCTCTGGCAGCTCACGGTCGACACATTGCTCATCGTCGAGCCTGGCACGCCCGCCGGCTGGCAGCGCATCCTTGCCGCGCGCCGCCAACTGATTGCGGCCGGCGCGCATGTTTCGGCACCTTGCCCGCACGCGGCGCCATGCCCGCTTGCTCCGCCCGACTGGTGCCATTTCGCGCGCCGCGTCGCCCGGTCGCGCCTACATCGCCTGGTCAAGGAGGCCGAGGTGCCATGGGAGGACGAGAAGTTCATCTACCTCGCCGCCTCCCGGCAGCCGGCGCCGGCGCACTTGGCGCGGGTGATCGCTCCGCCGAAGGGCGGCTCCGGCAAGGCGGTGCTGAAACTCTGCCAAACGGACGGCAGCGCCGGCGAGCAACTGTTCAGCAAGCGCGACGGGGACGTGTACAGGGCCGCGCGGCGGGCGGACTGGGGCGATACGCTGGACTGAGGGAGCGTAGGCCGATGAAATCGGGAGAAGACGTATCGTCGATGCCCGTCGCTACTTTGGAGATCAGCCGACGCGCGCGAACTTCGTCATCCACGGGCGGAGCGACGCGAAGCGGCGCGCAGACCCGAGGATCCATTCCGTGACGTTGCGCGAAGAATGAAGGCGGCGCAGAACGGAGCTCGTTCCGGCTCGCCGCGACGCCCACAGGTCACGGAATGGATCCTCGGGTCTGCGCGCGTCGCTTCGCTCCTTGCTCCGCCCGTGGATGACGACTTCACCAACGTTTCGGCTAATCTCAAAGGTGAACGCCCAAAAGAAGCAACTCGCTACTTTGGCGATCAGCCGAGGACGTCCGCGATTCTTTGCGCGAGCGGATGCGGCTGGTCGGTTGTGAGCGAGCGTCGGACGACAATCGGTCGCCCAAAATGTTCTTGCTTCGTTCCATAATTGCAACTAAGAATCGCCGCTTGCCGAGTCAACTGGAATCAGGCCCCCGGAATACTGTCCTGTGGATGGTTTGCCGATCCTGTGAACATTGGGGCGTCAAGCTGGTTGGACCGAGGGTGTTGCAGAAAGGTCAGCATCGAATCTTCCCGTTCTGATATCGAGGACAGCGGGATCGAAACCGGGGATATCATGGCAGAGGCGGCACTGAAATTCGGCGCGGCGGAAACGCCGCTCTATCGCGAGGCACCGAACAACATCGAGGCCGAGCAGGCGCTGCTCGGCGCCATCCTCGTCAACAACGACGCCTTCTATCGTGTCTCCGATTTCTTGAAGCCGGCGCATTTCTACGAGCCGCTGCACCGCCGCATCTTCGAGATCGCGGCCGAACTCATCCGCATGGGCAAGATTGCGACGCCGATCACGCTCAAGACCTTCCTGCCGGCCGACGAAAAGGTCGGCGACATGACGGTGGCGCAATATGTCGTGCGCCTCGCCGTCGAGGCCGTCACCGTCGTCAACGCCACCGACTATGGCCGCGCCATCTACGACCTTGCGACGCGCCGCGCGCTGATCACCGTCGGCGAGGACATGGTCAACATCGCCTATGACGCGCCGGTCGACATGTCGCCCTCCGACCAGATCGAGGATGCCGAACGGCGGCTGTTCGAGCTTGCCGAAACGGGCCGCTATGACGGCGGCTTCGAGAGCTTCAACGATGCGGTCAAGACCGCCGTCGACATGGCCAACGCCGCTTATATGCGTGACGGCCACCTGTCGGGCATCGCCACCGGCTTGCGCGACCTCGATCGCCGCATGGGCGGCCTGCAGCCCTCCGACCTGATCGTGCTCGCCGGACGTCCGGGCATGGGCAAGACCTCGTTGGCCACCAACATCGCCTTCAACATTGCCGAGGCTTACGTTCCGGCGCAGCAAGCCGATGGCAGCTTCAAGGCCGCCAATGGCGGCGTCGTCGGCTTCTTCTCGCTCGAAATGTCGTCGGAGCAGCTGGCTACCCGCATCATCTCCGAGCAGACCGAAATCTCGTCCTCGAAGATCCGCCGCGGCGAGATCACCGAGATGGATTTCGAAAAACTGGTCGCCTGCTCGCAGACGATGCAGAAGATCCCGCTGTTCATCGACCAGACCGGCGGTATCTCGATCGCACAGCTTTCCGCCCGCGCGCGGCGTCTGAAGCGCCAGCGCGGCCTCGACCTCATCGTGATCGACTATATCCAGCTGATGCAGGGCTCCTCCGCGCGCGCCTCGCAGAACCGCGTGCAGGAAATCACCGAGATCACCACGGGCCTGAAGGCTCTGGCCAAGGAGCTCGGCGTGCCGATCATCGCGCTGTCGCAGCTGTCGCGTCAGGTCGAAAGCCGCGACGACAAGCGCCCGCAGCTCTCGGACCTGCGCGAATCCGGCTCCATCGAACAGGACGCCGACGTGGTCCTGTTCGTCTATCGCGAGGAATATTACCTCAAGAACCGCGAGCCGAAGCTCGGCACCGAGGAATACATCAAGTGGGAAAACGAGATGAACGAGGCGCGCGGCAAGGCCGAGTGCATCATCGCCAAGCAGCGCCACGGACCGACCGGTACCGTCAGCCTGGCCTTCCACGGTGAATTCACGCGGTTCTCGGATCTGGCGGAAGAGCATCATCTGCCGGAGAGGTTCGAGTGAGTTGAGACAGGTCTCACTCCGTCACCCCCCTCTCTGTCCTGCCGGACATCTCCCCCTCAAGGGGGGAGATTGGATGTCGCATCGGCTTTCGCCAATCGCCGACGTTGCAAGATGGGCGCCGTCGGCGAAACTGCCGATCTCCCCCCTTGCGGGGGAGATGTCCGGCAGGACAGAGGGGGGCGCTGTCCCGCCGGCCTATCCAATGTTGGGCCGTCCCTAATGGCCAAATCACGCGTTCAGTTCATCTGCCAGAATTGCGGCTCGGTGCATCAGCGCTGGGCCGGCAAATGCGATGCCTGCGGCGAGTGGAACACGCTGGTCGAGGAAGGCACGTCCGGCGGCATCGGCTCGGGGCCGGCCAACGCGCGCAACGCCCGCAAAGGGCGTGCCGTGGTGCTGACCAGCCTGTCGGGCGACATCGAGGACGCGCCGCGCATCGTGTCGGGCATCGGCGAGCTCGACCGCGCCACCGGCGGCGGCTTCGTGCGCGGCTCGGCCCTTCTGGTCGGCGGCGATCCCGGCATCGGCAAGTCGACGCTCTTGACGCAGGCAGCCGCCGCGCTCGCCTCGAAAGGCCACCGCATCGTCTATGTCTCGGGCGAGGAAGCGGTGGCGCAGATCCGGCTGCGGGCACAACGCCTCGGCGTCGCCTCGACGCCGGTCGAGCTTGCGGCCGAAACCAATGTCGAGGACATCCTGGCGACCATCGCCGACGGCAAGCGGCCGGACCTCGTCATCCTCGATTCCATTCAGACGCTGTGGACGGACCTTGCCGATTCGGCACCGGGCACCGTCACCCAGGTGCGCGCCGCCGCCCAGGCGATGATCCGCTACGCGAAATCCACAGGCGCGGCGATCGTGCTCGTCGGCCATGTCACCAAGGAAGGCCAGATCGCCGGCCCTCGCGTCGTCGAGCACATGGTCGACGGCGTGCTCTACTTCGAGGGCGAAGGCAATCATCACTTCCGCATCCTGCGCACGGTGAAGAACCGCTTTGGGCCGACCGACGAGATCGGCGTGTTCGAAATGTCGGACAAGGGGCTGCGCGAGGTTTCCAATCCATCCGAGCTTTTCCTCGGCGAACGCCACGCAAAGTCGCCGGGCGCCGCGGTTTTCGCCGGCATGGAAGGCACGAGGCCGGTGCTGGTCGAGATCCAGGCGCTTGTCGCGCCTTCCTCGCTCGGCACGCCGCGCCGCGCCGTCGTCGGCTGGGACGGCGCGCGGCTGTCGATGGTGCTCGCCGTGCTGGAGGCGCATTGCGGCGTCCGCTTCGGCCAGCACGACGTCTATCTCAACGTCGCCGGCGGCTATCGGATCTCGGAGCCGGCGGCCGATCTCGCGGTCGCCGCGGCGCTGGTTTCGTCACTCACCGGTCTTGCCCTTCCCGCCGATTGCGTCTATTTCGGCGAAATCAGCCTATCGGGCGCCGTGAGGCCGGTTGCGCATGCGCAGCAGCGCCTCAAGGAAGCCGAAAAGCTGGGTTTTGGAAGCGCGGTGCTGCCGCTTGGCAGCGAGGAACTTGCCGGGGGGATCGGGGCCGGCGCTTTCCAGCCCACCGAGCTTGCCGACCTCGTGGCGCGCATAGCCGGCATACGGCGCGGTCGTGCCGACGACGGGGAGTGATGCGGCTCGTCGGGCCGTGAGACAGGAAGTGGGGCGAGAACCATGCCGATTACGCTGCTTGACGGAATCCTCGTCGGCTTCACCCTGGTCTCAGCAATGCTCGCCATGGTGCGCGGCTTCTCCCGCGAAGTGCTCTCGGTGGTTTCCTGGGCGGCGGCGGCGGCGGCGGCTTTCTTCTTCTACAAGCCGGTCCTGCCCTATGTTCAGCCCTATGTCGACAACGACAAGATCGCGATGGCGGCTTCGGCGGGCATCGTCTTCCTCATCGCGCTGATCGTCGTCTCCGTCATCACCATGAAGCTCGCCGACTGGATCATCGATTCGCGCATCGGCGCGCTCGACCGCACGCTCGGCTTCCTCTATGGCGCGGCCCGCGGCATCCTGGTGGTCGCAGTGGCGCTGCTGTTCTTCAACTGGCTGGCCGGCGCCAAGGCGCCTGCCTGGATCGCCAACGCCAAGTCGCGGCCGTTGCTGGAGACGATCGGCGCCAAGCTCGAAAGCGTGCTGCCGGAAAACACCGAGGAACTGGTCAACAAATACACCCATAAGGGCACGCCGCAGGCCGGCGCACCGGCCACGACCGACCAGCCCGCGGCCGAGCCGCCGGCAGGCGACGACAACGCGCCGGCGCCTGACGACAGCGAGGGCGAGGCGCCTGCCGACAACGAGCCGGCGCCGGCCACGCCAGCGCCCGCACCGGCTCCAGCGCCGGCAAACTGATCGCGAGCCGGCCTGGCGCCGGTTGTGAATGCAAAAAAGCGTGCGTTGCGTTCGGCGATAGATCGCCTTATATGGCGGCTTTAGCGGAGCTTGAGCACCAGATGGCAGACTCAACGGCAGATGAAGGCGAGGTCCTTTCCGCCGAGGCCGACGATCATTTTCATGACGAATGCGGCGTGTTCGGCATCTTCGGCCGGCAGGACGCGGCGGCCATCGTCACACTCGGCCTTCATGCCCTGCAGCATCGCGGCCAGGAAGCGGCCGGCATCGTCTCCTATGACGGCACCCAGTTCCATGTCGAACGCCATGTCGGCCTGATCGGCGATACCTTCACCAAACAGCGCGTCATCGACAGTCTGCAAGGCAACCGCGCCATCGGCCACACGCGCTACGCCACCACCGGCGGCGCCGGGCTGCGCAACATCCAGCCCTTCTTCGCCGAGCTCGCGGAAGGCGGTCTTGCCGTGGCTCACAACGGCAACCTCACCAACGCGCTCACCGTGCAGCGCGCGCTGCAGAAGCAGGGCTCGATCTTCTCCTCGACCTCCGACACAGAGACGCTGCTGCATCTGGTCGCGACCAGCAAGGAGCGCGATTTGAATTCGCGTTTCATCGATGCGATCCGCCAGGTCGAAGGCGCCTTCTCGCTGGTGGCGATGACCGCCAAGAAGATGATCGGCTGCCGCGATCCGCTCGGCATCCGCCCGCTGGTGCTTGGCGACCTCGACGGCGCCTGGATCCTCGCGTCCGAAACCTGCGCGCTCGACATCATCGGCGCCCGCTTCGTGCGCGACATCAAGCCCGGCGAGATGGTGGTGGTCACCGCGAAGGGCATCGAAAGCATCTTCCCGTTCGAGCCGCAGAAGACGCGCTTCTGCATCTTCGAATATGTGTATTTCGCGCGGCCGGATTCCTCGGTCGAAGGCCGCAACGTCTATGATGTGAGGAAGCGCATTGGCGCGGAACTCGCGCAGGAAAGCCCGGTCGAGGCCGACATCGTCGTGCCGGTGCCGGATTCCGGCACGCCGGCCGCGATCGGCTTCTCGCAGGCTGCCGGCATTCCCTTCGAGCTCGGCATCATCCGCAATCACTATGTCGGCCGCACCTTCATCCAACCAGGCGATTCCATCCGCCACATGGGCGTGAAGCTCAAGCACAACGCCAACCGCCGCATGATCGAGGGCAAGCGCGTGGTGCTGGTCGACGATTCGATCGTGCGCGGCACCACCAGCCAGAAGATCGTGCAGATGGTGCGCGACGCCGGCGCCAGGGAAGTGCATATGCGCATCGCCTCGCCGCCGACCAGCGCGTCCTGCTTCTACGGCGTCGACACGCCGGAGAAGTCGAAGCTGCTTGCGTCGCGCATGTCGGTCGAGGAGATGGCGGAGTTCATCCGCGTCGATTCGCTCGGCTTCCTGTCGATCGACGGGCTCTACCGCGCCGTCGGCGAGGCACGCCGCGACAACGACCAGCCGCAATTCTGCGACGCCTGCTTCACGGGACAGTACCCCACCCGCCTGCTCGACTTCGAAGGCCACGACAATGTGCGCACGCTGTCGCTGCTGGCGAGCGGCGGGGCGTAGGGCGCCCGGACTATCAATTGCCTTCGCCGAGCTGTTTCGCGCCTTATGGAATCTCTCACATGACCCTCGACCTTTCAGGCCGCGTGGCGGTCGTCACCGGCGCCTCGCGCGGCATCGGCTATTTCATCGCCAAGGAGCTGGCTGCGGCCGGCGCGCATGTGATCGCGGTGGCGCGCACAGTGGGCGGGTTGGAAGAGCTGGACGACCAGATCAAGGCCGATGGCCGCGGCCAGGCGACGCTGGTGCCGCTCGATCTTGCCGACATGGCCGGCATCGACCGGCTGGGCGGCGCGATCCATGAGCGCTGGGGCAAGCTCGATATCCTGGTCGCCAATGCCGGCGTGCTCGGCGTCATCTCGCCGATCGGCCATGTCGAGGCCAAGACCTTCGAGAAGGTGATGACCATCAACGTGACGGCGACCTGGCGGCTGATCCGCTCGGTCGATCCGCTGCTCAGGCTCTCCGACGCCGGCCGCGCCATCATCCTGTCGTCCAATGCGGCGCATTCGGCGCGCGCCTTCTGGGCGCCCTATGCGGCCTCGAAAGCGGCGGTCGAAACGATGATGCGTTCCTGGGCCCATGAAACCGAGAGCCTGCCGCTGAGGGTGAACGCCGCCGATCCCGGCGCAACCCGCACCGCAATGCGCGCGCAGGCCATGCCGGGCGAAGACCCGGAGACGCTGCCGCATCCGTCCGAGATCGCCAAGCGCATCGTGCCCCTGGCAAGCCCGGAACTGAAGGAAACCGGCCTGATCTTCCAGGCCAAGCACAACCGCTTCGTCGCCTACCGGAAGCCGGAATAAAGCCTGGGTGCCTGAGGCGTCGCGACCCCTCTATTCACGGGTCTGTGAACGGGGCGGCGAAAGCGTGTGCCGCCTCGCTGCTTTCGCTGCTCCATGGGAGTTGCTAGGATCGGCCCGACTCCGACATTTCAAAGCGAGGAATTCCCATGGCTGCTACTCCCAGCGTAGCGTTGGTCTGGTATCTGGTAATCGCCGGCCCGCAAGGCGGCATGGTGGTGCTGCCCAGCACCTTCGACACCCGCGAACAATGCACCAACGCCATCACCGAATATCAGAAGCAGCCGACCCCTCAGGGCTGGGCCGTGCAATGCGTGCCGAGCGCCTCGCCCTTTACCGATGAAGGGGATGCGGAAACGCCCTCGGCGCAGTAGCGCGAAGCGTCGTTTCAGCGCCGCGCGCTCACGCTCAACGCCGGCTTGTTGTTGATCGTCTGGAACACCACGCAGTAGCGCTCGGTGAGCTTGATGAGTGAATCGATGCGCTCTTGCGGCTCGTCGGTGTCGAGATCGAATTTCAGCCTTATCTCGCGGAAGCCGACCGGCGCGTCGCGGGCGACGCCCAGCGTGCCGCGAAAATCGAGATCGCCCTCGGCCTCGACGGTAGCGTTGCCGAGCTTGAACTCCAAGGCGGTCGCCACCGCTTTCAGCGTCACGCCGGCGCAGGCGACCAGCGCTTCCAGCAGCATGTCTCCCGAGCACAGCTCGAGGCCCGAGCCGCCGGTGGCCGGATGAAGCCCGGCGACAGCAAGCGCCCTACCGGTCTCCACCTTGCAGGCGATCGACTGGTCGTCGAGCGTGCCGCGGGCTCTCAGCGTGATCAGCGCTCGCGCGGCGTCTTCGCGATAGGCGTCCTTCAACGGGGCCTGCATGGCCTTGAGGGCGGTTGCGTCCATTGTGTTGTCCTTCCGATCAGCCTTTGATGCCTTGATAGCACTGATATGCCGGCGGGACAGCGCCCCCCTCTGTCCTGCCGGACATCTCCCCCTCTTGGGGGGAGATTGGCAGCTTCTCCGGCGGCGCCCTTTCTGCAGCGCGTGGGAGATTAGCGAGCGTGGGTGAATGACGAAGGCCGACGCGACATCTGATCTCCCCCTCGAGGGGGAGATGCCCGGCAGGGCAGAGGGGGGCGCGAAGGATCGCAACGTTTGCGATTGTTGTTTTGACTTCACACGCCCAGGCCATACCTATTCCGAGACCATTTCCGGAGCCCACATGCGATCCAAGCTCGTCTCCCTCGTCCTGTTGGCGCTCGCCGCCTTCGCTCAGCCCACCTTCGCCGAAGCACCCGAGCGTCCAGCCCCGACCGGCGGCGTGCTGTCGCTGTTGCCGCCTCCGCAGGTGACAGAGCATTCGATCACGCTCGGCGGGCGCAAGCTGGATTACCAGGCCAAGGCCGGCACGCTGTCCCTCCTATCCGGCAAGGGCGAGGTGACGGCCGAGATCTTCTATGTCGCCTACTCGCAGCAATCGTCCGCCCCGGCGAAGGAGCGGCCGATCACCTTTGTCTTCAACGGCGGGCCCGGTGCTGCGTCAGCTTACCTGCATCTCGGCGCGATCGGGCCGCGCATCGTCGAGACCGCCGCCGACGGCGAGTTCCTGCGGCCGCCGCAGAAGCTCATCGACAATCCCGACAGCTGGCTCGACATGAGCGATCTCGTCTTCGTCGATCCGGTCGGCACCGGTTACAGCCGTGAGGCGCCTGGGCACGAGCCGAAGGAATTCTGGAGCGTCGATGCCGACGCCAGCTCGGTCGGCGCCTTCATCCGCCTCTATCTGGCGCAGAACGGCCGCACCGGATCGCCGCTGTTCCTCGCCGGCGAGAGCTATGGCGGCTTTCGCGCGGCGCTGCTTGCCCGCACGCTGCAGGAGGATGTCGGCCTCAGCCCCAGCGGCATCGTGCTGATCTCGCCGGCGCTGGAATTCATGCTGGTGCGCCCCGACCAATTCGACCAGCTGCACTGGGCGCTGGAGCTGCCTTCGCTGGCGGCAACGCGGCTGAAGGGCGTCGGCGTGAGTGGCGACGCGTTGCGCGACAGGCTGGCCGAGGTCGAGCATTATGCGCTCGGCGATTACCTGACGGCGCTGAACAGCGGACTGGAGCAAGGCAGCAAGCTCGCCAGCGGGCGCGTTTCGGAGATCACCGGCCTGCCGCTGGAGCTCGTCCAGCGCAATTTCGCCCGCATCCCCATCGGGCTTTTCGCCAAGGAATTCCAGCGCGCCACCGGCAAGGTTCTGAGCCCCTACGACGCCACCATCGGCACTGCCGACATCGCGCCGCAAAGCGCCCGTGAGGCCGGCCCCGACCCGGTGCTCGACCGCAGCGTTCCGGTGCTGACCTCCGCCTTCGTCGCTTACGCCCGCGACGAGCTGAACTACCGCACTGACGTCAGCTACCGGCTGCTCAATGGCGAGGTCAGCCGCAGCTGGGATTACGGCACATCAGGCCAAGGCTATGCCGGTGTGATGAACGACCTGCAGCGCGCCCGCTCGCTCAACCCGGCGCTGGGTGTCGTCATCGTCAACGGCTATACCGACCTCGTCACCCCCTATCTCGCCTCGCGCTATCTGGTGAACCAGCTTCCTTCGCTGTCAGGCGCCAGGCCGATCCGACTCGACGTCGTCGAGGGCGGCCACATGATGTATCTGCGGCCGGACGGACGGCGCGCGCTGAAGGATGCGGCATCGGAGCTCTATCAGGCGACGCAGTAAGGCCGACCGGCCTCCGGCAAACGACCTGCGCCAACGCAAGCGCCGCGCTGGAGCAGCGCAGTGCAAGCTTTCGCCCCTATAGCTGGAGCAACGGTCCCGACCGGGGCGGAACCGCCTCACGCAAACACGCTGAGCCCTTATGGCCGATGTCGTCATCCTGGAAAGCCGCGAAAGGGTGCTGGCCGGCATCCTGCTCACGGCCGCCGCCTATTTCCTGTTTTCGGCGCAGGATGCCTCGATCAAGCTCCTGGTCGCTGGCATGACGGTCTGGCAGATCATGTTCGTCCGCTCGATCACCGTGCTCGTCGCCTGCGGCGCGGCCGGCGGCAGGCGGCTGTTCGCCGACACGATCGATTCGCCGATCGTCAGGCCGATGCTGGTGCGCAGCGCCTTCACGCTCGCCGCCTGGCTTTGCTACTACAACGCCGCGCGCTCGCTGCAGCTTGCCGAGCTCACCACCATCTATTACGCCGCGCCGATCATCGTCACCGTGCTGTCCGTGCTGATCCTGGGCGAGACGGTGCCGCTGCTGCGCTGGCTGGCGGTGTTCATCGGCTTCGTCGGCGTCTTCATCGCCTGCGATCCGACCCGGCTCGGCTTCTCCGTGCCGGTGCTCCTGGTGCTGGCAGCGGCCGTCCTTTGGGGGATCGCCGTGGTGCTGCTGCGCAAGACGGCGCTGCAGGAGCGCACGACGATCCAGCTCGTGCTCAACAATTTCTATTTCCTGCTCTTCTCGGCCGTGCCGGCGCTGCTTTGGTGGCGCATGCCCGATTGGCGGCAGCTTCTTTTGCTTGTCAGCGTCGGGGCGCTCGGCGGGGTGGCGCAATATGCGCTGTTCGAAGGCATGAAGCGCGCGCCGGTGTCGATTATTGCGCCGTTCGAATACACCTCGCTGGTCTGGGCCTTCGCGCTGGGCTACGCCATCTGGGGCGACGTGCCCCGCACGGAAGTGTTCATGGGCGCGGCGCTGATCATCGGCGCCGGCCTGCTCATCGTCGGCAACGAGCATTTCCGCAGACGGGAGCAGGTCTCATGACAGAGAGCTGTCAGGAGCAACCGGGTAGGCTGGCGCCATGACGGACACGCTCGACATGCCGGAAAAGCTTGCGCCTGCCGCCGCCGACGTGGCTGCCGAGCGCACGCTCGGCATTATCCTGGTGTCGGCATCGGCGATCGCCTTCGCGCTCACTGGCGTGCTGACCAAGTCGATCCATGCCGATCCGCTGACGATCACCTGCTGGCGCGGTTTTTTTGGCTCGATCCTGATCAGCTTCTACGTGCTGTGGCGCCGGCGCCGCTCGGGCGGGCGCGAAAGCCTGAAACTCGGCTGGCGGGGCTGGCTGCTCGCGGTCGAGGGCGCCGCCGCCAGCATCGCCTTCATCTCGGCCTTCAAATTCACCTATGTCGCCAATGTCGCGGTGATCTACGCGACCTCGCCCTTCATCGCCGCACTGCTCGCCTTCCTTCTGGTGCGGGAAAAATTCCGGCTGCAGACGATGCTGGCCGCGGCCGTATCGCTTTGCGGCGTCGCCATGATGGTGGGCGCCGGCCTCGGCAGCGGGCACCTGTTCGGCGACGCGCTGGCGCTTTTGATGACCGCCGGCAGCGCGCTCTACATGATCATGGTGCGCGCTTTTCGCGACTCGCCGGTCGTCTGGGCGGGCGCTGTCTCGGCCTTCCTGCTTTTCGTGCTCGGCTGGTTCGTCACCGATCCGCTGGCCGTGTCCGCCCGCGACGTGGCGCTGCTTGCCACCTTCGGCTGCTCTTTCGCGCTCGCCTCGATCCTGTGGACGGAAGGCTCGCGGCTGATCCCGTCGGCGGAAGCCGGCCTGCTCGGTTCCGCAGAGGTGCCGTTCGCCATCCTGTTTGCCCTGCTGTTTCTGGGCGAACTCCCACCGATGGCCAGCATCATCGGCGGAGCCATCGTGCTTTGCGCGGTCTTTGCGCATGCCGGACGCGACTGGCTGAAGGCGAAATCGGCGGGTTCATAAAAATATTTCGCCGGTCACGGAACCATCATCCGCGTGGAGCATTATTGGATCGACGGGTCACCCCCCAAGTCCCCCCAAACCCCTCGACCCGTCCGACTAGAAGCCGACCCTCAAAAAGGTCGGCTTTTTCTTTGGGCGACCGGCCTCAGGACGGAAGGGCCAGGCCGCCGGCAAGCAGCTCCGCCAGGTCCCGCGCCGGGCGGGCGGCTTCGCGGCCGAGCCGGATGGCGAAATCGGCCATCGGCAGCGGCGGGAGGTCGAAATCGGCAGATACCTCGACGATGCCGGAATAGGCGAAACGCCGGGTGCGCGGCGTCAACGCGATGCCGGCATTGACCGCACTGCGCAGGCCGGCAAGGCTGGCGCTGCCGGCGGCGATGCGATAGCGGCGGCCGGCTGCATCGAGCGCATTGAGCGCTGCCTCCCTGAAGCCGCAATAGGGATCGAGCAGGGCCAGCGGTACCACCTCCTGTCGCGCCGCCAGGCCTTTTTCCGAGCAGAGCCACAGCATCGGCTCGCTGATCAGGGCCGCTTCATCCGGCAACGGGGCATGGCGCATGGTGATCGCGAGGTCGAGCTGGCCCGCCTGCAACGCCGACCCGAGCTCCAGGGAGCGGCCGACGCGCAGCTCGACCCTGACGCGCGGGTGGCTGGCAGCGAAGGCCCGGAGCAGGTCCGGCAGCCCTTGATCGGCGAAATCCTGCGTCGTGCCGATGGCGATGCGGCCGCCGGCGCGCGCGCCTTTCAGCGCCAGCCAGGCTTCGGTGTGAACGGCAAGGATGCGCCGCGCATGGCCGACAAGATCTTCGCCGGCCGGCGTCAGCCCGCGTCCCCTGCCCTGCGGGATGAGCAGCGGCTCGCCGACGATCTCCTCCAACCGCTGCATCTGCGCGGTCACCGCTGACGGTGTGCGGCCGACGGTGGATGCGGCCTTGGCGAGCGAGCCGCCGTCGACAAAGGCAAGGAAGGTTTTCAGAAGATCCGGATCGAGCGTTTCCATACTTCGATGATATCGAAGCTTTTATCAAAAACAATTCGATTTTATTGATGCTATGCCGGTGGCATGATCCTCCCATCGTCGGCGCGAGGCGCCCAACTCGGAGGATAGAAAATGCCGATCATCAATGTGAGCGTCACCGGCAAGCCGGACGCCAAGCTGTCCGCGGCAATCGCCAGGGAGGCGACCGATATCACCGCGAAACTGTTGCACAAGGATCCGACGATCACCGCGGTCGCCGTCAACTACATCGATTCGCAGCACTGGTTCGCCGGCGGCAAGTCGCTGGCCGAGCACGACACCAACACGTTCTGGCTCGACATCAAGGTCGTCGACGGCACCAACACCAAGCTCGAGCTCGAAGCCTATCTCAAGGCGATCTTCGGGGCCTTCGGCCGGCTGCTGGGCGGCGTGCATGAGGAAAGCTACGCCTTCGTGCACGAAGTGCCGGCGGCGGCCTATGGCTATGGCGGCAAAAGCCAGGAGTTCCGGTTCATCAGCGGGAGGTTGAAGGCGGCGTAGCGCCGTCTTCCCCTTCTCCCCTTGTGGGAGAAGGTGGCCGAGCGAAGCTCGGTCGGATGAGGGGTGTTGGACGGAGCGCGGCGTCGCAAGCTAAGCGCCTCAAGAGCTGGATTTTCCAGCGCCTCATTTCTTCCAACACCCCTCATCCGTCTCGGCGCTGCGCGCCGATCCACCTTCTCCCACAAGGGGAGAAGGGAAAGCTCTCCGACCCCGCATTGACCTTGCCCGCACTTCCGCTACCCTCTGCCACCGAAGCGGTCGCTCAAGAGCCGCGCCCTGGAGGAGACTGGGAGAGAGCGGCATGATCCTGACCCTGGCGCTGCTGGCGGGCCTTGTCTTTGCCTGGCTGCTGATTGCCGTGATCGAGCGGTTCCGGCTCGACCTGCGCTTCACCCAGGCGCTGCTCTATGTGCCGTTCAAGCTCGCCTACCGCATCGCCGACAATCGCATGCGCATCGCCCGCAGCGCCAAGACGCCGGTCATCTATGTCGTCTGGCACCAGTCACGCATCGAGCCGGCGCTGATGCTGTCGCTGCTTCCCGACGACACGCTGCATATCCTGGACGAGGCTTCGGCGCGCTCGCCCTGGCTGGAGCCGTGGCGCGAGCTTGCGCGTACCATCGCCTTCAACGCCGAGCATATCTTCGTCAGCCGCCGGCTGGTGCGTGTGCTGAAGGGCAAGGGGCGGCTTGCCGTCTATCTGCCGGACAATGTCGAGCCGGACGTCAAGTCCTTCAGGCTATTTCGTGCCATCACCCGCATCGCCATGCAGGCCGACGCACGCATCGTGCCGATCTTCGTTGCCGGCACGCGTGACCTGCCGGTGTCGCTGACGCCGAAGGAAAAAGCGCCGCGCCACTGGTTCCCGCGGCTTTCGATGAGTGTGCTGGAGCCGATGACCATCGCCGAGCTGGTGGCGCGCAACCCCGACATGGCATCCAACACCAACGCGCTGTTCGACCGCTTCGCCGAGGCGCGGCTTTACGGCACCAATCTCGATCGCGGGCTCTTGTTCGCCATGCGCGACGCCGCCGACCGCATCGGACCTTCGCGCCCGATCATCGAGGATGTGATTTCCGGTTCGCTCAGCTACCGTAAGCTGTTCATCGGCGCTCGCGTGCTCGGCCGCCATTTCGAGGCGGTGACCGCGCCCGGCGAAGCGGTCGGCGTGCTGCTGCCCAATGCCAATGGTGTGGTGCTTACCTTCGTCGGCCTGGTCTCAGCTGCCCGCGTGGCGGCGATGATCAACTACACCGCCGGCCCGGCGAGCGTGACCGCGGCGGTCCGCACTGCCGTCATCAGAACGGTGGTTTCCTCCCGCGCCTTCATCGAAAAGGCCGGCATCGACGACATCGTCGCCGCGGTCGAGGCGGGTGGCGCCAAGATGCTGTGGCTGGAAGATGTGCGCGCCAATGTGACGACCCTGGACAAGGTCGCCGCAGCGCTTCTGTGGCGTTTGCCGCTGCAGCGGCAGCAAGCCTCGAAGCCCGCTGTCATCCTGTTCACCTCCGGCTCGGAAGGCACGCCGAAGGCGGTGGTGCTGTCGAACCGCAACCTGCTTGCCAATGTCATGCAGGCCGAGGCGCGCGTCTCCGTCTCGCCGGCCGACATCCTGCTCAACGTGCTGCCGGTGTTCCATTCCTTCGGATTGACCGGCGGCACCATCCTGCCGCTGGTGCTGGGCGTAAAGCTGTTCCTCTACCCCTCGCCGCTGCACTACAAGATCATCCCAGAGATCGCCCGCAAGGTGAAGCCGACCGTGATGTTCGGCACCGACACTTTTCTGGCCAACTACGCCCGCACCGCCAAGGACGGCGACTTCTCCAGCCTGCGCTTTGTCGTGGCCGGCGCCGAAGCGGTGAAGCCGGAAACGCGGCGCACCTACCGCGACCGTTTCCAGGCCTCGATCGTGGAAGGCTTCGGGCTGACCGAGGCCGCGCCCGTGGTGGCGGTGAACACCGCCATCCACAGCCGCGACGGCACAGTCGGGCGTCCGCTGCCGGCGATCCGCATGAAGCTGGAGCCGGTCGAAGGCATCGCCGAGGGCGGCCGGCTGTGGCTCGACGGACCGAACATGATGATGGGCTACATGACCGCCGACCGTCCCGGCGAATTGCAGCGGCTGGAAGGCTGGCACGATACCGGCGATATCGTCTCGGTCGACCGCGAGGGCTTCATCACCATACGCGGGCGGGCCAAGCGCTTCGCCAAGATCGCCGGCGAGATGGTGTCGCTGGGCGCCGTCGAGATGCTGGTGCAGTCGCTATGGCCGGAAGAGCGCCACGCGGCGGTGGCAGTGCCCGACAAGAGGCGCGGCGAGCGCATCGTGCTGGTCACCACCGCCGACGAAGCCAATGCCGAGGAGCTGCGCCAGTTCGGCAAGAAGGCCGGCGCGGCCGAGCTGATGGTGCCCAACGACATCATCAAGGTGGAAGAGATCCCGGTGCTGGGCTCGGGCAAGACGGATTACATCTCGGCGCGCAAGCTGGCGATCGACCGGCTGGGGCTGAGTGCGGCGGCCTAGGGCGCAGCGCTACCCGATATCCGACGGCGGCACCTTCTCGCCTTCGCGCATGGCCCGCTTGGAATAGGCGCGCACCGACAACGGCAGGAAAAGCAGGTACCCAGCGACGGAAGCCGTTAGCGTGTACCAAGGATAGGTCATCAGCAAGAGGATGTAGAGCACGACGCCGAGGATGACCGGCAGCACCCTGTCGCCCGGCACCTTGACGCTCTTGCCCGAGTAGACCGGCAGGCGGCTGACCAGAAGGAAGGCGACCAGCACGGTGAAGCCGGTGGCGACGAAGGCGGCCGGCCGGCTGGGCTCCAGACCGAGCCGCAGGAAATAAAGATAGAGCGGCAGCATGACCAGCACAGCACCCGCCGGGGCCGGCACGCCGACGAAATATTCGGTCTGCCAGGCCGGCTGCTCGGCGTCGTCGGCCAGAACGTTGAAGCGGGCCAGCCGCATGCCGCAGGCGATGGTGAAGAGAAGTGCGGCGATCCAGCCTGGCGAGCCGGCGCGGTCGAGCAGGAAGGCATAGAGCACCAGGGCCGGCGCCACGCCGAAATTGACGATATCGGCCAGCGAATCCATCTGGGCGCCGAATTTCGAGGTCGCCTTCAGCATGCGCGCCAGTCGCCCGTCGATGCCGTCGAGGAAGGCGGCAAGCAACACCATGACCACAGCGATCTCGAAGCGGTTCTCGAAGGCGAAGCGGATGCCGGATAGGCCGGCGCAGATGGCAAGCACGGTGACCAGGTTGGGCAGCACCATGCGCATCGGGATCTCGCGGATGCGCGGACCGCCGCTGGCATGGGCTTCGAATTTCTTGAACGGCGCGCCCAACGCTCAGGAAACCCTGACCAAGGGCGTGACCGCGGTGCCACCGAATTCGGCAAGCACGGTCTCGCCGCCGACCGCCGTCTGGCCGACCGCGACGCGCGGCACGGCGCCCGACGGGAGGAAGACGTCGACGCGCGAGCCGAAGCGGATCAGGCCGAAACGCTCGCCGATCGCGATCGTGCCGCCGGCCTCGGCCCAGCAGACGATGCGGCGCGCCACAAGGCCGGCGATCTGCACGGCGGCAATCGTGCCGTTCGGGCTGTCGATGACCAGGCCGTTGCGCTCGTTCTCCGCGCTTGCCTTGTCGAGCTCGGCATTGAGGAATTTGCCGGGCTTGTGCTCGATGCGCGTGATCCGGCCGCGCACCGGAGCGCGGTTGATGTGGCACGAAAACACGTTCATGAACACCGAGATCCGGGTCATCTCGCCGGAGCCCAGGCCAAGCTCGCTCGGCGGCACGGCGGGGCCGACCGCAGAAATCACGCCATCGGCCGGGCTCACCACCAGCCGGTCGTCGACCGGCGTGACGCGCTCGGGATCGCGATAGAAATAGATGCACCACGCGGTCAGGATCAGCCCGATCCAGAACAGGATCGAGGAGAAATAGCCGAGGAACAGCGTTGCCGCGGCGAAGGCGGCGATGAAGGGGTAGCCTTCGCGATGGATCGGAACGAACGTATTCTTGACCGAGTCGAGAAGCGTCATAGGGCTTGGGGCGGTCCCTGTTTCAGGTTGCGCCTCAATAGCGGAAAGCCCCCCTCCCCGCAACGCAACAATGGGGGAGGCAGCAACGCCGGCGTGCAAGCCTAAATTTTGCTCCGGGTGTCGGAACTCGGCTCCGTCGCGCGTCCTTGGCGAGTGGACACCCAAGGAGCCCGCCAATGCCTTCGCCGAAACCGTCTGCAATGAGCGCCAATATCATCACAACAGGCCTCGCCTTCGGCGAGTCGCCGCGCTGGCATGACGGTCGGCTCTGGCTCTGCAACTGGGGCACCGGCGAGATCGTCGCGGTGGACGAAAACGGCCGGAGCGAGGTGATGCTTACCGTGCCGGCCGTCCTGCCCTATTCGATCGACTGGTTGCCGGATGGCCGGCTTCTGGTAGTCTCGGGTCGGGAAGGCCTGCTGCTGAGGCAGGAGGCAGGCGGGACGCTCGTCACCCATGCCGATCTGAGGCATCTGTCGAAGAACCCCTGGAACGAAATCGTCGTCGATGGGCGCGGCAACATCTATGTCAATGGCGGCGGGCCGGCACCGGCGCCGGGCGAGCATTTCGGACCGGGCACCATTGTGCTGCTCAGGCCGGACGGCGGCGTGCGGCAGGTCGCCGACGATATCGCCTTCGCCAACGGCATGGCGGTGACGCCGGACAACAATACACTGGTCGTCGCCGAATCCCACGCCAACCGATTGACCGCCTTCGATATCGCCGAAGATGGGAGCCTTTCAAACCGGCGCGTATGGGCCGATCTCGGGAACAATTATCCCGACGGCATCTGCATCGATGCCGAGGGCTGCGTCTGGTATGCCGACGTGCCCAACCGGCACTGCGTGCGCGTGCGCGAGGGCGGCGAGAAAATTGACAGGGTCGAGGTCGATCGCGGCTGCTTTGCCTGCATGCTGGGCGGCTCCGACGGCAGGACGTTGTTCATCGCCGCCGCCGAATGGCGTGGGTTCGAAAACATGGTGAGCGACGCCCGCACCGGCCAGGTGCTGAGCGCCGCTGTTTCGGTGCCCGGAGCCGGGTGGCCTTCCTATAGTTCGGGCACGCGCCGATAGTTGGCTATGTCGGCCTTGACGCCGAGGCGGGCGATCGTTTCCTGCGCGCTGAAGGCGATGCGCTCGTGCGCTGCCTTGACGATCGGCACCACCTTGTCGACCGCGGCCTGGCTTTCCCATTCGACCATGGTGATAAGGTTGAACTCGCCGGGGCCGGAGAACTGCTCAAGCAGGAAGTCCTGCACGAAACCCTCCTGCTGGCGCAGCAGTTCATGCGTCATCCTGGCCTTGCTGAGGATTTCGTCGCGCGCTTGCGCCGGCACGACGAATTTGTCGACGCGGAAGACGCTACCGGTGCGATGATTGTTGGTGCTCATTTCATCCATCTCCGATTTGGAAGGTTGTTGGCGGTGGCTCGGAGACGGTTTGCAAGCTCAAGATAGGTTGAGGTCAAGCGGGATTTTTAGCGCCGACTTTACCCACTCCCCTTGTGGGGTGAGAAGCGGTCCGCGTTAGCGGACGAAAAGCCAATTGCTTGGCTTTTCGAGCTTCGAACGCCCTGAGCCTGCGAAGGGCCGGGTGGTGGATCGGCGCGAAGCTCGGTCGGATGAGGGGTGTTCCAGGGAATGCCAGCGTCTCACTCCGCTGGAGCACCCCTCATCCGGCCGCTTCGCGGCCAGCTTCTCCCACAGGGGGAGAAGGGGAAGAGGCGCTAGCTCACCTCCGACGTCCTTCTCCTCACAATCACCCCAAGCTCGTCGCCTTCGCGCGCGATGCGCAGGCGCTCTTCGGCTTCGGTCGCCTCGCGCTGGCGGTCCCACATCGAGGCGTAGAGGCCGTGCTTGGCAAGCAGCGCCGCATGGGTGCCGCGCTCGGCGATCTGGCCGTCCTTCAGCACGATGATCTCGTCGGCCGAAATCACCGTAGACAGCCGGTGGGCAATCACGATCGTGGTACGGCCCTTGCTGACCAGGTCGAGCGCTGCCTGGATCTCCTGCTCGGTCTGGGTGTCCAGCGCCGAGGTCGCCTCGTCCAGCATCAGGATCGGCGGCGCCTTGAGGATGGTGCGGGCAATCGCCACGCGCTGTTTCTCGCCGCCCGACAATTTCAGCCCGCGCTCCCCGACCATCGACTTGTAGCCCTCGGGCAGCTTCTGGATAAACGGGCCGATCTGGGCGAGCTCGGCCGCCTTGCGCACCTCCTCCTCGCCGGCGCCGACGCGACCGTAGCGGATGTTGTAGGCGATGGTGTCGTTGAACAGCACGGTGTCCTGCGGCACCATGCCGAGCACCGCCCGCAGGCTCTCCTGCGTGACGTCGCGGATGTCCTGGCCGTCGATCAGCACCTGGCCGCCCTGAACGTCATAGAAACGGAACAGCAGCCGGGAGATGGTCGACTTGCCGGCGCCGGACGGGCCGACGATGGCCACGGTCTTGCCGGCCGGCACCTCGAAGGAGACGCCTTTCAGGATCTTGCGGCTGGGGTCATAGGAGAAATGGACGTCGCGGAATTCGACCTTGCCGGGCCCGACCTTCAAAGGCCTGGCATCCGGCTTGTCGACGATCTCCTGGGGCACGTCGAGCAGGTCGAACATATGCTCGATATCGGTCAACCCCTGCCTTATTTCGCGGTAGATGAAGCCGATGAAATTGAGCGGCACCGAAAGCTGGATCAGCATGGCGTTGATGAAGACGAAATCGCCAACCGTCTGCCTGCCGGCCTGCACCTCCAGCGCCGACATGCACATGACGATGACCGTGCCGAGGCCGAAGATGAGGCCCTGGCCGAAATTCAGCCAGCCGAGCGATGTCCAGGTTTTCGTCGCGGCGAGCTCGTAGCGTGCCATCGAGCGGTCGAAGCGCTCGGCCTCCATGTGCTCATTGGTGAAATATTTGACCGTCTCGAAGTTGAGCAGCGAGTCGATCGCCTTGGTGTTGGCGTCGGTGTCGCTGTCGTTCATGTCGCGGCGGATCGAGATGCGCCAGTCGCTCGCCTTGACGGTGAACCAGACATAGAGGCTGACGGTGACGGCGACCACGGCGACGTATTTCCAGCCATAGGTGAAGGCAAATATTCCGGCCGTCAGCGCGAATTCGAGGATGGTCGGCGCCGTGTTCAGCATGATGAAGCGCACGATGGTCTCGATGCCCTTGGTGCCGCGCTCGATGATGCGCGACAGGCCGCCGGTGCGGCGCTCGAGATGGAAGCGCAGCGACAGCTGATGCATGTGGACGAAGGTGCGGAAGGCGAGCTGGCGCACCGCATACTGGCCGACACGGGCGAACAGCGCGTCGCGCAGCTGGTTGAAGCCGAGCTGGATCAGGCGCAGCACGTTATAGGCGATGACCAGCGCCACGGGCGCCAGCAGGAAGGATGGCAGCGGCGGCGGTGTCTTCGAGCCATGGGCCAGCGCATCGGTCGCCCATTTGAAGAAATAGGGGCCGGCGACCAATGTGACCTTGGCGACGACCAGAAGCAGCGTCGCCCAGGTGACGCGGGCTCTGAGATCGGCGCGGTCGGCCGGCCACATATAGGGCCACAGATTGCGCAAAGTGGTGAGGGTGCCGGCTTCGGCGGATACGGTCTTTTCGGCCACTAGTCTTGCCTTATGGGTGAGAGGCTGGGGCAGCAGGAGTTGACGAGCTGGGTGAGCGAAGCGGAGACGCCCGCGAGGGCGTCGTGGTCGACCGCGTAGCGCGAGCGCTGGCGGTCGGTCTCGAAGCGGACGAGTCCGGCCTCGACCAGGATCTTCAGATGCTGCGAAACGGTCGACTGTGCGAGATCGAGGTGATCGACCACCTCACGGCAGGAGCAGCAGCGGCTGGCCGAGAGATGTTTCAGGATCTCGATGCGCGCCGGATGCGACAGCGCCGCCAGCCGCGCGGCAATGGCACGGCTTTCGGTGCAGCGGGTCTCGGGGGATTCGGACATCGTTCATCGGCGATAGACGATGAACGGTGAGAGGGCAAGCTAGGCGCATGGGTAGCAGCGTAATCTCCCCTTGTGGGGGAGATCAGCTAATCGCCTACTCCGTCTTCGCCGGCGCGGCTGTCATCTGCTCGCCCATGGCCTTCATGTCGGCGGCCTCGCCTTCCTTCGAAGTCGAGGGCACCTTGAACACCTGGCCTGGCCAGATGCGATCGGGATCGCGGATCTGGTCCTTGTTGGCCAGATAGATCGTCGAGAAGCGCGTGCCATGGCCGTAGACGCGGCGCGAGATGCGCCAGAGCGTGTCGTTGCGGCGGATGATGACGGAGCTGTCGGCGTGTTCGAGCTTTGGCGCGACCGTTTCGGGCACGTCGGTCGAGGGCGTCGCCTCGGCAACCTTGGCAGCGCCCCCGGCGGCCGGGGCGGGCTTTGCCGCTTCGGCCGTTGCTGTGTCGGTCGTGGTTTCGGCGGTCTTGGTCTCGGCCGGCTTGGCCTCTGCCGGCTTTGTCTTGCTTGAGGCGACGGCGGCGACCGACTCGCCGGCCTCGCGCTCGAACGGGACGGCAGCGCGGGCGACGACCTTGACGCCGTCATTGTCCAAGCCGTCGACATGGATAGTGTAGCTGCCGACCGGAATGTCGCGCGTCGCTTCGATCAGGAAATGCCCATCGGCCGAAGTCTTGGCGTCGCCGAGCAGGATGGCGTCGGCATAGGCGCGCACCTTGCGGCCGGGATCGGCCGTGCCGGCGACGAAGATCTTGCTGCCGTCGATTTCGACCGCTTCGACCGCGATCTTGGGCTCCGCCGCGGCGGCCGCAGCCGGCGCGGTCGCCTGGTCTGTGGCGGCCGGCGCGGTCGCGGCCGGCGCCGAGGCCGTGCCCGATGCCGCCGGCGCGGTCGTTGCCGGAGCTTGGGTCGCAGGCGCCGCTGCCTGATCGGTCGCCGCCGGCTTGCTCTCGGTCTGAGGAACGGTAATCAGTTGCGAGGCCTTGCCTGGCTCCTCGACCATGGCCAGCACCTGCCCGGTCGGGCTCTGCGGCACCGACACGACGGCGGTCTGGGCCGAGGCAACGGCAATGCCGCCAACCGTCTGGCGCAGCGTGATCGTATAGTCGCCGGGCTTCAGCGGATCGTCGAGCACGATGGCGAAGGCGCCGTCGGGTCCGGACTCGGTCGAGCCGAGCACCGTGCCGCCATTCAAGATCTCGACCTTGGCGTTGGGCGCGGCGCTGCCGGCGACGACGATCGAGCCATTGCCCTCGACGCGCACGACATCGAAGGTCGGCAGTGTCGGGCCGGCGGCGGGCGCCTGGGCGGCCGGCGCCATCTTATTGGCGGGCGCCATAGTGTTGGCTGGCGCCATCGTGTTGGCCGGAGCCATTGTGTTTGCCGGAGCCTGGGGCACGCGCGCCTCTGTGCCGGTGCTCGAGGATTCAGCCGGTTTCGCATCGGTCTGCGGCAGCGTCGCGACCTGCGCCGGCTTCTGGCTGTTGATGTAAGGATCGAGCGCGCCCGAGCCGTAGGCGACCGCCGCGACGGCGACAACGCCGCCCGCCGCGAACAAAAACGCCTTAGAAGGATTGATCGCCATAATTCCGTATTGCCCCCTTAGCCACCTAACGCCCGGTCTAGCGTGTTTTCCCGAGTCCGACAAGAAAAAGCCCGTCCGCGGGCTTGACCCGGCCGACCGTCCCCATCACCAATCATCGCCATGAACACGATTCGATCCGTCTGCGTCTATTGCGGCTCGTCTCCGGGCCGCGACGAGGCCTATATCAAGGCCGGCCACACACTTGGCCGCTCGCTTGCCAAATCCGGGTTGCGCCTCATCTATGGCGGCGGCACCAAGGGCATCATGGGCGCTGTCGCCGACGGCGCGCTCAAGGCCGGCGGCAAGGTCACCGGCATCATCCCGCGCTTCCTGATCAACAAGGAGGCGACCGAGACCGCGCTCGACAAGCTCGACGAACTCTTGATCACCGACAACATGCACGAGCGCAAGCACAGCATGTTCGAGAAATCCGACGCCTTTGTGGCGCTGCCGGGCGGCATCGGCACGGTCGAGGAGATCGTCGAGATCATGACCTGGGCGCAGCTCGGCCACCACCGCAAGCCGATCGTCTTCGCCAACGTCAAAGGTTTCTGGGACCCGATGCTGACGCTGATCGAGCATATGTCCGAGGAAGGCTTCATCCACACCGCGCATAAGGTGAAGCCACTGGTGGTCGACGACCCGGAAGCGATCGTCGCCGCCATCATGGTGGCGGGCTCGTCGGTCGACGCGCCGACTGAAGGGGTGCAGTCGGTGATCGACAAGATGTAAGGGCGCGCTTAGCGGCGCTCGACGCCCTTTGCAGCCAAGATGTCGTCAACGGCCATCGACGTCAGAAATCCTGATAGCTGCTTGGCGGCTTCTGCACGCGTTGGATCGGTACTGAGGCCAATGGCGAATTCAACGTAACTTTCGAGTTCCGCCGGAAACAGACCGACAAGCGTGACCTCGGGAGCGGCGGCGAGAATCGAAGTCACGGGAATGACCCCCAACTCAGCTTCCCCACGGCCTACGGCCGCTGCTGTCTGCCCTCCCGATATGGCAACCAGCTTGGGCTTCACCTCATCTGCTATTCCCAAGCGTTCCAGCAAATCGGAGAAGTAGCCACCGCTGGTCCCTTCGCTGGCGTAGGCGACTGATCTGGCGCTCTTCAACGCATGTTCGAATGTTTCCACGGACCCAATGTCAGGCTGTCGACTGCCTGCCTTGGCCGCCACCCCCATTGATACCCGTCCGAACGCCGCCTGGCTTCCGGCCTTGACCTTTCCCGAGACGACCAGACCCTGGATCAGGTTCGGATTGGTGATGACAAGGTCAAAAGGTTCCCCAGCCTCAATCTGCTTTCTTACTGTCGGATTGAGCTCCCACTTGGCCGCTACTGTGAATCCTGTGGCCTTTTCGAACTGGGATATGAGTGCAACCACGGCGGGACGAACCGCAATAGCACCAAAAAGTCGGACAGCGTTATTCATGGCCTAACCCGAAATCGGCCGAACGGCCTTCCTTATAATACCTAGCTAAGGCCGGACTCCATGCTCCGCGTCCGGTGGTGCCGACCTTCTGGTCAAATCGACTCGCTGAATCGCGCCAAAATCATGTCCAGAATGCACCTTTCCGCCCCATTGGAGCATGCCTGGAATTGACGTACCGTTGCCCTACTGTCCTACTGTTCGTCTCAAATCCGCAATCGCCGCCCTCCGATCATTGCGCCGCCAGGCAAGGTGGATCTCAACGCTGCGCTTGAACCAGAACAGGTCCCGGAAGACGATGCCGGGAGGCGCGGTCGAGCGCAGGCTTTCCTGTACCGTCGCCAGCCCCAGCCCAGCGCTGACCAGGCCGAGCGAGGTCAAGGGATCAGCAGTCTCATAGGCAATGTCGGGCATGAAGCCGGATTCGGCGCAGGCCGCCAGGAACTGCGCGCGGTTGGTGTCGCCGGGCTGGCGCACGACTGTGATCCAAACGCGGCCGTTGGCCGGGCGCGATGTCGGCGACAGCGGCGAGCGGATCGCCTTCGGGTATCGCAAGCACCAGCGGCTCGCGCCGCACCAATATGCTCTCGATATCCGGATCGCCTTGCGGCGCCGGCGCATAGACGAAACCGAGGTCGAGGACGCGCTGCCTCAGATCTTCGAATTGCGCAGCCGTCCGCCGGCTGCGCAACTGCAGATGAAAATCCGGCCGCGCGCGGCGGAAATCCCGCAGCATGTCCGCGACCAATCCGGAATGCACCGCGCCCTCTACATAGCCGATGGCGAGGCTGCCTGTGGCGCCGCTGGCAAGGTTGCGGCCGAGCTCTTCCAGCCGCGCAGCATTGGCAAGCAGCGCTCGGGCTTCGGCAAGAAAGGCCCTGCCCTCGGCATTGAGGTGGACACGCTGCCTCGCCCGCTCGAACAAGGCGACACCGAGCTGTTCCTCAAGCTGGATGATCTGCCGGCTCAAGGGCGATTGCGAGATGTGCAACTGCTCGGCGGCGCGGCCGACATTGCCGGCCTCGGCGACAGCGACAAAATATCTGATCTGGCGCAGGTCGAGCATTCCCCCCCCAACTCAAGTCCTCAAAGGTCTTGATTTTAGCCTAATCAGTCTTGGACAGTCTGACCAGCGGGCGCGATATCTCCCGGCATCAACCGGCCACCAAGGAGATCGCCATGCAGTTCTTTGCCCTGCTCACCCGCAACACCCAGAAGTTCGGTGACGCCGATTTCGCGCCGCTGCTGCCGCCCGAATCCGAACAGCGCAAGACGCTCTACGTCCAAGGCGCCGTGCGCCAGATCTGGAACCGCGGCGACGTTCCCGGCAGCGGCATGATGTTCGAAGCGGCCGACGAGAAGGAAGTGCGCGGCCATCTCGCCACGCTGCCGCTGATCGAGGCCGGCATGATGGACATCACGGCCATCGTGCCGCTCAACCCTTATCCGGGTTTCGGACCGAAGCGGTAAAGCCGCTGCGGCGGCCCACCTGGCAGCCTACCCGCGACCGAAAAGACGACTGAAAATACCCGGGCGCGCGCCGCTGTAGCGCTCGGGCAGAGGGCGGGTGAGCAGGAACTGTTCGTGGCCCTCGACGGTCTCGGTACCCCGATAGCTGCATTGCAGCGACCTTGCCAGCGGAACGATTTCCTTCAGCACGGAGCCGAAACCCTCGCCGTCGATCGGCACGTCCTTCGCCATCCTTAGCTCACGCGAGACTATCTCCAGACTCAAGAAGCGGTAGCCGCGCTTTTCAAGTTCGGTGCGCAGCTTTGCCAGAGAAGGCTCGGCGCCCCAGAACTCGAAGCGTGTCGGCCGGATGCGGGCATCCGCGGCGATTTCCAGCCGGAGGTCGCCTATCGCCTCGGCGGGAAGGATGAGCGGCGCCAGCGCGGCAAGCGAATGCTGTTCCAGCGTGAGCGGAAAGGCCAGCGCCTCGGCGGCCTTGCCAGCTATCTGTTCGAAACCGGCGATGTCTTCGGTCGTAAAATAGAAATCGCGGCCGCCCGCGCCATGCTGTTCGGCGATATAACAGGCTGGGCAGTTTGCAGTAGCCAGATCGTGGCAAAGCTTTTCGAGGAAAGCGTAGTTTCGCTGCGACCCCCTGGGCGTCAGCAGAGTGTCACGCGCCGTCAATTCGTCTGGGCGCGGTGTGAGCTTCAGGCGCAGGATCGGCAGCGAGGCGGCGGCCCGCAGCAGCGCTATGTTCACCCGCGTATGGATGAAGAGCTCGCCGCCCTCGGGGCGATAGCGTACCAGCGCGCGATGCGGTTCGGCCTCGCGGATGACCTCTTCCGTCTCATCGTTCGAGACCTGTTCGCCGGTGACCGGAAATTGAAGCAAAGTCATGCGATCACCCCAAATCGCGTTGATCGAGCCATCCTGCCAGTTTGTTGCGACCTAGCCTAGATGGCTCACGGCCAGGCGTCCTGCATCGCGTTCACCGACAGCCACGCCATCGCGGGAAGCGCGACGAGCAGCGCCAGCCGCATCCCCGCGGATCGCGCTTGGTCCGGCTCGTGGCGCTGAAGCCGGCGCCAGATCTGGAATGCCGCGGCGAGAATGAGCAGCGCATAAAAGCCGGCGAGCACCCACAGGGCTGTCTGGCCGGATATCGCAATACCGTTTTTCTCGAGCACCTTGCCGATCAGCATCACCGGCCCGGCAACGAAGAAGGCAATGGCAATGCCGAACAGGAAGCCGATCATGGCGCCCAGGAACGATGTGGCCGACAGTGCCACGAGCACCGCCATCAGGACGAGCAGAGTGATGAACGCGCGCTGGCTCATGGCCACACCCCCGATCGAATGCCCCGGAATCTATCAGTCTGGCCTTAATTGCGCGTAACAGTTGGAATCCTTGCCAGCGCGGTCGGACCGGGCCTCCCCTTGCCGGCAACGGAACCGTCGCTATTGTCGGCGGCTATCCGAAACAGAGGCGAAAACTTCCATGAAACTTGGCTTTGTCGGCACGGGCGCGTTGAGCTCGGCCATTGTCGCGGGGCTGAAATCGCTGCCGGGGGAGACGACGCCGGTGGTGGTCTCGCCGCGCAACGAGGCGATCGCCGCCGAGCTTGCCGCGCGCTATCCGGACGTGCGCGTCGCTACCGACAACCAGGCCGTGCTCGACGATTGCGACACCGTGATGCTGGCGGTGCGGCCGCAGATCGCGCGCGAGGTGCTGAAGGAACTGCGGTTCCGGCCGGACCATCACGTCGTCAGCCTGATCGCCACCGTGTCGCGCGAGGAGATCGCCGCGCTTGTCGCGCCAGCGGCACAGGTGACGAAAGCCCTGCCCATGCCGATGATCGCCCGGCTGCAGGGCGCGACGATCATCTGCCCGCCGGACCCGATGGCGGCGGCGTTCTTCGGCAGGCTTGGCGGCGTGATCGAGGTCGAGGACCAAAGCGAGTTCGATGCGCTGAGCGTCGTCACCGCGACCTATGCCAGCTATTTCAAATGTCTCGACACGATCCACGCCTGGGTGCGCAGCCAGGGTGTTTCGGGCGACAGGGCACGCGACTACATCACCAGCATCTTCAAGGCGCTAGCCAATGCGCCGGATACGGCGCCGGACGAAGATTTCATGCATCTTGCGCAGGACTATGCGACGCGCGGCGGCATCAACGAGCAGGTGCTGCGCGAGCTGACCGAGCGCGGAACATTCGATGCCTTCGCGGAAAGCCTGGAGCGGGTTCATCGGCGCATTGCGGGGAAGTAGCCGGAGGACCCAAGCGGCGATTGCCGATCACTCAGCCGGCAGCATCCGCGGCGACGGCCTCGGCGCGCTGAGCCAGTCGCCAAGCCCGACCGCTCGAACAACGCCAAGTCTGCCGCGGCTTGTCATCGCGCATGCGCTTCTCCACGATTGCGGCACACGGCTCCCAAGCACCGCTAGGATCATGAGATGAGTGACACTATCCCCGCCATCGACATCGCGCCGCTGTTCGGCCCGACTTCGCCCGCACGCGACGAGGCCGACCGCCAGATCTTCACTGCTGCCTCTGGCATCGGCTTCATGACCGCGCGCGGTTTTCCGGGCGCGGAGCTTCTGACGCGCGAGCGGCGCGGCGAGCTCCTGAAGATCTTCGATTTGCCCGATGCGGAAAAGCGGAAGCTGCTGCGCTGGAATTTCGACCCGTCGAAATCGAACTATTATCGCGGCTGGTTCCCGCTGCAGCCGACTGCGGTGTCCTACAAGGAAGGCATCGACATGGGGCCGGACATCGCCCATGCCGACGCCGGGTTCGCGCCCGACGATCCGCTGCTCGAGCGCACGCCGCTTCCCGCCGAGGCCGATGTTCCAGGATGGAAGGCGGCCGCCGCGCATTACTACCGCTCGATGGAGAAGGTCGGCGCGGCGCTGATGGGCTCGATCGCGCGCAGCCTCGGGCTTGAGGACGGTATTTTCGACGGCCATTTCCGGGGCGGCATCTCGACGCTCAGGCTGATCCGCTACCCGCTGCGCAGCGAGGACGGCGCGGTCGACCTGTCGAAGCCTGAATATTGGGTCATGCACAAGGGCGAGCGGCGGCTGGTCATCGGCCGTGAGCATGCCGATTCCGGCTTCGTGACACTTTTGGCGCAGGACGGCGTCGAAGGCCTGCAGGCCAGGCGCCATGCCGGCGAATGGATCGACGTGCCGGCCGCCGACGGCTCGCTGGCGGTGAATTTCGGCCAGCTGCTGGAACGCTGGACGGGCGGCGTGGTGCAGGCGACGCGCCACCGGGTGATCGCGCCGAAGACGGCGCGTTACTCCATTCCCTTCTTCTATGAGCCGCGCGTCGACGCCGAGATCGCGCCGCTGCCGATCAAAGGCGCCAGCGACTTCGCGCCGTTCCTCTATGGCGATTACCTGTGGGAGTCGGCGACCAACTTCGTCGAGATGGCCGGCGTCAAGACTTTGCGCAAGCCAAGGCGGCCGGCCGCCGCTTGAATGCCAATGCCTGCCGAGAGCGCGGCAGAAGCTCGATGATGAAATGGCGAGGGGTGGCACTGGCGCGCAACCAGCCCAGCACCGAAGGGTCGAGGAAATTCCAGTCCTTCAGCGGGCGGATGCGCGACCCGCGCCGGGGGCGGGTGAGCAGCAGGCCCTTGGCCGACAGGATCTTCACCGCTTCGCGCGCGGCCCTTCGGCTGGCGCCGAAGCGGGCGCAGATCTCTTCCTCGCCAAGCAGCGTCGCGCCGGACGAAAACAGCCCGCCGAGTATCTCGCGGCCGAGGCTGTTGGCTATGTCATCCGTCACCGATGAGGTCTGGTTGCCCGCCATTTGTCCCGGCCCGTTCGAGTCTGCCGCCGAGTGTTACACGTGCGGGATCGACCGCACCGACTAATTGCCAGGGCGGCACAGCCCGCTTGTTAGTCCGATTTATCAGATGAATCGGTTGAATGGAGCCGGGCTTTGCTGCTAGCTGTGCGAGGAACAATCCCGGCACCCCTGCTCAGCAACACTTTGCTGCTCGCCGAGGCCCGCAAGGTCAAACTGGCCAGCGACAAATCGCAATCGATGAAGGTGCAAATTGCGTTCGACTGATTATCTCGGCCGTCTCTTCGGCCTTGAAGGCCGGCATGCCTTCGTCACCGGCGCCAGTCGCGGGCTGGGGCTCGCCTTCGCGGAGGCATTGGCTGCCGCGGGCGCACGCGTCACCATCGGCGGCCGCAAGGCGGACGAGTTGAAGGCCGCCGGCGACCGTTTGCGCGCCGAAGGCTACATGGTGGCGGAAGCGGTTATCGACGTGACCGACACGCAGTCGGTCGACGCGGCAATCGCGGCGAGCGAAGCCGGCACCGCGCCGATCGACATCCTCGTCAACAATGCCGGCATCCAGCGCCGCGCGCCTCTGGAGACCTTTTCCGATGCCGACTGGGAAGCGCTAATGGCGACCAATCTCGACGGCGTGTTCAAGGTCAGCCGGGCGACGGTCAAAGGGATGATTGCGCGCGGCAAGGGCGTGATCATCAACGTGTCGTCGGTGCAGAGCGCGCTCGCCCGGCCCTCGATCGCGCCTTACGCGGCGAGCAAGGGCGCCATCACCATGCTGACCAAGTCGATGGCCGGCGAATGGGGCCAGCATGGCGTGCGCGTCAACGCGATCGCGCCCGGCTATTTCAAGACCGAGCTCAACGCAGCATTGGTCGCCGACGAGAAATTCTCCACCTGGCTCGCCGGCCGCACCCCGATGCGGCGCTGGGGCGATGTCGAAGAGTTGGCGGGCGCGGCGCTGTTCCTGGCGTCGGATGCGGCAAGCTTCGTGACGGGACAGACGCTGCTGGTGGATGGCGGGATCACGAGCGTGTTGTAGAGGCCGCCCTCACGCGGACCCGTGTCTCAAACCGGCAAGCTCGTCTCCCCCACCGACGGATGCTGCTCGACGGGCGGATCGATCTTGGTGTCCTTCGCGAACCCAGTCAGCACCCTGTCCATCGACAGCCTGCCGGAACCGGCGAGCGCCAGGATGAACATGCCGCCGGCAATGGCGAGGTCCTTCTCGAAATGCAGCAATTCGTTCTGGCTGACGAAGTTGGTGTGGAAGAGGCCGGCCGTCATCAGGCAGAACAGGCTGAGCCCGATCGCGCCCAACCGCGCCAGGATGCCGAGCGCCACCGAGAGGCCGGCGCCAAGCTGCAACGCGATGGTGGCGAGAAGCAGCGGCGTGCCGACGCCGAGCGCGGCCATCGCCTTCTCAGCGCCCTCGAAATGGGTCGCCAGCTGCAGGCCTTCATGCACGAAGATCAGCGACAGCAGCAGCCGGCCGGCAAGCAGGACGACATCCCTGGCGTGAAGTTTTTCGGCAAGTTCGATCGGTGTCATAGTCGGGTCCAGTCTTTGGAAACAGGCAGTTTAAAAAATGGCGGTCGCCCGCGTCCACGCAGGTGCGCTTGAGATTGAAAGATCGGAGCCGGCGCGAGGGAGAGGAACGCCGGCTCCGGTTTTCGGGCGCTACCGCCGTGGCGTCCAAAAGGTGGTGAGCTCTTGCGAGCCGCCTATTTCGTCACCTTGGTGGCGATCGCCTGCTTGAGGTCGGCAAGCTCCTCGCAGCCGGCAGGGCAGAGCTTTTGCAGTGAGGCGAGCTGCTCGCTGGCCTTGGCCATGTCGCCGGTCTCGACATAGAGCTCGCCCAGATATTCATGCGCCGCCTTGTGGTCGGGCTGAAGCTCCAGCGCCTTGGTGTAGTAGGTGAGCGAGGTCTGGTAGTCGCCGGTCTTGCGCAGCGTGAAGCCGAGCAGGTTGTAGACGTCGGCCTGCTGCGTGTCCTGCGCGAGGTCGCGCAGGTCGGCCAGCGCGCTTTGATAGTCCTTGGCCTCGATCTTGGCTTTCACCGCCGTCAGGTCCGGCGCGTCGGCGCCTTCGATGTCGTCCACGGCATAGGCCGGAACGGCGATGGCGATCGGGGCCGCCGTCAAGACCGCAATGGCACCGAGCACTGCGAAAAGTGCGTGTTTCATTGTAGCTGTCGCTTTCTGTTCAAGATCCGATTCAAATCAGATCTGGGTTGGGGTGAAGGCGTAGGCATTGCCGTCCTTGACGAAGTTGCCTGTGCCGGGGAACGGAAAGTGCGAGCCGCAGATGCGGACATTGTCGGCAATCACCTGGTCGATGATCTTATGGCGCGTGGCGATCGCCATCGGCCCGTCCTGGTCGTAGGCGCCCTGCCATTCGGGATGCGGGGCGAGCAGCGCCGGCACGTACATGGTGTCGGCCGAGACGAGGAACTGCTCGGAGCCGCCATCGACATGGTAGACGGAATGGCCGGGCGTGTGGCCGGGCGCCGCCATGATGCGGATGCCGGGCACCACTTCAGTGCCGTCATCGACCAGCTTCCAGTTCTTCCATTTCGGGAAGTTCTCGGCGATGCGCTTGCCCGCGGGCTTGCGACCCTCGGGCAGCTTGGCCAGCCGGCTCGGATCGGTCCACCAATTATACTCGGTGGCGTTGACGATCAGCTCGGCATTCGGGAACACCGGATCGTTGGTGCCCTTTTCCATCAAGCCCCAGACATGGTCCGGATGGAAATGCGAGATCATGATGGTGTCGATCGCCTTATAGTCGATGCCGGCCGCCTTCATGTTGGCCGGCAGATGCGTGGCGTTGGCCTGCCATTGGCCGACGCCGGAGCCGGCGTCCATCATGATGGTGCGGCCGTTCATCTTGAGCACCACGACGGTGAGCGGGATTGGCATGAATTCCGTCGTCAGTCCCGCCTTGGCGAGTGCCGCCTTGGTGTCGTCGATCGACACGTCCTTTATGAAGGCCGGGTCGTGCGGCTTGCGCCAGATGCCGTCATAGATCGCGGTGACTTCGAGTGACCCGACCTTGTATTTGTAGAAGCCGACCAGCGGCTCGACCGGGGTTTCGGCGTAAGCCGCGGGCGCGAATTCCAGCTTGCCGGCAATGCCGAAGGCGGCAGCGGCGGCGGCGGATCCCAGCACCATGCGACGCGTCATGTTGAACATCGGAAATCTCCTCTAATGGCTGCGGGTTGTTTCAGGTTTCAGGCGGTAGTCCATTGGTTTGCCGCATGTCGTTGTCCCAAAACCGCTGCGCACTTTTGGGCGACATGCAGGGAATGGCGGAGGGCCCGGTGCTGCCCTCCGCCGAGACTGCGGAAACCGGCGCCGACCGGTCCGACTGAAGACCGACCGGCTCCGCGGAGATCAGGACTTGTGGTTTTCCGACCCGGCGAGGCGTGCCTTCCCCGCCGCGATCAGAACCCTTCGCCCCGGGCTCCGGAGCGAGGACCTTTCGGTCCCGCCGGCTCAGTGACCCCAAATGCCCTGGCCGGGCTCTTCCGCAGCAATCCTGGCCGCCGGCTTCGTGACGTGGCGGGCCATTTCGGGCCTCGCGATGGAGGCGGTGGTGGTGGTGTCGACGACGGCAGCCTGCTGGCCGCCATTCGTCCAGGAGAAGTGGTCGCTGCCGGCAAAGGCGCTGCCGGTGACAACCAGGATGGCGACTGCGGCAAAGGCGGTTCTGTTCATGTGCGTATTCCTTCCGGGTAGGTTGATGCGTGCCTTGGGAGGATGGCCCTCGCTACAGCCAAGACCCGGAAGGCCCGGGCTTTATTCCCCGGGGGCGGAAAGAATTTTTTGGAGGCAACGGAAGATCACGATTTTTGCGCGATGAACGGCCCGGTTAGCCGGCGTTAATCATGGCTTGAGTTTGTTGGCTCAAGGCAAGCCTCCAGGCCGCGAATGGCGCAACTTGAGGCGGGCATGGAAGTTCTAATTTAAGCACTTTCCTTTAACTCCGATCGATGGCGCATCGTCCTCCGATCGACGGAGCGTCGCCCAGGAAAGCTATTCGGGTTGAATTGACCGCGACAAATTTCAACATCGGTCGTATCAGGCAGGCCGTTTTCTCTTCCGCCAACGTGCCGGCGGCGATTGCCTTCGTCGTGCTCATGATCTGCGCGATCTTCGTCGACCAGCAGAACAAAACGGTTTCCGATCAACTCACGCGCGCCGACGTCCTCTACAAGGTCAACATCATCCGCGCCAAGCTGGAAGGAAACATCAACGGCAATCTCCAGCTGGTTCAGGGCCTCGTCTCGGCCATCGTCACCGAGCCCTATATGGGGCAGCAGAGATTTGCCTCCCTCGCTGCCAATCTCTTCAAGCAGAAATCGCAGCTGCGCAACATTGGCGGCGCGCCGGATCTCGTCATTTCGCTGATGTATCCCATGGAGGGCAACGAGAAGGCGATCGGGCTCGACTACCGCAAGAACGAGGCGCAACGCTTGGCGGCGCTTAGGGCGCGCGACCAGCGCATATCGGTGCTTGCCGGTCCCGTCGACCTCAGGCAGGGCGGGCGCGCCTTCATCGGCCGGATCCCTGTCTTCGTGCCGACAGCGGGGGGCGGCGATCGCTTCTGGGGCCTTGTCTCGGCGGCTATCGACATCGATCGGCTCTACGCCGCAAGCGGCCTCACCGACCCCGGTCTCGACATAGATGTGGCGCTTACCGGAAAGGATGCGCTTGGCGGTGGCGGCCAGCGCTTCTTCGGTGGCGCCGACATCGTCAAGAACAATCCGGTGACGGCAGAAGTGCAGCTGCCGTTCGGTTCCTGGCAGATATCGGCAATCCCCAAGGGCGGTTGGCCGACCGTGCCGAAGAATGAGCGGGTCTTGCAGGCGCTCATGGCGCTCGCCGCTGTGCTGGTGGTGCTGCCCATCCTGGTGGCCGGACGGCTGTTCGGCGAAAGGCAGAAAAACTATGCCGAATTGAGGCGCCTGTCCGGGAGGCTGGAACTGGCTCTGGAGGCTTCAGGCATCGGCGTGTGGGAGCAAGACCTCGTCACCGACGAGTTGCTGTGGGACGATCGCGTCAATGAGATCTACAGCAAGCCCGCCGACGGGAAGCCGCGCGGCTACGACGACTGGGCACTGGCGATCCACCCCGAGGATATCGCGCGGGCACAGCGCGAGTTCGACCTTGCCGTGGCTGCAAAAGGTCCCTACTCGTCGCAGTATCGACTGCTTCGCCCAGACGGCACCGTCCGCCATGTGCGGGCGCGTGCAAGCTACTTCCAGGACAGCGACGGCACGCCGAAGATGGTCGGGGCCGAATGGGACGTGACCAGCGACGTTCTGCTCAACGAGAATCTGGTGCGTGAACGGCAATTGTCGGAATCGAAGAATGCCGAACTCAAGACCGCCAAGGCGCGCATCGAGCATGTTGCGCTGCACGATTCGCTAACAGGCCTGCCCAATCGCCGTTACCTCGACGAGATGCTGGCCAATTCGCCCGAGGATCGCACTGCGCTGCTGCATCTCGACCTCGATCGCTTCAAGCACATCAATGACACGCTCGGCCATGCGGCGGGCGATGCCATGCTCATGCATGCCTCGAAGGTCATCAAAGCCAACGTCCGCGCAGGCGACTTCGTGGCGCGCATCGGCGGGGACGAGTTCGTTGTGGTGTGCCAAGGGCGCGATGACAATGAGCTCGCCGCGCTCGCGGACCGTATCATCGAAGAGATGCGCCAGCCGGTCGACTATAAAGGCCACCAATGCCGGTTCGGAGTCAGCATCGGGATTGCCGCGCTTAGCGGCGTCGATGCAAAGCAGCTGCTGGTCAACGCCGATCTCGCGCTCTATCGAGCCAAGAGCCGCGGTCGCAATCGTTATGAGTTCTTCAACGAAGAGCTGCAGAGCGAGATCGTCAGGACCAAGCAGACCGCGGACGAGATCCTGGGCGGGCTGGAGCGCAACGAATTCATCGCCTACTACCAACCCCAGTTCGATGCCAAGACCCTCGAGATCGTCGGCGTCGAGGCGCTGGCTCGCTGGCGCCATCCAAGACGCGGCATCCTCGCCCCCGACATCTTCCTCAAAGTGGCCGAGGAATTGAATGTGGTCTCGCTGATCGACCGCATGATCCTCGAACAAACGCTGCAGAATTTCCAGCGCTGGTCGCGCGACGGTCTCAACATCCCGCGCTTTTCCGTCAACGTCTCGGCAAGAAGGCTGGAGGACAAAGACCTCATCAACGGCCTGCGCAAGCTGCCGATCAAGGAAGAAACCGTCTCATTCGAGCTCGTGGAATCGATTTTCCTGGACGAAAATGACGAGCTTGTCGCTTGGAACATCGAGCACATCAAAGAACTCGGGATCGACATCGAGATCGACGATTTCGGCACGGGCCATGCATCCGTCGTCAGCCTGCTCAAACTGCAACCGAGCCGTCTCAAGATCGACCGGCAGCTCGTCACGCCGATAACCGGCTCGGCGGCGCAGCGGCGGCTGGTATCGTCAATCATCGAGATCGGCAAATCGCTCGGCATCGGCGTCGTGGCGGAAGGCGTCGAGACGATGGAACATGCGCGCATCCTGAAGGACCTCGGCTGCGACATCCTGCAAGGCTACGCATTCGGGCGCCCGATGGACGCAAAATCCTTCAGGACCTTCGCCATATCGCGCAAATGGCTGGCCACGGCATAGTGGACGATGCGAGCTGCCGTTGACAGCACCGCCGCCGGCCGCGCGGGTTGTCCAGCAACGATAGGACAGCCTTGTCGAGAGTGACAGGAGCTGTAGTCATCGAACTGTCACACCAGGCGGCAACCTCCATGCTAGGTTTGCCGTGGCCGCCCCCCGCGACCCCGACCGCATCAAGAGCCGGCGAAGCCGCCATGAACATCGCCCTTCCCGCCGAAGGCACCGACCTCTCGCCCTATTTGCCGGACGAGCACGGGCTGTTCTTCATCTACCATTTCAAGGCCGATGGAAGCCGCACCAAGGATCCAGCGGAGGCGCATTGGAGCTGGCGCAGCTACCAGATCACCGACATGCGCGCCCGCCAGGAGATCGGCGCCGAGCAGGCCCTGCCGGCGCCGGTGCGCGATGCGTTCCTGTCACCCAGCCATGGCTGCCAGATCGATTTCGAGGACGACTTCCTCTATGGCGACCTGCCCGACCTCAGGCACGATTTCGCCGAGGCGCGCGGGCTCACCCATTTCCGCTTCGCCTTCAACGACAGGATGCTGATCGGCGCCCGCAAGCAGCCGCTGGAATCGGTCGACAAGATCCGCAAGCTGGTGGAGAGCGGCGCGCGAAAATTCCGCACGCCGGCCGAGCTGATCGAGGCGGTGATGGGCCAGTCGCTCGACGGCATGTCGGCCGAGCTCGACAAGATGGGCGACACGCTCGACGGCATCGAGGACCGCATCGTGTGCGACGCATGGCACAATGAGCGCCAGGCGCTGGTCGACGCACGCCGGCAGCTGGTGCTGATCCACCGGCAGATGGCGACGCTCACCAGCCTCTTCCGCCATCTCGACCATTCGCATCGCAACGAACTGCCCGACCCCATCAACGACATGGCGACCAGGCTCTCGCACCGGGCGCACACGCTGCATCACGACGGCGAGCAACTGCAGGCGCGCACACGCCTGTTGCAGGACGAGCTGATGGCCAAGCTGACCGAGCAGTCGAACCAGCTGCTCTATATCCTCTCCGTCATGACGGCGGTGCTGTTGCCGATGACCATCATCTCCGGGCTGTTCGGCATGAACGTCGGCGGATTGCCGCTGGTCGGCACGCCGCTGGGATTCTGGGTGGTGACGGCGATCTCGGTCGTCATCGCCGGCATCATCTATATGTTCGTGCGACGGCTGGGGCGCGTGTAGCGCTTCAGGCGGTCCCCCGCAAATCCTCGACGATGGTGCCGGCGGCCTGGACCTCGGCTTCGTGGCCGGGCTCGCGCCACGTCTCGGCAAGTCCGGCCGCGTACCATTCGCGCATGGCCGGCAGGTCGAGCAGCCGCCGCGGATAGTTAGCCGCTTCGCCTTCGAAAGTCAGGCCATAGGACTGCGCCCTGAATACAATCGGAGCAAAGAAGGCATCGACGGCACCAAAACGGTCGCCGGCCAGGAAAGGTCCGCCGAAACGCGCAAGGCCGTCGTTCCACAAATCTCCCATACGGAAGATATCGTGCTTCAGCGCGCCGGACATCGGCAATGGCGCGACGCGCACGCCGCAGCTCATCGGGCAGTCATTGCGCATCGCGGTGAAGCTCGAATGCATCTCGGCGGCGGCCGAGCGCGCCCAGGCGCGCGCCTTCGCCTCCGCCGGCCAGATGCCCTGGTGGCGTTCGGCCAGGTATTCGACGATCGAGAGCGAATCCCAGACCGCCCAGCCGTCATCGATAAGGCAGGGCACCCGGCCGTTGGGCGAGAATTGTCGGTAGAAATCGAAACTCGATCCGCTCGGGAACGGCGTCAACCGCTCCTCGAAGGGAATGTCGAGGACGCGCATCAGCAACCACGGCCGAAGCGACCAGGACGAATAGTTCTTGTTGCCGATATGCAGAACGTACATCAGTCCCCTGCCCTGTTTGTTGCAACCCTAGACGGAAAACCGTCTCGGACTTTTCCTGGAAGTTACTTTATCGCGGGCTCCGGCTGGCGGACCTCGCGGCCCCTGAACATCGACCATGAATACATCGCCAGCGCCGTCCAGATCAGCGCGAAGGCGATGGCTTGGGTGGTGCCAAACGGCTCATCGAAGATCAGCACGGCGATCAGGAACACCATGGTCGGCGCGATATATTGCATGATGCCGATGGTGGACAGGCGCAGCAGCCTGGCGCCGAAGGCAAACAGCAGCAACGGCACTGCGGTGACGGGACCGCAGCCGATCAGCAAGGCCGTGTCGAAACGGGTGCTGGAGATGAAATGATCCTGGCCGGTGGCGATCAGGTAGACGATGTAGCAAAGCGCCGGCACCGAAAGCAAAAGCACCTCGAGCAGGAAACCCTGGCTCGGGCCGATCGGCAGCGTCTTGCGGAAAAAGCCATAGGCGGCAAAGGAGAAGGCGAGCGCCAGCGATACCCATGGCAATTTGCCGGCCTCGACTGTGAGCACCGTCACCGCGATCGTGGCGAGCGCCACCGCGGCGATCTGCAGCCTGTCGAGCCGTTCGCCGAGCAGAACGGCGCCGACGACGACGCTGACCAGCGGGTTGATGTAATAGCCGAGCGCCGTCTCGACGGTGCGGTCGACCGCGATCGCCCAGACATAGATGCCCCAGTTGACCGAGATCAGCACTGCCGTCAGCGCAGCCATGGCAAGGCTTTTCGGCGAGCGGATCGCCGCCTTGAAGTCGACGGTGCGGCCGGCCCAGATGAGCACCGCCGCGGCGATCGGCACTGACCAGACGACGCGGTTGGCGATCACCTCGGCAAGCGGCAGATGCGCCACCGCCTTCATGTAGAAGGGCAAGAGCCCCCAAAGGAAATAGGCGCCAAGTGCCAGGAGGAAGCCGCGGCGGGCTTTGGCATCCTGATCGAGATCGGCTGTAGCGGTGACCATGGCCTAACGCTATGGCCCAGCGGAGCGCCCAAGACCATCACAAAATTATGATGGATCAACGGAGTTTTGGTGATGGTTCAAGGAGGTCGCAGTTCCTCGCCCCACGGAGTGGGGAGAGGTGGCCCGGCGAAGCCGGGACGGAGAGGGGTCAGCGCCGCGGCTGACAATCACCGCTTCGGGTAAGCATTCTGGTGACCAACCTCGCGCCCTCTCTTGCTTCGACTCTGGCTTCGCGAAGGTCGCCCCCTCTCCGTCCCGGCTGCGCCGGGACACCTCTCCCCCACTTTGTGGGGGCGAGGAAGGGCGGCGGCCTACTCCGCCGCCACCAGCCCGGCCATCTCGCGGTTCTTCATCAGCTTGTAGACGATCGAATCCATCAGCGCCTGGAAGGACGCGTCGATGATGTTTTCCGACACGCCGACCGTCCACCAGCGGGCTCCAGTGGAATCGTGCGATTCGACGAGAACGCGGGTGATGGCCTCGGTGCCGCCGTTGAGGATGCGCACCTTGAAGTCGGCGAGCTCGAGGTCGACGATCTCGCTCTGGTACTTGCCTAAATCCTTGCGCAGCGCGATGTCGAGCGCGTTGACCGGGCCGTGGCCTTCGGCCACCGACATCTTCTCCTCGCCGTCGACCTCGACCTTCACGATCGCCTCGGAGACGGTCTTCAGATTGCCGTTGGCATCGAAGCGGCGCTCGACCATGCAACGGAAAGAGGTGACGTTGAAGAACTCCGGCAGGCCGTGCAGCATCTTGCGGGCAAGCAGCTCGAAGGAGGCGTCGGCGCCCTCATAGGCATAGCCCTCAGCCTCGCGCTCCTTGACCACTGCAATCAGCGCGTCGAGCCGGTGATCGTCCTTCGGCACGTCGATGCCGCGCCGCTTCAGCTCGGCGAGGAAATTGGCCTTGCCGCCCTGGTCCGAGACCATGACGCGACGGCGGTTGCCGACGGCTTCCGGCGGCACATGCTCATAGGTCGCCGGCTCCTTGGCCAGGGCCGAGGCGTGGATACCGGCCTTGGTGGCGAAGGCGGAGGAGCCGACATAGGGTGCCTGCGCTTCCGGCGCCCGGTTGAGCAATTCGTCGAAGGCGCGGGAGAGCCTGGAGATTCCGGTCAGCGCCTCGGTCGAAATGCCGGTTTCGAAACGATCGGCGAAGGCGGGCTTCAGCGAAAGCGTCGGGATGATGGAGATGAGATTGGCGTTGCCGCAGCGCTCGCCGATGCCGTTCAGCGTGCCCTGGATCTGACGCACGCCGGCTTCGACGGCGGCGAGGGAATTCGCCACCGCCTGGCCGGTGTCGTCATGGGCATGGATGCCGAGATGATCGCCCGGGATGCCGCCGGCGATGACCTTTTCGACGATGGCACGTACTTCCGAAGGCTGCGTGCCGCCATTGGTGTCGCACAGCACCACCCAGCGCGCGCCGGCATCGTAGGCGATTTTGGCGCAGGCCAGCGCGTAATCCGGATTGGCCTTGAAGCCGTCGAAGAAATGCTCGCAGTCGACCATGGCCTCCTTGGCCGAAGCGACCGCCGCCTCGACCGAGGCCTTGATCGATTCGAGATTCTCCTCGTTGGTGCAGCCGAGCGCAACGCGCACATGATAGTCCCAACTCTTGGCGACGAAGCAGATGGCGTCCGACTTCGACTGCACCAGCGCCGCCAGCCCCGGGTCGTTGGAAGCCGAGACCCCTGCCCGCTTGGTCATGCCGAAGGCGACGAATTTCGCGCTCTCAGTCCGTTTCTTCTGGAAAAACGTCGTGTCGGTCGGGTTGGCGCCCGGATAGCCGCCCTCGACATAGTCGATGCCGAAGTCGTCGAGCAGCCTGGCGATCGCGATCTTGTCCTCGACGGAAAAGTCGATGCCTGGCGTCTGCTGGCCGTCGCGAAGAGTCGTGTCGAAGAGGTAAAGGCGTTGCTTGGTCATGGCTGTAGCTCGAAAGGCTGCGATCCTTCGCCGTGGAGAGCGACGTGCATCACTATTTCCCCGCGAACCGATCGGTCGCCCGGATCAGCCGGTCCAGTATCCCGGGCTCCGAATAGGCGTGACCTGCGCCCTCGATGAGGTGGAAATCCGCCTTCGGCCAGGCATTGTGCAGCGCCCAGGCATATTTCGCCGGGCACGGCATGTCGTAGCGGCCGTGGACGATGGTGCCGGGGATGTCCTTCAGCTTCCAGGCGTCGCGCAAAAGCTGCCCCTCCTCCAACCAGCCGGCATGGACGAAATAATGGTTCTCGATACGGGCGAAGGCGATCGCGTAGTCGTCCCGGGCGAACGGGTCGCTGGTCTCGGGCTCGGGAAGCAGCGTGATCGTCTCGCCTTCCCAGATGCTCCAGGCACGGGCGGCCTCAACTTGAGCCTTGCGGTCGGAGCCGACCAGCCGCCTGCGATAGGCGGCCATCATGTCGCCGCGCTCGGCCTCGGGGATCGGCGCCAGGAAGCGCTCCCATTTGTCAGGGAACATCTCGGAAACGCCGAACTGATAATACCATTCGAGCTCGGCGCGGGTCAGCGTGTAGATGCCGCGCACGACGAGCTCGCTGACACGCTCGGGATGCGTCTCGGCATAGGCGAGCGCCAGCGTCGAACCCCAGGAGCCGCCGAACACCAACCATTTGTCGACGCCGGCCATCTCACGCAGGCGCTCGATATCGGCGACGAGGTGCCAGGTGGTGTTGGCCTCCAGCGAGGCGTTGGGTGTCGACTTGCCGCAACCGCGCTGGTCGAACAGGATGACGTCGTAGAGTTTCGGGTCGAACAGGCGCCGGTGCTTCGGCGAGATGGTGCCGCCCGGGCCGCCATGCAGGAACACGGCGGGTTTGGCGCCCTTGGTGCCGCAGCGCTCCCAATAGACGGTGTGGCCGTCGCCGACGTCGAGCATGCCGGAATCGAACGGCTCGATCTCGGGGTAGAGCGTACGCAAGGAACCGCTGTGGATCGTCATAGTTTCAAGCCCTGCTGCGGCCAGTTGGCCGTCTCGTGGTCGGGATGCTGGAAGGAGATGATCTGCTCCTGCCGCCGATAGAAGTCGGGGTCGTCAAGGATCGGCGCCTCGAAGATCTTTTCCACCCAGGGCAGGCGAACCGCATAATTCACCTGGATCTGCGGCGCGAGGTCGGAGCGGTCGTCGAAAGCGCCGATGGCGATCTCCAGCGAGCCGGGCTGGCGATAGGTCAGCGGCGTGCCGCAGCGGGCGCAGAAGCCGCGGTCGATGTTGACCGAGGACTGAAAGTAGCTCGGCTCCTCATGGGTCCACTCGACGCCGTCCTTCGGCACCGTCACCAGCGCGCCGAAGAAATTGCCGAACTGTTTCTGGCACATACGGCAATGGCAGATGGACGGGCGCCCGAGCTTGCCGTGGACTCGGAAACGTACGGCGCCGCACTGGCAGCCGCCTGTTCGAACTTGATCGGTCATGGTCTTTCCTCCGGCGGCCATTGGTCGGTGTCGTGATCGGGATGCTGATAGGAGACGAGCTCGGCCAGGTAAGGCGCAGACGCGATATCGGCCATCGTGTCCTCGGACGGCAGTTTGGGGATGGCGTCGACATAGGGAAGCTTTGCTTCGATGCCCCACTGGATGGTGGGCGCGATGCCGGTCGGATCATCGAAGGCGGCGATCGCCAGTGCTGTGCCATCCGGTGCCTCGAAAGTCAGCGGCGTTCCGCATTCGGCGCAGAAGCCGCGCCAGACGGCGTTGGACGAGCGGAAGCGCTTCGGCTCGCCGCGCGTCCAGTCGAGCGTGGCGCCGCGCACCGAGACCAGCGGCAGATAGAAATTGCCGCTCGCCTTCTGGCACATGCGGCAATGGCAGACCGAAGCGTCACCTAGCGCGCCCTCGACACGGAAGCGCACGGCGCCGCACTGGCAGCCGCCTGTATAGACCGGCCGGTTGTCGAGGCTCATCGCTCACTCCTGATCATGGGCTTACTCCGCATCATGGCAGACCGCCTCGACATTGTTGCCGTCGGGATCGAAGACAAAGGCGCCGTAATAGTTGAGGTGGTAGTGCGGCCTCAGGCCCGGCCCACCATTGTCCTTGCCGCCTGCGGCAAGCGCTGCCGCATGGAAAGCGTCGACCTCGGCGCGGCTGCGTGCGGTGAAGGCGACATGCTGAGTGGATTTGGGCTTGTCCCTGCTATCGCTCAGCCAGAACACCGGCCGGTCGCGGCCGTAGCCGCCAACCTTGGCGCCGCCGGTATATTCTTCCGGCACCATGTAAAGCAGCGAAGCCCCCAGCGGCGCCATCGCCTTGTCGTAGAAGGACTTGGACTTTTCGAAGTTGGAGACATTGATGCCGAGATGATCGATCACGGGACGAGCTCCTCCGTTTGTGGCGCGGGTGCATCGGCCAGGCCGGCCACTATGACGATGTGCTGGCAGGCATTGTCGATATCGCGGATCACGTCGTCGTTCCAGAAGCGCAGGATGGTCCAGCCTAAAGCTTCGAGCTTCGCGGTTCGCGCTGCGTCGGAAGCCGAAACTTCTTCAAGGGCGTGCTGAGAACCATCGATCTCGACGATCAGCTTTTTGTCGGGGCAAGCAAAGTCGACGATGTATCCTGCGATAGGCATTTGGCGTCGGAATGACAGGCCCATGAGCCTATGTGCCCTGATCTCGTTCCAGAGCTTCAGTTCCGCATCTGTCATTTGCTTGCGCATCTTGCGCGCATTGCCGCGATTGGCGGGAGATACCCGATGATGGGTCATCGCGAGGCCCCCCTCTCTGTCCTGCCGGACATCTCCCCCTCAAGGGGGGAGATTGGATGTCGCCTAACCTTTCGCCAATCGCCAACGTTGGAGATGGGACGCTGTCGCCGAAGCTGCTGATCTCCCCACTTGAGGGGGAGATGCCCGGCAGGGCAGAGGGGGGCGCCTCGCGCCAACCTCTCCACTAAAGGAACATCCGCCCTCACCGCTTGATCTCCCAGGTCGTCACGCGCTCGCCGGTAACCGGATCCTTGCCGTCCTTCAGCTGCACGCCCTGCGCCAGGAGCTCGTTGCGGATTCGATCACCCTCGGCCCAGTTCTTGGCAGCGATAAACTTCAGCCGATCGGCGATCGCTTTTGCCACCGCCGCCTCGTCCACCTTGGCCGCGCCCGTATCGAAACCTAGAAAGGCAAGCGCAGTCTTCAGCGAAGCGGCGGCAGTATTCTCATTGGCACCGGTGTGCTCAACCGCCTCGCCGGCGAGCTGTGTCAGCCGCTGGAAGGCAGTGTAGGTGGCGAGATCGTCCGACAGCGCTTCCACCACCTCGGCCTGCAATTCTTTTGCCGCCACAGGCGCAAGGTCGGCGGCGCGCTTCCATTTGCGCAGCGTGTTTTCGGCTTCTTCCAGCTTGCGCACGGAGAAGTCGATCGGCTCGCGGTAATGCGTCATTAGCATCGCCAGCCTGAGCACCTCGCCCGGCCAGGCGCGGCCGCCGAAAGTCTCGGTCTCCAGCAGCTCGTGGATCGAGAAGAAGTTGCCGAGGCTCTTCGACATCTTCTGGCCCTCGACCTGCAGGAAGCCGTTGTGCATCCAGACATTGGCCATGACCTTGGTGCCGTGGGCGCAGCGCGACTGGGCAATCTCGTTCTCGTGGTGGGGGAAAATCAGGTCCAGCCCGCCGCCATGAATGTCGAAAACTTCGCCGAGATAGGCGGCCGACATGGCCGAGCATTCGATGTGCCAGCCGGGCCGGCCCCTGCCCCACGGGCTCTCCCAGCCGGGCTCTTCCGGGCTCGACAGTTTCCACAGCACGAAATCGCCGGGGTTCTTCTTGTGCGCGTCGACAGCGATGCGCGCGCCAGCCTGCTGCTCGTCGAGATTGCGCTTCGAGAGCTCGCCATAGTCGGGCATCGAGGCGGTGTCGAACAGCACCTCGCCGCCGGCGACATAGGCGTGGCCGCGCTCGATCAGCTGCCGGATCAGCGACAGCATGTCGGCCTTGCCGTCGGCGCGCGGCGCGACGAACTCGGTCGCACGCGGCTCGTAGGTGGGCTCAAGGCAACCGAGTGCGGCGACATCCTTGTGGTACTGATCGGCGGTCTTTTCGGTGACCTTGCGGATCGCGTCGTTGAGCGACAGCTTTCCGGCCGCGATGTCGCCGCCGAAGTCGCGCAGCGCCCTGGCATTTATCTTGTCGTCGACATCCGTGATGTTGCGCACATACGTGACATGGCTTTCGCCGTAGAGATGGCGCAACAGACGGAAGAGCACGTCGAAGACGATCGCCGGACGCGCATTGCCGATATGGGCAAAGTCGTAGACGGTCGGGCCGCAGACATACATGCGCACGTTGTGCGGATCGATCGGAACGAAAAGTTCCTTCGCCCGCGTCAGCGTGTTGTAGAGGCTGAGGCCCTTCGATGCGTCCGACATGCGGTTCCCGGTCCTTAATTTGGGTTCACTGGAACCGGCTCTGCGCCGACGGCGCAAATCAGGCTCCAGCCTGCTGGCCGGGGCGTTTTTTCCGATCTGGGGAAAGATGAGGCGAAAACGTCCGGACCAGCGCGAGGCTAGCCAATAATGCAAATGCCACAAATGGCGAAAGACGTTTTCATGGGCGGCTTTATCGCGCCGGCGGGTGTTGCCGTCAAGTCGCTCCGCTCAGGAAAGATGTCGTTGGGTCACAGGTAAAGACAGGCCGAAACATTTTATTAAACATGTCGGCACAGTGATGAAACATTCGCCGACTAGACCGCCAGAAGTCACGATTTGGTCGGAATCAGCCGACAAACGCTGAACACGAAACCGTTATCAGGGAGAGAATCATGGCTCGCACCAAGCAGGAACAGGACCGACAAACGCAGCCGGCTCTCGCCAGCCACTACCGCGCGATCGGCCCGGCGGCCATCGTCGCAGCGCTTCTTCACACCGCGAAGAAGAAGAAGCCGACGCAGAAGATCGTCTCGCCGCGCGCCGCCTGACAAGAACGACCGGCACGGTCCCCGATCATGGGGACGCCGGCGATGAGGGCGCAAACAAGCGCCCTGGAGATGAAGGCCCCAAAGCAGCCTCTCGAGGCGAGCAGCCTTCGCTAAAAGAGCGTCATTTGGTTTTCGTCCGCGCCGGGCTTCTGGCGCCTGGGCTTCTCGGCCTGTGGCCCGACGACGCCCCGTTCCTGAATCTCGGGCCCGGTGTTGGCGACCTTGTTGACCAGGTCTGAAACCGGAATCGCCTCGAAGAAATCGGGCTCGGCAGGTTTCAGCAGATCGAGCACGTCGCGCGGCTCCTGCGTGCGGCAATCGAGCCAGCGGGCGAAGTCGCACTCCTCGATCACCACGGGCATGCGGTCGTGGATATGGGCGATGCCGGCATTGGCCTCGGTCGTGATGATCGCACCGGTGTCCATCTCGGAACCGCCAGGTTCGGAGTAAGTCTCGATCAGCCCGGCGAAGGCAATCACCCCGCCTCGCTTCGGCCGGATCCAGTAAGGCTGGCCCTTCTTGCCGCCCGACTGCTGCCATTCGTAAAAGCCGGAGGCCGGCACCAGAGCACGGCGGTGGCGCATGGCAGTCTTGAACGAAGCCTTTTGCAGCACGCCTTCAGAGCGGGCGTTGATGAGCAGCGGAAACGCCTTGGTGTCCTCGACCCAGGTAGGAATCAGGCCCCAGCGCACAAGCATCGCCTGGCGGTCCGGCAGGTTCGAGCTCGGCTCCCGTTGCGGCCCGGCAAGCGCCATAAGCACCGGCTGCGTCGGCGCGATGTTGTAGCGCGCGGGAAATTCCTCCAGTTCCGCCAGGCCGAGCAAGGCGGCGGTCTGGTCCGGCGTGGCGGTCAGGGCAAAGCGTCCGCACATGGATCTGGGTTCTTCGATTGACGTGCCACGAAAGTGGCGATGGAACCGCCAGGCTGCAACGGCTAAAGCTGGATTCGCCCAATCGATCCACAAAAGGCTGCAGAAAGATCGGCACGCATGGAACAGCGCAAGATCATACCGGCCGTTTCCGTCGCCGTCGTGCGCGGCGGCACCGTGCTTCTGGTCAAGCGCGCGCGGGCGCCGTCGCAAGGGCTCTATGCCTATCCCGGCGGCAAGGTCGAGCCGGGCGAAACGCTTGCGCAAGCCGCGGCGCGCGAGTTGCAGGAAGAGACCGGGCTCGAGGCAACAGGCTACCGGCCGCTACGCGACATCCATATCGACGGCCATGCTGAAAACCACGCGGTCGACTACCTGCTGACCGTGTTCGGCGCTGCCTATGCCGGCGGCGAGCCCGTTGCCAGCGACGATGCCGAGACCGCTGCGTTCTACACGCTGGCGGAAATGGCAGGAATGCCGCTGGCGGGCGACGTGTTCTCGGTCGCCGAGGAATTGCTTGGGTCAGCGCAAGGCACAAGGCGGTGAGCATCCAGAATGGCCTTGCAGGCGACGAAATGTTTCGCCACAAAGCCCTGCCCTTTCACCGCAAGGCTTTGATGACCCGCGCTCCCGCTTTTCTCGCCGCGTGCCTCGCCGTCAGCATGACCGTCGCAGCGTCCCCAGCGCCCGCCGCCGAGGCGCCTTTCGAGCCCGGGCTGATGCGGCTGGCGGAAGTCCTGGGATCGCTGCACTTCCTGCGCAACCTGTGTGGCGAGAAGGGCGACAAGTGGCGGGTCGAGATGGAAAAGCTGCTCGAATCGGAAAATCCCGATCCCGACCGGCGCGCCCGCTTCATCGCCTCGTTCAACCGCGGCTACCGCTCCTTCAGCGGCACCTACACGCGATGCACGCCGTCGGCGACCGAGGCCATCGCCCGCTACATGAAGGAAGGCGAGACGCTGTCGCGCGACATCGCTTCCCGCTACGGGAATTGAGACCGGCTCGGCCGCTGCGTGTTTTGCGCAGATTTGTTGCGGGCAATCGGCGCCAATGTGACGTGCCTTATTGTGTCCTGTCCCGCTCTGGTGCAATCATGTGTTGCACTTGCGCAACAGTGTTAATGAAACGTTAGCGCGCAGTTGTGGAATTAACTCAAACTGAAGGTTTCGATGCCCCAAGCCGGTCTAATCGGCTAAGCTCGGCATCAATTGAGGGCAGTCTCGCCCGGAATGTGGATTTCGACCGTAAAAATGTCGTATTTACAAAGACTTAATTGAGACTGCGGACGAACTGACAGACCAAGCCGGATCCCTCGTCGGATCGACGCTTGTAGAAAGTGGATATCGCAATGGAACATGGTGTCAGCGACATCGACGCTTTGGTCAGGGAAGAAAAGCGGCTGACTGCCGTGGAGAGCCACAGCGAAGCGTGGGCCGAGGGCCTGTCGGCCGGCATCGAACCGGAAATCATCGCCGAAGCGGCGCTGGAGACCGCTTTCGGCGAGATGTTGCGCGCCAATGGCGAGACCTCGGCGCTTGCCCTGCTCGACCGCATGCGGGAAAAAGTGATCGCCGGCGCGTTCGAGCCGGAACGGCTGAAGCACTAGCCACCCGTTTTGACAGCGACTTTTTGATAGTGACTTTTGACGCGCCGTTTGGGCATCATGTCCATGCGCTCGGACATTGAATGTGCCGGCCGGGCCGAACCCGGGAACCATGGAGAGGCAAGCGGTGAGATTTTCGATGTCAGGTCGGCCGCGCGGGCTGGCCCTCAGCATCCTGATCGCCGCCTCCTGCCTGGCGCTGCCTCTGTGCCTTACCAGCACGCCTTCCTACGCGCTGAGCGAGATTCAGCGCGAGGACGTGCCTTCGCCGGTCACCCCGCCCGCCAATAGCGACAGCGCCGCGCCCGGCGCTGCCGTGCCGATGCCGGAGCCGCCCGGCACCAAGCCCGCGGACGGCCAGCCGGCCGACGACACCGACAAGTCGGAGCCGGAGACGCCGCCCGCCAATGGCGGCATCACCAGCCCGCGCGCAGACCCTGACGCGCCGCCGCCCGCGGTCGTCTACGACCTCAACACGCTTCCCGAACCAGTCAAGCGCATGCACGGGCTGCTCATCGAGGCCTGCCGGACCGGCGACATCGAGAAGCTGAGGCCGCTGATCGGCAAAGGCGATTCCATGACGCAACTGTCGCTGGGCGACATCGATGGGGACCCAGTCACCTTCCTCAAGAGCCTTTCGGGCGACGGCGACGGCCAGGAAATCCTCGCCATCCTGGAAGAGGTGCTTTCGGCCGGCTACGTCCATGTCGACACCGGTACGCCGCAGGAACTCTATGTCTGGCCGTATTTCTTCGCGCTGCCGCTCGACAAGCTCGATGCCAGGCAGCGCGTCGAATTGTTCAAGCTGGTCACCGCCAGCGACTATGACGACATGAAGCAGTTCGGCGCCTACATTTTTTACCGCGTCGGCATCACGCCGACGGGACAGTGGCTGTTCTTCGTCGCCGGGGATTGAATTTCGCCCTTACTCGGTAAGGCTGGCGGGACAGCGCCCCCCTCTGTCCTGCCGGACATCTCCCCCACTTGGGGGGAGATCAGATGTCACGCCGGCTTTCGCCAATCACCAACGCTGTGGGGCGAGCGAGGCGCCGAAGCTGCCAATCTCCCCCCTCGTGGGGGAGATGTCCGGCAGGACAGAGGGGGCGCGAAGAAACACGATCATAGCGGATCGTCCTATTGCCGAGGATTGTTGCGATGGCTCAGGCAGTGGTCAGAAGGATGCCGTGACCGAATTCGTCGGTCAATTTCATGATAAGCCGCTTCTCACGCGCCGTAAGGCGCTTTTGATCGACAAAGCGCCAGTCGCGTTCGTAAAGCGCAAAGGCCTCTTTCGCGGGAATAGGGCGCGCGACATCGCGGTTCCAGGCGAGCGCCTGGAGCTCAGGAAACTCCGCAGGAATGATCGGCGCAATATTCGCGGTCATAGCCCACTCAAGTAATGCAGAGCGCTTAACAAATCCAATGTCGGCGGGATCAGGCCGGCAGCGCCTCGGAGAACTCCACCGCCCTGCCCTGGCCGGGTGTCGCGATCTCGCCTTCCCACATGACGCGCGTGCCGCGCACAATGGTGCCGACCGGCCAGCCGGTGACCTCTTTGCCGTCATAGGGCGTCCATCCGGCCCTGGAGCCGGCCTGCGCATTGGTAATGGTCTCGCGCCGCTTCATGTCGACGATCGTGAAATCGGCATCGTAGCCGGCGGCGATGCGGCCTTTCCTGGCCATGCCGAAAATGCGCTGCGGACCATGGCTGGAAAGGTCGACGAAGCGCTGCAGGCTGAGCCGGCCGGCATTGACGTGGTCGAGCATGATCGGCACCAGCGTCTGCACGCCGGTCATGCCGGACGGCGAGGCCGGATAGGGCTTCGCCTTCTCGGCCAGCGTGTGCGGCGCGTGGTCGGAGCCAAGGACATCGACGATGCCCTGCGAAATGCCGTGCCAGACGCCTTCACGATGGCGTGGCGCCCGCACCGGCGGGTTCATCTGGATGAGCGTGCCAAGCCGCGCATAGTCGTCGGCGCTCAGCGTCAGATGATGCGGCGTGGCCTCGCAGGTCGCGACATCCTTGTGCTGCTCGAGGAAGACGATCTCCTCGGCCGTCGATATGTGCAGCACATGGATGCGCGCACGCGTCTGCCTGGCGATGCGCACCAGCCGCTCCGTGCAACGCAGCGCCGCGATCTCGTCGCGCCAGACGGGATGCGACGACGGATCGCCGTCGACGCGCTCGCCGAGCCGTTCGCGCAGGCGGAACTCGTCCTCCGAGTGGAAGGCGGAGCGGCGGCGGGTGTTGCGCAGGATCGAGGCGACGCCTTCGTCGTCCTCGACCAGAAGGTCGCCGGTGGACGAGCCCATGAACACTTTTATGCCGGCCGCGCCCGGCAGCCGTTCCAGTTCGCCGACATCACGAGCATTGTCGCGCGTCCCGCCGACCCAGAAGGCGAAGTCGCAATGCATGCGGCCGGTAGCGCGGCGCACCTTGTCGGCAAGTGCTGCCTCGCTGGTGGTCAGCGGATTGGTGTTGGGCATTTCGAAGACGGCGGTGACGCCGCCCAGCACCGCGGCGCGGGAGCCGGTTTCCAGATCCTCCTTGTGCTCCAGCCCCGGTTCGCGAAAATGCACCTGGCTGTCAACGACGCCCGGCAGGATGTGCAGGCCCGTGCAGTCAATGGCTTCGCCGGCCGAAGCTTGGCCGAGATCGCCGATCCGCGCGATGCGTCCGGCCTTCACGCCGATGTCGCGCCGTCCCTCGCCGTCATGGTTGATCACCGTGCCGCCTGTCAGGATGAGGTCGAAGGTGGTTGCCATGGGCAGGTCCAATCTCTTGCGGGGGGAGTGTGGCCGGCTTACGTAATGACCGGACGTTTTGCAAGATCAGGCCGATTTCACGCCCATGCCCTTTGCCCAAATCAAAGACCGCGCGCTCGTTTCCGTGTCGGGCCCCGATGCCGAGCATTTTTTGCAGAACATCCTCACCACCGATCTCGACATGCTTGCGCCCGGTGAGGCGAGACCCGGCGCACTGCTTTCGCCGCAGGGCAAGATCCTGTTCGATTTCCTGGTCTCGCGCGCCGGCGACGATGGCTTCCAACTGGAATGCCGGGCCGACATCGCCGACGACTTCGTGCGCAGGCTGATGCTTTACCGGCTAAGGGCAAAGGCCGAGATCGCCAAGCAGGATCAGGTGCTTGTCACAGTCGCATGGGGTGATGATTCAACCGCCTCACGTTCTGATTCAACAGCGCTCTCCGACACGCGATTTCAAAATATCACGGTTACGCGCACTTATGGCGGCGAGGCGCGGGACGGCGGCGACCCGAATGGCTGGCTGAACATGCGCATCGGCAACGGCATTGTCGAAAGCGGCAGCGACTACCAGCTTGGCGATGCCTTCCCGCATGACGTGCTGCTCGACGAGACGGGCGGCGTCGGTTTCAAGAAGGGCTGCTATATCGGCCAGGAAGTGGTCTCGCGCATGCAGCATCGCGGCACCGCGCGGCGTCGTGTGCTAATCGCTTCGGCCGACAGCCCCCTGCCCGCCGCCGGGACCGAGCTAACCGTGGCCGGCCGACTGGTGGGCACGCTCGGGTCTGTCGGCCACCGGACCGGTCTCGCCATTGCCCGCATCGACCGCGTCAAGGCGGCGCTGGATGCCGGCGAGGCGATCACGGCGGGCGAGATTCCGGTAAGGCTCGCCATTCCCGCCTGGGTGAAGTACACCTTCCCTGAAGGTGCGGCCAGCGCGGAGGAGGCCTGATGGCGGCCGACCGGGCCGGCGCGCCGCCGCGCGCCTGGCAACGCATGCTTTCCGGCCGGCGGCTCGACCTGCTCGATCCCTCGCCGCTGGACATCGAGATCGCCGATATCGCGCACGGGCTCGCCCGCGTCGCGCGCTGGAACGGCCAGACCAGAGGCGAGCACGCTTTCTCGGTGGCGCAGCATTCGCTGCTGGTCGAAGCTCTCTACGGTGAACTGGTGCCTGCAGCCCCGGCCGAGGCGCGGCTCGCGGCGCTGCTGCATGATGCGCCGGAATATGTCATCGGCGACATGATCTCGCCCTTCAAATCGGTGATGGGCGGTTCCTACAAGGATTGCGAGCTGCGCCTGCAGCGCGCGATCCATCTGCGTTTCTCGCTGCCGGCGGAACTCGCCGCCTCCTTGCGCAACGACATCAAGCGCGCCGACCAGATCGCCGCCTATTACGAGGCGACGCTGCTGGCCGGCTTTTCGACCGCTGAGGCGACCGAGTATTTCGGCCGGCCGCGCGGCTTCTCCGCCGATAGCTTCGACTTCACGCCAAAATCCGTGACCTGGGCGCAAACAGCTTTTCTCAGGCGTTTCAAGACGCTGGAAGCCAGGCGCCAGTCGTCGCGCGCGGTCAATTCCACCTCTTGATAGAACGCTAAATTAACCGGCGAGCAGGACAGTATTCGCGTTCGGTCACGATCCGAAGGCGTGCTCATGCCCGGCGCACATGTCAAGACTGGTTCGTTCGCCGGCAAGCGAAAAGCGGCCGGTGTTGGCCCGGTGCGACGAATAGCCGAAGAACTTCGCGCGCAGAACGAGCGCTTCGCGGCGGCTGTCGAGAATATGTCGCATGGCCTGTGCATGTTCGACGCCGATGAGCGGATGATTATCTGCAACCGCAACTACATCGAGATCTTCCGCCTGGACGCCAAAGTGGTGAAGCCCGGCATTCGTTTCTTCGATATCCTGCAGCACAGCGTCGACATCGGCGTCGCCGCGCAGAGCGCCGACGAGCTTTACGCCATCCGCAAGCCTTACATCGACGGCGCCAAGCCTTCGACCTACGAGGAAATTCTGTCGGACGGGCGCATCATCGTCATTTCGCACCGGCCGATCGCCGTCGGCGGCTGGGTGTCGATCTACGAGGATGTGACGGAGCAGCGGCGCGCCGAAGCCGAGTTGAAAGAGCAATACCGCCGCTTCGACGCCGCGCTCGCCAATATGTCGCAAGGTCTGCTGATGTACGGCGCCAACGGCAGGATGATCGTGCGCAACAAGCGTTTTCTGGAGCTCTTCAACGTCACCGCAGCGGATTTCCCGCTCGGGACCACCCATCGCGATGCGCTCGAGCGACTGCTGCAACTCGGCGTCTACACCGAGCTTGACGTCGACAGCGAGGTCGCCAAGGCGGAGGCCAGCCTGAAGGCGACAAAAATGCATTCGACGTATCGCCAGCTTACCGACGGCAGGACGGTCCTGGTCGTGCGCCAGACGATGCGGGGCGGCGGCTGGGTGGCGACGTTCGAGGATGTTACCGAGCGCCGGCGCGCCGAAGAGCGCATGACACATCTTGCGCATCACGACACGCTGACCAACCTGCCCAACCGCTCGATGTTTCGCGAGAAACTGGATCAGGCGCTCGGCGAGACCAAGGCCAAGCCGCTGGCGATCTTTTCGCTCGACCTCGACCGCTTCAAGGCCGTCAACGACACGTTCGGCCACCCGGCCGGGGACTGGCTGCTGAAATGCGTCGCCAAACGGCTGCAGCATGCCGTGCGCGGCAGCAAGGACGTGGTGGCGCGCTTCGGCGGCGACGAATTCGCCATCATCCAGTCGAGCATCAAGAGCGTCGCCGACGCCGAAAAGCTCGCCAAGCGCATCGTCGAGATCGTCGGCAAGCCCTATCGCGACAAAGGGCGCGAGATGCATGTGGGCGTGAGCCTCGGCATCGCGCTCTATCCCGGCGACGGACATGATGCCGACACGCTGCTCACGAACGCCGACATGGCGCTCTACCGGGGCAAGAGCGAAGGGCGCAACGTCTATCGCTTTTTCGAGCCGGGTATGGATGCGCTGATGCGGGAGCGCCGGGCGCTCGAGGCCGATGTCGAAGGAGCATTTTCCAAGCGCGAATTCGAGCTGGATTTCCAGCCTATCCTCGACATCGGCTCCGGCAAGATCGTCGGCGCGGAAGCCCTGATGCGCTGGCGCTCGCCGGCGCGCGGCCTGATATCGCCGGAGACCTTCATTCCCGCCGCCGAGGAGACCGGATTGATCGTGCAGCTCGGCGACTGGGCGCTGCGCAAAGCCTGCAACGTCGCGGCCAATTGGCCGCGGAATATGCGCATGGCCGTCAATGTCTCGCCCGCGCAGATCAAGAGCGGCGGCTTCGCGCGCAGCGTGATCTCGGCGCTCGCCTTTTCCGGCCTCCCGGCCGACCGCCTGGAGCTCGAAATCACCGAGACGGTGATGATGGACGAAAGCGACGCGGTGCAGACGACGCTGAGCCAGTTGCGCGGTCTCGGCGTGCGCATCGCGCTCGACGATTTCGGCACCGGCTATTCCTCGCTCGGCTACCTTCGGCGCTTCCCCGTCGACAAGATCAAGATCGACCGCTCCTTCATCCGCGATCTCGACAAGCGCGACACGGCGGCGATCGTGCGCACGGTGATCGGGCTCGGCGCCGAGCTCGGCATCACCGTCACCGCCGAAGGGGTCGAGACCGAAGCGCAGCTCGATATGCTTCGCAAAGCCGGTTGCGGCGAGGCGCAAGGCTTTCTGATCGGCGTGCCGGCCAAGGCGTCCGACATTGGCAGGCTGCTGCGCTCGCAGGCGCTGTTGCGCCAGTCAGGCTGAGGACCAAAGCGCGTCGCACCAAAGGTCGGGCGACGCGCTTCAAGTCAGCGCAGCGTCTCGATGTATTTCTCGTGGAAAGAGACATAGCCTGGCTCGACCACCTTGAGGTGCCGCTCGATCAGACGGTGAAATTCCGGCAGCTGGTGGAACGGCACGCCGGGATAGGCGTGGTGCTCGGCATGATAAGGCATGTTCCAGGCGAGCTTGCGCACGAACCAATTGGTCAGCGTCGTGCGGGTGTTTTCCAGCATGTTGGCGACAAAGGGACAGCGGCCGTGCTCGGCCAGCAGATAGAGCCTGAGGAACGGCTGGCCGAGCAGCGCCGGCACGATCCAGACATAGAGCAGCACCGAGGCACTGAACCAGACCGCAAGCGCCAGCAGGACGACATAGAAGGCGATCATCACCCTCGCCTCGGCCTTCACTTTTGGCAAGCCCTTCGGCGGCACGTAAGTGTCGCGGCAGCGCCCCATTGCATTGGTGTAGAGCGTCTTGAAATGCCCCCACCACACCGGCAGCCCGGAGACGTGGACGATGTATTGTCGCATCGTCTCAGGCTTCGGGAATGCGAGTTCCGGATCGTTTTCGGGATCCTGGGTGAAGCGGTGATGGGCGAAATGGAAGTAGCGGAACCAGTCGGCCGGCAGCGCAAGCGCCAGGCTGCAAAAGCGCGCGACGGTATCGTTCAACCACTGCGTTTCGAACGCCGTCCTGTGCACCGTTTCATGCAGCAGCGTGAACAGGAAGACGATCAGGATGCCCTGCGGCAGCATCAGGACCGGCCAGAAACGCACCTTGGCCGCGATCAGCGCGCCAAGGAGGATGATCGCGCCGAGATGGAGCGCGAACTGAACAAGGGCCGGCCCATCCGATTTGCCGGTCAGCCGACTGCGCTCCTCATTCGTCAGCGAGGCTATCACGGAGCGATGGTCGATGGCTGCGTCGTGGTCGATTGCGTTCATGAGATCACGATACCCAGAAACAAACCTCTCGAAAAACGAGGATTTCTGCGAAATAGGTAAGGTAATCCTCTCTCTTTCGGATTGTCATGGCCGCCCTTCGCTCCTTGCGCGGACCGACGGAGGACCGACCGGCGCATCTTTCCCATCCTGGCGCAACTGCTTCGAGGCGACGGGGAAGCGAAGCGGACCACGCAATGCAGAGCGGTCTCTCCGCGTATTCGTCGCGGGCAGCGCTCGATCTCGCCATTTCAGGGCTGGGCATGGCGCTGGCGCAAGGCGCAAGGCGCCGACTGCGCCCAGGCGCTGGAAGACGGCCGGCTGGTCCGGCCCGTTGCCAGATCGCTGGAGTTGCGCCAGCCCTACTGCCCGACGATCCCGGAACGCGGCGCCGGACGCGATATCGTGGCGGCGTTCCGCGAATGGCTGATTGGGGAATGCGTGCGCGCCGTTGGATCGCCGGCGCTTGGCGCCGCAACTCAGCGCCGTCTTTGACCGAATTGGCCAGGGGCACCGGCTCGGGTATGATTGCCTGCCGAGCCGGTTCGGCACGCGGTCCGTGGGCAAATCCACCCGGCACGAACCCAAGCACTATTATCGCGGCGATGAAGCTGTATTGCAGGATGTCAAAGGCCGGCGGCGGAAGACTGCCGGGAAGAACTGAAATTGCAAGCTTCGGCGCAAGAACGCCGAACCCTACCGCGGCCGGCCAACCAATGTCGCGCACGCGGGCGAATACCATCCAAATGATCGCGACGATGGTGGCAAAGCCCATCGCCACAAGGATGGAGATATAGACCGTGCCGATGGCGGAGCTCTTTGCCTCCATAGCGAGCCCTCTGGCGACCATGCCGGAAGCAAGTTGCTCGGCGGATTTCGGCTTATCGTGCATCCCATAGTCCGGCGTCCTCAGTTCCTCGACAAAGGACTTTTGGCTCAGGGCCATACTGTTGCCGTCAGCCGCATAGATCTGCCTTTGAATGTTCTCTTTGGTCCCGACCAGAAAATGCTGGATAGGGCCCTTGGCAAAATCAAACCCAATCAAGAAGACCAAAAGAACGAGGTAAAGAATTTGGCCGCAATTGCCCGATTGAAACAGCCTGATCATCTTTTTAGAGCCTCTGAGCAATCCACAATATAGGCGGAATAGCAAGCCAGGCTTAAGACGCAGTTAGGCAGTTCTGTGCAAATTGAAGAAACGGCGGGCCAGGATATTCGCTTAGAGATGCCCGGCCAGCGCCGCAACCATGTCCTTGCTCGTCGCCACTGGAATGATCTCGAACTCGACGAGGTCGTTCCACTCGATGGCCCAGCGCTGCAGGATCGTGACGTCATCGGCCTCCACCAGTAGGAAGCAGCGGCTCATATCGGCCGCGATCCAGGAGTGGTGGACAACGAGCTCGTCAGGCTTCAGCCGGCCCTTGTCGCGGAAGCGGCGATAGATCTCCTTGCGGTCCGCGCCATGAAAGCCCTCGATCACTAGGAACAGCATTTGTTTCCCTCGGTTTGAGTGATTGCGAATTGGGGAATTGAGGAACTGGGGAACTGGGGAACTGATGAACTGAGGAGATCAGGAAACGAGGAGCTGAGAAAGCGAGGACGGATGGTTCCGCCAGACACTCCATTCTTCAATTCTTCAATTCTTCAATTTCAGTTCCTCAGTTCTTCAGTTCCCCAGTTCCTCTTCTCCCGCCGCTACTTGTCCGGTCTCTCCAGGCGCTCCAGGAACCACTGCGTCAGCCGCACCCAGAGCTCGTCCTTCTCACCCGAATCCTCCCAGCCATGGTCGAGGTTGGGATTGTCGTTGACCTCGATGACGAAGACGCCGTCCTTGGTCTCCTTGAGGTCGACGCCGTAGAGCCCGTCGCCGATGCATTTTGCCGCCCGCACCGCCGTCTCGACGACATGCGGCGGCGTCTGCTTAAGTGTGAATGTCTTGATACCGCCCTGGTCGGGTTTGCCGCTGGCCTTGTGGTTGACGATCTGCCAGTGCTTTTTCGCCATCAGATAATGCACGGCAAACAGCGGTTGGCCGCCGAGCACGCCGACGCGCCAGTCATACTCGGTCGGGATGAATTTCTGCGCGATCAAGAGATCGGAATCGTCCAGCCATTCGGTCGCGAGCTTGGTCAGCTCGGCCATGTTCTCGCATTTCTTGACGCCGCGCGAGAACGACGAATCCGGGATCTTCAGCACCAGGGGGAAACCGAGCGTCTGCGCCGCCACCTCGAAGTCGGACGTGCCGGCGATCATCACCGTCGGCGGCACCGGCACCTTGTTGTAGGTCATCAGCTCGTTGAGATAGACCTTGTTGGTGCAGCGGATCATCGACAGCGGATCGTCGATCACCGGCATGCCTTCCTGCTGGGCGCGGCGCGCGAAGCGGTAGGTATGGTTGGAGATCGCCGTGGTCTCGCGGATGAACAGCGCGTCGTAGTTAGCGAGCTTGGCGAGGTCCTTCCTGGTGATCGGCTCGACCTCGACGCCCATCTTCTCAGCGATCCTCGCCCAATAGCGCAGCGAGGAAATCTCCGACGGCGGCAGTTCCTCATGCGGGTCGACCAGCGTCGCGAACGTGTAGCGCGCCGGCGTGCGGCCCTTGGTATCGCGCCATTCGCGGTTGGTGTAGGTGTCCAGGCACTGCAGGAAGAACTCTTCCTCATCCTCGGACATGCGGGCAAGCGGCAGGAAGCCGATCTTGCGGATCGAGGCCCATTCGGCGCTGTCCTTGATGTGGACCTCGAGCGCCGGCGCGCGGAACCAGTCGAACAACAGCTTGGCGAAACGATCCCATACTTTCGACGGACCGATGCCGAAGAAGATCGCTACCTTGGCCGGAAAAATCCCGCCGAGATCCTTGCGGCATTTGTTCAGGGCGAGCTCGAGCTCCGGCAGCGCGTGCTCGTAGAGCTTGCGCTCCGAAAGGTCGATCATTGTCTCGACGGTCGGGATCACCCTGTGGCCGCGCGAGCCCGCGAGAAGCGAGGCGTAGTAGCCGCGGCTCTGGTAGCCGTAATTGTTCGACAGGTTGATCACCTTCGGCCGCTGGCCGCGGAACAGCGCCGGATGCGCGAGATAGTCCCGGTTGGTGATGATCTTGTGGGGTGTGGCCACCTGATCGAGATCGTTCTGCCTGCCTGTCAGGATAACCCAGGTCATTGTCTCAGCGTTTTCCCAGAGTGATGGCGGCGCGCAAACCGTCGCGGCCGAACTGCGCCATATTCATGAAGATGTCGTAGGGCACCGGAATGTTCGCGGCATCGAGGATCGTTTCCTGCCTTTCATCCTCGACCCAGGGATCGTGGATCAGGATATGGTCGCCATCGTCGCCGATGGCCAGCACCCAATGCGGCACCTTCTTGCCGAACATCAGGAAGCCACTGATCAGGACCACAACCAGCTTGCCCTCGGCAAGGGCGTCACGGATGTCGCCGATGCCGAACGGACGGTAATTGACAGGGATGCCGTAAAGTTCGGCGCGACGGCGGAAATCGACCTGGGCAAGCTCCATCACCCGGCGCTTGTCCTCGCTCCTCACCGACTGCAGGAACAACGCGCCGTAAAAGGAGACGAATATCTCGGCCGCGAGTCCGCTCTCGTAGCCGGCGACCGCCAGGCCGAATGGCTCGCAGCCGCCAGGGCCGGACATCATGAAGACAGTGGTCGCCTCGCGCCACAGGCGGATTTCCATGACCGGATCGGGCACGAAGCCAGGATCGAAATTGGCCATCGCCATCATCAGGCAGCAAGGGCCGCAGGTGAACTCGCAGGTCTGCTGGTAGAAAGGCACCCTGGTCGCGGTCGGGGTGTCGCCGCGCAGCGTCTTTTCGTAGCGCAGCGCCGTGGCGCCATCCTCGTAATAGTCGGGCTCGCGGCCCAGTTTTCGATAGCCGGCCTGCTCGTAGATACGAATGGCGCGATCGTTGTCCTCGCGCACTTCGAGGCGCAGCAACAGCCGGTCGTGCTCGAAGGCCGCTTCCTCGGCGGCCGCCAGCAGAAGGCGGCCGATACCGAGGCGGCCGAAGAAGGGTCCGACGGCGATGGAATAAAGCCGCGCGACGCCGCTGCCCTTGCGAAACAGCACCACCGCATAGCCGGCGACGCGGCCCTCGTTCTCGGCCACCAGCATCTCGGCGGTGTCGCGTTCGATGAACTGGCGGAAGGAGCGGCGCGAGAGCCTGTCGCCCGGAAAAACCGCCTTCTCGATGGCGGCGAGGTCATCGACGTCTGACGCACGGGCCTTGCGGATCTCGGCAGGCATGCGGGCTTGGGAGAACCTCGATTGGATTAAAGAAAGCGGCCCCGGTGGATGCGTCGCGAACACCGGCCGGACCGCCAGTATTCATCAAGCGCTATCGCTCCTTGATTAGGGCTGAATTGTGACAGTTTCCGCCCCGGCTGGAAAGGGCAAAGCGTTTGAACAGGACTGCCGTTCAAAGGGCTGCCGGCCGCCGAAAAAGGCAGCCGGTTCAGCTCGATATGCCTGCCACGAGCTGGCCATAAGCGGTTTTTGCGACATCCGACAGCCGCTCCGGCGGCAACGAGCCGACGACGGCGCAAGCATAGCCTTTATCCAGCCAGTAGACCGCCTCCGGTTCGCCCCCCTCGGCAGTATAGGTGCCCTTGGACGTCGCCGACGATTCGGCGGTGACGAAGAGCGAGATGCGCTCGCCCTTGGCGTCCTCGTAGAGCAGCATCGCCGCCTTGCCTTGGCCGCCGGCCGGCAGCAGCCGGCCACCGACCAGTTGGAAGCCCTCGGCCGCCAGGTCGGGCGCGACCAGCTTCAGCCCGACTCGGTTCGACAGCCAGGTCTGGAGATGGTCCTTGTCGCTTGCCGGGACCTCGACGGCATGGCGCTTCTCGGCGGCGTACAAGACATGGGCAGCGATCGCCTGCTCGGCGAGCTGGTCGTCGCCGTCGTCGCCGCGGCTGACGCTGTCGATGCCGGCGACATAGCCGCCGAGGCCGCCCACAGCGAGCACAACGGCGGCTGCGGCCGAGAGCCACCAGCGCGAGCGCCAGGGCGATGCTTTTGCAGGCGCCTCGCCAAGCACGACCTGCCGCAGCCTTGCCGGCACCGGCTCTTCCATCACGCCGGCCAGGGCGGCGCGCATGGCGGCGCGGTCGGCGATGTAGCGCGCGGACTTTGCCTTCATCTCGGGATTGGCTTCGAGCCAGGCGTCGTAAGCCATGCGCTCCTCGCCCGGCAGTTCGCCGTCGAGGGCCATATGGATATCGCGTTCGGAAAAATCGCTGCGGGTCATTTTTCGACGATCCTTATCGAGCGGCGGCGCGATGTGTCGTCGAGCAATCCTCGCAATTCCTCGCGGCCGCGCGCGATGCGCGACATCAGCGTGCCGGCCGGCACGCCAAGGATGTTGGCGGCCTCGGCATAGGAAAAGCCCTCGATGGCGACCATCACCAATGCCGCGCGGCGATCGGGGCTGATCGCCTGCAAGGCATCCATAATCTCGCGCGAGGCGATGGTCTCGACCTGATCGGCGGGCGCGGCTTGGGCCTCACCGGCTTCGAGAGGCAGTATCGCCGCCTCGCCTCGCCGGTTGACCTTGCGCATCTGGTCGATGAACAAGTGATGCATGATCGTAAACAGCCACCTCCGGGGGCTCTCTCCAGTCTGCCAGTTGTCGAGCCGCACGAGCGCCCGCTCCAGGCAATCCTGGACCAGGTCGTCGGCGGAATCGCGCTCGCGCAGCAGCGAGCGCGCATAGCGCCGCAGCCGCGGTATTTCGCTCAGGATCGCTGCCTTCTTGTCGTCCATGACCGCTTGTTTCGAGGTCGCTTTCCATCCGGATAGAACGCGCCTTTGCGGCGCGGTGCAAGCAGTCAGCGCGAAGCGGCCCAACCGCTGCGGTTACCCAAGCATATTCAAAACGATGGCGCAGGCCGGTTTATTCCCGACTCGAAGTGCGCAGGACGGATTGTGTTTAATTACGTAATATAGGTATACTAGGTATATCACGTATGAGGTGACCAATGAAGCAATTCACCTTTTCAGATATGAACCGCGCGTCGGGCGAAATCCTCGAAACGGCGATGATTGAGCCCGTCGCTCTCACAAAACGCGGCAAGGAGAAGCTGATCATCCTATCGGCCAGACAATACCGGCAACTCGTCGGTTCGTCTCATGCCGCCGCTTACACGCTGGAGGGCGCACCGGACGAGGTCCACGACGAACTGATGTCGGGGTTGGAAGCCATCATAGTCGGTGATGAGCCGGATGTTTAAACCCGGCGACCTGCTTCGATACCACTATTTGTGGGCGCGGCAGGCCGATGCCGGTGAGGAATCCGGCCGCAAGGCGCGCCCTGCCTGCATCGTGGTCAGAGCGCCGACCGCGCCGGCTACGCTGTTCCTGTTCCCGCTTACGTCGCAGCAACCCGACGCGACCCGCACGTACATTGCAGTCAGTGAGATCGAGTGTCGGAGGGGCGGCCTCGATTTTCCGTCATGGCTGATCCTCGACGAGTACAACCGGGTGCGGACCGACGAAGCTTACGACCTCGTCACGGTGAAACCCATCGGTTCTTTCAGTCCAGCATTCGTTCGAAAGATTGCTGGCCGCATCAAAGAGGCAGCCGACCAGCGCCGGCTGCGCGGGATCGTTCGAAAATAGCCGCAACGACCCAAGGAGCTCCAGCCTCTCACGCTTCCCTCGCCGCCCTTGTCAGCAGCCGCTGATAGAACAGCCCTATCCCGATCAGCACGGCACCCAGACCGATGAAGGACAGCGCGCGCAGCACGCCTTCGAGTTCCGACATGTCGAAGAGGAAGACTTTCAGCACCGCAACCGCGATCAGCGCCGCCGACGCGATGCGCAATACCTGCGATTTCAGCCGGACGCCGGCGGCGAGCAGCGCCACGCCGATGACCAGCCAGAGCGCGGAGTAGGTATAGGTCTCGAGCTGGCCGAGCCCGCTCCACAGGGCGATGAACTCGCCCTTGAACAGGCGGCGCACCGAGAGCGTGGCATAGGCGAAGGCAAGCAGCGCGGCGATCAGTGCGAGCATTGCCGCATACCATTGCGGGCGCTTGTCGCGGACATAGAGTGCCAGCGCCCCGGCGGCGACCGCCGGCAGCAGATAGGCGAGAAACAAAAGGTTGAAGACGGGAACCGTGCCGGTCGACTCGTCCGTCAGCAGCGGGTTCAGCACGACGAAATGCTGGACGGCGATCAGGCCGGCCGAAACCAGGCCGGCGGCCATCGAGCCATAACGCAGGACCGAGCTCGGCGAACGCATGTCGATGGCGACCAGTATGGCGCCGGCGCCGAGCGCGATCAGCGTGTAGATCGCCTGTTCGGCAAGAGTGACGGTGCCGGTGTCGATGACGCCGCCATGCATGGCATGGCGCACCAGCATGGCAATGGTGAGCAGCGCGAACAGGGCCGACGCCGCTTCCATGGCAAGGCGCGGCCGGCCATTGGTGGTGCGGGCGAGCTGCCAAGCGGCGAAACCGAAGGCGAGCGCCGGCACGCCATAGCCCGGCAGCAGCCAGTTCAAGACCGGCGTCCTGGCGAGAGACGCCGCGCCGACGATGGTCGGATCGAAGGCGACGCGGCCGAGCACGGCGACCGCCGCGCCCACCGCGATCCAGCCCAGCACGGGGTAGGTGCGCCAGCGCGTTGCCAGCGCCGGGAGGACAGCGGCGGCGCCGAGCAGCAGGGTCGTCCAGCCGGAGCCGAAGGCCATGTGCAGCATCAGCAGGCCTGCGACGCCGGCGCCCCCGAACGCGAATGACACGGCCGGGCCGCCGCTGAGCGGCGGCTCCTCGGCGCGCGCGATCCATTCGCCGCCGGCGGCAAAGGAGAGCGCCAGCAACAGGGCCGGCAGCGCATAGCCGAGATCGCGGTCGATATCGCCGAAGGTCAGCCACAGCGCCAGAAGCACCACCAGCGGCGCAATGACGCCCCAGCCCGCCCAGCAGGCTGCGCGCAATGGAGCGGCGGCGGCGAAGCGGCGTGCCGCCCAGAAACCGGCGGCGAGGAAGATCATGCCGAGCGCGACCCCGATGCGGAAAGTCAGGGTGTCGGACGACGCCAAAGGCTGAGCGTCGAGCCCGACATCGAGCGCATCCGCCCCGATCGTGGCGGGCGGGATGATACCCAGATAGATCAGCACGGTCGCGATACCGGCAGCAAAGACGAGCGGAAGCGCGCGCGGCCGGTAGAGCGCCACCGCGACCAGCGCAGCCAACAGGATCGCCCCGTGCAAGGCATCGCCGGCGCCGGCAAAGGCCGGATCGACGGACAGGCCGAGCGCGCTCAAGGCGATGAAGAAGCCGGGCACGATCGAAGGCCAGTCGAAGCCGCGCACCGTATCGTCGCGGCCAGTAACCAAGAAAAGGCCGAGCCAGACGAAAGCCAGCACGGCGAGCGTCGCCAGGCTGATGAACAGGACGGCGGCGAGGTTCACCTGCGGCGCGTCGACCATATAGAGAATGGTCCAGACGCCGGCGCCGGCAAAGGCCGCGGCCACCAGCGCCCTCCAGTCGCGGATGCGGGCGATTGCCGCCGTGGCGGCAAGCACGATCGCGAGACAGACGAACAAGGCCCAGGGATTGGGTGCTTCCGAGGCGACCAGCGCCGGCGTTACCATGGCGCCGACGAGGCCGATGCCGGCCAACGCCAGGCCATGCAGGAGCGAAGCGCCAATGGTCGCGACGCCGATGACGCCAAGCAGCGCGAAAGCCGTCGCCGGACCGATGAAGCCATAGATGGCGTGCGCCGCGTAGACCGTGCCGAACAGGATGAAGGCTCCCGCCCCGGTCAGAATCGCGGGGATGTAGGCGCCAGCGGCGCCCTGCACCGGCACCCTGAAGCCGGTGCGGCGGATGAATTCGGCGCCGGCAATCAGCACCAGGCCGAGGATGCCGGCCATGGCGAGGCGCACGCCAGGGCCGAAAATGCCGGCCTCGATGGTGTAGCGGATCAGAAACAGGCCCCCCAGCGCCAGCGCGATGCCGCCGACCCAGACTGCCCAGCGAGTGCCCAGCGCTGTTTCGACATCGGTTTGGCGCGCCGCCTTGGGGGCCTCGGGGGATCCGGCCGCGGGCGTCTCGGCTACGGTGGCAGGTTGCGCCGGTTCGGCGGATTGCACCGGGGCCGCCTTGCCCTTCGTCCAGGGTCCGGCCACGGCCTCGCCTTCGGCAGTCTCGGGCGTCGCGACGACCTCCTCGGCCACGATCGCGCCATCCGCCAACGGCGCGGCAGGCGCCGCGGCTGCCTTGGCCTTCTCGGCAAGACCGTCCTGCGCGGCGTCCGCCGCGTTGGGCGCCGACAGCGAAGCTCCAGGCTGCACAAGGCCGCGCAGGATACCGAGCTCGCGCTCGACCAGCGCAATGCGGTTCTGCTGTCGTGACACGATGACGAAAAGAGCTATGACGGCGGCAATGGCGATCAGGCTGAAAAACATGGCGGTTTCCCTCAAAACCAGACCGGTCGTGGCCAAAGAATGCGGCAATGAGACGGCTGGTGCAAATCAGCGTCTTGCCGGCTAAAGGCGCCTCGCGCCGAAACGGAATCAGGCGACGCGCCTTTAGTCATTGTTTTGGTGCATGTCGTTCTCCCAAAACCACTGCGCATTTTTGGGCGGCATGCACTGGCAAGATCGAGCATGTTTCGTCGCCGATTGCCAGCAACTTGCCGGTTTATCCAATGTCGGGCCGCCGAGGCGTCGGCATTGCCGGCGAGATTACGTGACCTCTGACGCGGAATACTCATGCTATTCTCGCACGGGCGAAGCAAATGCCGCGAGGTGACGGATGCCGCAAAAAAGCGCTGGCCTGCTGATTCACAGGCGCACCGCCGGTGTGTTCGAATTCCTGCTCGTCCACCCGGGCGGGCCGTTCTGGGCAAGAAAGGATGAAGGCGCGTGGACCATCCCGAAAGGACTGATCGGCGATAACGAGGATGAGCTCGAGGCCGCCAAGCGGGAAGCCGAAGAAGAGCTCGGCGTCACCGTCGACGGCGATTTCCGGCCGCTCGGCAGCTACAAGCAGCCGGGCGGGAAGATCATCATCGCATGGAGCGTCGACGCGGACATCGATGCGGATGCCGTCAGGAGCAATATGTTCACGATGGAGTGGCCGCCGAAATCGGGGACCATGAAAGCGTTTCCTGAAGTCGACAAGGCCGGCTGGTTTTCGCTGCCCGAAGCCGGCGTCAAAATTCTCAAGGGCCAACGCCCCATGCTCGACGATTTCCTGGAGCGACGCAGCGCCGAATAGGCGGCTGCCTCGCTATCCTGCCTCGCCCGCAATCGCCCTCACCGAGGCATGATGCCGGCGCAGCGCGGCGAGGAAGCCGGCGCGAGCATCGGGCGGCTCGAGGCCTCGTGGCTCGTAGACGTGACGGGTGAAGAAGAAGCCGCTCAGCCGGAACGCGTCCTCCAGGGCTGCCGCATCGGCGCGCAGGCCGGAGCCGCGCTGCAGGAAGGCGGGCAGCGCCAGCATCTTGTCGTGCCAAGGCGCGCCGGCTTCGCGCGACACGGCGCGCCCGGATTTCGGCGAGACATAGGCAAGATCCTGCCTGGTGCCGGTCGCCGCGCATTGGCTGAGATCGAGGCCGAAGCCCAGTTCATCGAGGATAAGCAGCTCGAAGCGCGCCACCAGCTCTCCCGCCGCGTCGGCATCGTCCAGGTGCGAAATCATCACGGCGAGCGCCTCATAAAGGCCGCCATGGGCGTCGCGCTCGGGCAGCAGCCTCAGATGCGCGGCCATGGTCTGCAGGCCGTAGACGGCGACGGCGCTGTCCATCAGCCGCGCAGCGTTCATCTCGATCGCTTCGGCCTGGAAGATGCCGAGATGCTCGTCGAGCCGCGCCCGCCACAGAAGATCGACGCGGTTGCCGGGCTGCAGCACCGGCTGCTGCTTGCGCGAGCGCCCGCCCCGCACCAGACCGAGATGGCGGCCATGGACACGCGTCATCACCTCGAGGATGGCGCTGGTTTCGCCATGCCTGCGAGTGCCGAGAACGATTCCCTCGTCGCGCCATTCCATGAGTAGAGCTTTTCACCCGTTGGGTGGTGAAATCAAGAGAGGGAAGAGTTGTACGCATGATGTGCGTACGCTATATTTGACGTGAAGGAAGATACCCATGCCCAAAATAGCTACCGACAAATCCGAGCGTTTCAACATCCGCATACGGCCGGCGCAAAAGGCCATGATAGCTCGCGCGGCGGCGCTGTCGAACAAGGATATGACCGACTTCATCCTCGACAAAGTGCTGCCCGAGGCTGAGGCCGTGATCAAGGCGGTCGAGAAAATTGAGGTCTCCGAGCACGATTTCAAGCGTATTCTCGATTTGCTTGAGCATCCGCCTAAGCCCAACGCGAAGTTGCGGGCTGCCATCGCAGCGCTTCCTGACACCATATGACGCTGCCAGGTTGGCACGAGGAGCCGATTTCGAAATCGCATGATCGTGCGTCCTTCGACTGCGGCGACGAGCAGATGAACGATTTTCTGCGGCGCTTCGCCAGGCAGAGCCATGAGCAAAACGCATCGAAAACGTTTTGTGCTGTCGACGGCGCAAATCCAAGCCGCATTCTTGGCTTCTATACGATCGCTCCGTCCGCCGTTGCCCACGAGCAAGTGCCAGCGACCCTGACCAAGGGGCTCGCCCGACATGAAGTGTCCGGTTTCAAGCTTGCCCGCCTTGCAACCGATCTGACCGTGACCGGACAAGGGCTCGGTGGCCAACTCCTCGCCGCAGCGGCCTTGCGCTGCCTGCGGGTTGCGGCCGAAAGCGGCGGCCTCCTGCTGATCATCGATGCCAAGAGCGAGCGCGCCGCTAGCTGGTACCGCGGATATGGAGCCGAGCCACTTTTGGAGCGGCCGCTGACGCTTGTGATGCCACTGGCGTCCTTTGCAGCTGATTTCAGCGGCAAAGGCCTATTGTAGTCCCGTAACCCAGCGCCGATGATCGGCAAGCACCGCGTCGATCACGCGGCGCTGCCTTTCGGCCTCTGCCTGGTTGGCGTCGTGGCCGGCGACGGTGATCAGCGCCTTCCACAGCGCCCAGCCGCGACCACGCGCCCAGGTGGCGTCATCGACGGCAATGCGGGTGCGAAAAGCCTCGCGGCTTTCGCCTTCGAAGAACGTCCAGCTTATAGCAAGATCGCAGGATGGGTCGCCGATGCCGCAGGTGCCAAAATCGATGACGGCGCTCAAGCTGCCGTCCTCGACCAGAAGATTGCCCGAGGCGACATCGCCGTGGAACCAGACCGGCGAGCCATGCCAGGTGGCGGCGAGTGCCGCGTCCCACACGGTGGTCGCGGCTTGCGTGTCGATCCGGCCTTCGAGCGCGGCGATGGCCTGCCGCGCCTCGCCGTCATAGACACTCAGCGATCCACCGCGATGGAAATTGTGCTGGCCGGGCGCGGGCCCGTCCGTCGGTTCGATGCCCCTCAAAGCGACAAGGAAATCAGCGAGCGCGACGGCAAACGCGGGGAGATCGGCAATGCGTGCATTCCTCGCCGTCTCGCCCTCGATCCAGCGATAGACGGACCAATGCCAGGGATACCCCGCCGCCGGCTCGCCCATGGCCAATGGCGTTGGAATGGGCAGCGGCAGGAGCGGCGCAAGTTTCGGCAGCCAGCGATGCTCCTTCTCGACCTGCAGCGAATAGGGGGCCGCGCTTGGCAGCCTGATGGTCATCTCATCGCCAAGATGGAAGGTGCGGTTATCCCAGCCGCCGAACTCGACCGGGCTGACCGGCAGATGCCGCCATTGCGGAAACTGTGCATCGACCAGCCGGCGGACGAGATCGGTATCGATGGTTATCTTTGGATTATGCAATGTCGCTGGCCCGTTGCCGGGTCCTTCTACGCGGCATGCATCAATGGGGAAACTCCAGCCCCATCTCGCGGTAGCGCTCGGGGTCGTCGCCCCAGTTCTCGCGCACCTTCACAAACAGGAAGAGGTGCACCTTCTGCTCCAGAATGCCAGCGATCTCCATCCGCGCGGCTTGCCCGATGGCGCGGATCGTCTCGCCCTTGTGGCCGAGCACGATCTTCTTCTGGCTGTCGCGCTCGACATAGATGACCTGCTCGATGCGCACCGAGCCGTCCTTCTTCTCTTCCCACTTCTCGGTCTCGATATGCGAGGAATAGGGAAGCTCCTGATGCAGTCTCAGATAAAGTTTTTCGCGCGTGATCTCGGCCGCGAGCTGGCGCATCGGCAGGTCGGAGATCTGGTCCTCCGGATAGTACCAGGGACCGGCCGGAAGCGTCTCGGCGAGATAATCGAGCAGGTCCTTGCAGCCGGAGCCGGTCAGCGCGGAGACCATGAAAGTGCGCTTGAAGGGCACGCGTTCGTTCGCGGTCGCGGCCAGGGCGAGAAGCGTTTCCGGCTTGACGCGGTCGACCTTGTTGAGAACCAGAAGCATCGGCTGCCTGACGTCCTTCAGCCGGTCGAGGATGGCATCGGCATCGCCCTTGATGCCGCGCTCGGCGTCAATCAGCAGCACTACGACATCGGCATCCTTGGCGCCGCCCCAGGCGGTGGTCACCATCGCCGTGTCCAGCCGCCGCTTCGGCTTGAAGATGCCCGGCGTGTCGACGAAGACGATCTGCGCGTTGTCATGCGTGGCAATGCCGCGCACGATGGCGCGGGTGGTCTGCACCTTGTGGGTGACGATCGACACCTTGGCGCCGACGAGCTGGTTGACCAGCGTCGACTTGCCGGCATTTGGCGCGCCGATCAGCGCTACGAAACCGGAGCGCGTCGCGGGGACTTGAGTGGTTTCCGTTTCTGTCATGCCGCGCTCCATACGCCTTCGCGCAGCAAAAGAGTAGCCGCCGCGGCCTGCTCGGCCTCGCGCTTGGAGCGGCCGCTGCCGACGGCGGGCGCGAAAGAGCCGACTTTTACGCTGACCGTGAACACCGGGTCGTGGTCCGGTCCGTCACGGCCGTCGATATGGTAGGCGGGCACGGCGCCGGCGGCGGCCTGATGCGCCCATTCCTGCAATTCGGTCTTGGCATCGCGGCGGGCAGCGCCCATCGCCTGCGAGCGCGGCTGCCAGTAGCGGTGGATGAACGCGCGCGCCGCGTCCATCCCGCCGTCGAGATAGAGCACGGCGATCAGCGATTCCAGCGCATCGGCGCGCAGATTGGTGCGCTTGCGGCCCTCGAGATTGCGCACATCGGAACCGGCGCGCACCAATTCCGGCAGGCCGATCTGTTCGGAGATTTCCGACAGCGCCTCGGCATTGACCAGCGCGTTGAGGCGCAGCGAAAGCTCGCCTTCGGCGGCATCGGGAAAGGAGGCGAGCAGCATGTCGGCCACGACGAGGCCGAGAACACGGTCCCCAAGGAATTCGAACCGCTCATAGTCAACGCCGGCATGGGTCGAACGGGCGCTGGCATGGGTCAGCGCCCGCTGCAGGCGCTGGCGGTCGGCGAAGACATGGCCGGTGCGCTCGACAAGCGCTTCGGCAAGGGCATCGGCGGTCAAACGCTTGCTGGCCGCCATCGCTCTAGTGGACGAAATGGAACAGGCGCCCGGCGCGCATCAACGACGGCCATTTCCATATCTCGAGCGGGCTCGCCTTGCCGGCGATCGAGAAGAAGATGAGGTTGGCGCGGCCGACAAGGTTCTCGGCCGGCACATAGCCGACGGCAAAGCGGCTGTCGGAGGAATTGTCGCGATTGTCGCCCATCATGAAATAGTGCCCAGGCGGCACGACGAATTCGCGCGTGTTGTCGCCGATCGAATCGGAATTGATGTCGAGCGTGTCGTAACTGACGCCGTTCGGCAGCGTTTCGCGGTAGACATCGATCGGCCGGTTTTCTTCGGTGACATCGGGATTGTCGATCTGGCCGGTCTTCACGCGCGGCACGCCGACGTCATTGATGAAAAGCTGGCCGTCCTTCACCTGAATCTTGTCGCCGGGCAGGCCGACGACGCGCTTGATGTAATCGACCGACGGATCCGGCGGGAACTTGAACACCACCACGTCGCCGCGCTTGGGCTCGGAACCCCAGATGCGGCCCGAGAAGAGATCGGGACCGAAGGGCAACGAGTAACGCGAATAGCCATAGGCCCATTTGGTGACGAAGAGATAGTCGCCTTCGAGCAGCGTCGGCCGCATCGAGCCGGACGGAATGGAGAAAGGCTGGAAGAGCAGCGTGCGGATGACGAGCGCGAGCAGCAGAGCCTGGATGATGACGGAAAAGGTCTCACCAAGCCCGCCGGATTTCTTCTGCGATTTTTCAGCCACGCTCATGTCGTCCTCGATTGTGCGATGTTGGTATAGAGTCTCGGCGGGCGCTGGGCAACGTCATGCCGCTCGTGGTCAGATGGAATCAATGTGGCGCTTGTTCGGCGGGCACTGCCTCGATGATCACAAAGGCTTGAGCAAGCGGGAAATCGTCGGTGATGGTGAGATGGATGAGGGCGCGGTGGCCTTTCGGCAGGATTTTCTCCAGCCTGGCCGCGGCGCCGCCGGTCAGCGCCATGGTCGGCGCGCCGCTCGGCAGGTTGACCACCCCCATGTCGCGCCAGAACACGCCCTCGGCCATGCCGGTACCCAACGCCTTGGCACAGGCTTCCTTGGCGGCGAAGCGCTTGGCATAGGAAGCCGCGCGGGCGGCACGCTTTTCCGACTTGGCCTGCTCGACCTCGGTATAGATGCGCTGGACGAAGCGCTGGCCGTGCCGCTCCAGCGATTTCTCGATACGTCTGATGTCGATCAGGTCGCTGCCGATGCCGATGATCATTCCGCCGGCACTTCCCGTCGGCCCTGCCGCGCTTTCTTCTCGGCACGCTCGGCCATGCGCTTCCGGCGCTGCTCGCGAAACACCGTCATGCCCCAGCGGGTGATGGCGTAGAACAGGAGCCCGAAGACCAGGCCGAGCGGCACCGCGCCGATCAGCATCGGCTCCAGAATGGGGTGCCAGAGCTTGGCGAAGGAAAGCTTGTGCATCATTTCGCCCAGATGCTCGGGCGGGCCGTGCTTCGGCAGATGCTCATGCAGGAGCAGCTTGCCGATCTCCCAGGACGCGCCCCACAAAAGCGGGAAGGTCAGCGGATTGCCGAAGAACACCGCGCCGAGCGCTGCCGCGACCAGATTGCCGGCGATGATCCAGCACAGCACGGCGGCGACGATGAAGTGGAAGCCAAGCGGGAAGAAGGAGGCGAAAACGCCCGCGGCGACACCGGCGGCGACGGAATGCGGCGTCGCCTTCAGCCGCAGGATGCGTTTTGAGAAATACTGCACGGAACGCGAGAACGAGCGGCGCGGCCAAAGATAAGTACGCACCTGTTCCAGGAAGCCATCAGGCTCTCGGCGTCGAAAAAGCACTCTGTTCCAGTTCCCGGTCCAATACGCGCTGCCCCTACCCACCGGGTCGCGCAAACACATCTTGCGCTTCGAGGGCGCAGAAAGGCAACAAGCTTTGATATAGCGACGACCGGGCCGCGCAACAACGAACGCCGCCGCGATGGTCTGCCGCAGCCTGTAACAACAGCGTCATTCTGGCGAAACTGAGGAAAACAACCCGGATGCGGAGCCGATGATGACCGTTAGACCGGCGCGGGCGGAGGACGCCGGGGCGCTGACCACGTTTCGCGCCGTCGCCTGGAACGCGCCCTTCTATCGCAAGGCCGGATTTCGCATCCTGGAAGACGCCGAGATTGACGAACGGCTGGCAAGCCTGCTCGACGACGAGGCCAGGCACGGCATGCCTACGGGCCAGCGCTGCGCCATGCGGCTCGATCTCAGCCGAGTTGATACTCGCTGACCTCGACCAGATTGCCGTCCGGATCGCGGAAATAGACCGACATCATCTTGCCGCGCGCGCCGGTGCGTTCGACCGGACCGACTTCGATCGCCACGCCATTGGCCTCGAGGCTGGCCTGGACCTCGGCAAGCGGCACTGCCGCCACGAGGCAGAAATCGCCGGAACCCGGCGTCGGCGCCTTCGCCTTCGGCTCGAAGGTGCGACCGACTTCGTGCAGGTTGATCTTCTGCGAGCCGAACAGAAGCGCGGTCGGCCGGTTCGGTTCGTCGAGCCGCCGCATGCCGAGCACCCGCCGGTAGAAATCGCAGGTCGCTTCCAGCGAGCGGACCGTCAGCACGAAATGGTCGATCCCGGCGATCATTGTCACCTCGGCGCGCGTCTCCGGCAAAGAGATTCAAGCGACGCGCTCAAGCGCCTGTTTTCATACATTGCGATGTCAGATGTTGCGGCTTCCCGGCTTAACGGCTGGAATCGCGGCAAGTTCCGGCGGCAGGCGGTCGGCGGGATAGGCCGGCACTTCATATTCGGCAAGCGCGATCAGCGGCACGCCGACATCGGTCTTGCCGGCCGAACGGTCGATGATGCAAGCGGCGGCCACGACCTCGGCGCCAAGCTCGCGCAGGCAGTCGATGGTCTCGCGGATCGACAGGCCGGTGGTGACGATGTCCTCGACGATGACGACGCGCGAGCCCTTGGCAATCTCGAAGCGGCGCAACCTGAATTCGCCCCCTTCCCGCTCGACCCAGATCGCCGGGACACCGAGATGACGCGAGGTCTCATAGGCCGGGATCAGGCCGCCGATGGCCGGGCCAACGACGTAGTCTATCCCGCCCGGCACCGCCTTGCGGATCTTCTCGGCCAGCGCCTTGCACAGGCGCTCGGTTTTGTCGGCATGCATGAACACGCGGGCCTTCTGCAGGAAGACCGGACTGCGCAGTCCGGACGTCAGGATGAAATGCCCTTCGAGCACGGCGCCGGCCTCGCGGAAAATGTCCAGCACTTCGTCGGTGTTCATTGTTCGGTCCCCCTTGGCGAGTGGTGAAGGGTGAATGGTTAATGGCAGTGAGAGCACCTTCTATTCATCCATTCACACGCCGCGCATCGCTGACACTCGAATTGTCCTTGAGCTGCGACAGCAGCCGGTTGAGGTGCTTCAGGTCCCAGACCTCGAGATCGATCAGCATCTCGGTGAAATCGGGTGCGGTGCGTATCATCGACAGCGTGTGGATGTTGGCATCGTTGGATGCGACGACCTGAGCGATGTCGGCCAACGAACCGGGCGCATTGATGGCGGTGACCGAGATGCGCGCCGGAAAACGTTCCTTGGTGCGCTCGTCGATGTCCCAGCGCACGTCGATCCAACGCTCGGGCTGGTCGTCGAAGGCCTGCAAAGCCGGCGACTGGATCGGATAGATAGTGATGCCGGTGCCGGGCTGGATGATGCCGACGATGCGATCGCCGGGTACAGCGCCCTCCGGCGCGAAACGCACCGGCAGGTCGCCGCGCACGCCGCGGATCGGCACCGCGCCGTCGCGCTGCTGGTCCTTGTCCTTCTTCGCGGCGCGGGTGCCCGGCATCTGGAACAGCATGCCGGCGGCGTTGCGGATCTTCGACCAGCCCTCCTCGCGCTGCTTGGGCGCCGCGACGGTGACACGCTCATCCTTATAATCGGGGAAGACCGCTTTCATGACATCGGTGGAACTCAGCTCGCCGCGGCCGACCGAGGCCAGCACGTCCTCGATATCCTTGCGCGCCAGCCGGTGCAGCACCGGCTTCAGGCTCTCCTTGGTGAATGTCTTGCCGGCGCGCTCGAAGGCGCGCTCCAGGATGCGGGCTCCGAGGCCGGAATATTGCTTGCGGATCGCATTCTTGGTGGCGCGGCGGATGGCGGCGCGCGCCTTGCCGGTGACCACGACCGATTCCCAGGCGGCGGGCGGCACCTGCGCCTTGGAGCGGATGATCTCGACCTCGTCGCCGTTCTTGAGCTCGGTCATCAACGGCATGATGCGGCCATTGACCTTGGCGCCGACGCAGGTGTCGCCGACATCGGTGTGGACGGCATAGGCGAAGTCGATGGGAGTAGCCCCGCGCGGCAGCGCGATCAGCATGCCCTTGGGCGTGAAGCAGAACACCTGGTCCTGGAACAGCTCCAGCTTGGTGTTCTCGAGGAAATCCTCCGGATTGTCGCCTTCGGCCAGTTGCTCGATGGTGCGCCGCAGCCAGGCATAGGCGTTGGTCTCCCTGGAGATCGCATGGCCCGCGCCGTTCATCTTGCCGCCGGTATCCTTGTAGATCGAATGCGCGGCGACGCCATATTCGGCGATCTTGTTCATCTCCCTGGTGCGGATCTGCAATTCGACGCGCTGGCGCGACGGGCCGACGATGGTGGTGTGGATCGAACGGTAGTCGTTCTGCTTGGGCGTCGAGATGTAATCCTTGAAACGGCCTGGCACCATCGACCAGGTGGTGTGGATGGCGCCAAGCGCGCGGTAGCAGTCGTCGACCGAATCGACCACGACGCGAAAACCGAAGATGTCGGAGAGCTGCTCGAAGGAGAGCGCCTTGGCCTCCATCTTGCGGAACACCGACCACGGCTTCTTCTGCCGGCTCTTCACGCTCGCCTTGATGTCGTGTTTTTCGAACAGGCCCGACAGCGCCGTCTCGATCTCCTGCAGGACGCCCCTGTTGCGCTCGAAAATCTCGGCAAGCCTTGCCGTAACGGCGCGGTAAGCCTCCGGATTGATGTAGCGGAAGGCTATTTCCTCCAGCTCCTCGCGCATGCCTTGCATGCCCATGCGCCCGGCCAGCGGCGCATAGATCTCCATCGTCTCCTCGGCGATGCGCAGGCGCTTGGCTTCCGGCATATGGTCGAGGGTGCGCATGTTGTGCAGGCGGTCGGCGAGCTTGACGAGCAGAACGCGGACGTCCTCGGAGATCGCGAGCAGGAGCTTGCGCAGGTTTTCCGCCTGCTCGGCCTTTTTCGAGACCAGATCGAGCTTCTTCAGCTTGGTGAGCCCCTCGACCAGCTTGCCCATCTCGGGGCCGAAGAGCTCGTCGATCTCAGCGCGGGTCGCGGTCGTATCCTCGATCGTGTCATGCAGCAGGGCAACGGCGATGGTCGCCTCGTCCATATGCATGTCGGTGAGGATGGCCGCGACTTCGAGGGGATGCGAGAAATAGGGATCGCCCGAGGCGCGCTTCTGATGGCCATGCTTCTGCATGGCATAGACGTAGGCCTTGTTGAGCAGCGCCTCGTTGACGTCAGGCTTGTAGCGCTGGACGCGCTCGACAAGCTCATACTGACGCATCATGGGCGGGATCTCGCGGTGCTGAAATGATTGATGCGCCGCACCGACGTGCGACGCATCTCATAGATAGCCACGAAACCTAAGATACGGAAGTCCTGGATGGTTGATCCAACCCGGACAAAAGCACTTAGTAGTCGTCGCTCTTTTCCGGCGGCACCAGACCTTCGATGCCGGCGAGCAAGTCTTCCTCGCTCATGCGGTCGAAAGTGACGTTCTCCTCGGCGTCGTCGGCGTCGGCGGCAACGGCGGTCGCGCCGGTCTGGTCGGCGATCGCCTCGCCCTCGGCTTCCGGCTCGTCGACCTCGACATGCTTCTGCAGCGAGTGGATCAGGTCTTCCTTGAGGTCGTCGGGAGACAACGTCTCGTCTGCGATCTCGCGCAGTGCGATGACCGGGTTCTTGTCATTGTCGCGCGGAACGGTGATCTGCGCGCCCTGGCTGATCTGGCGGGCGCGATGGCCGGCGAGCAGCACGAGTTCAAAACGGTTGTCGACCTTGTCGATGCAATCTTCAACGGTTACGCGGGCCATGGACTGCCCCTTTCATGCGATGGATTTGATGGAAAGCTGGCGCGCTCCATAACGCGGGCGCGGCCGAAATACAAGCTTTATGGCGCCAGCGCCGGCTTGGCGGGCCGTTGCCCGGCTCATCATCGCGCCACGCCGTGAAGCTACCCACATAGTGGCGATCACAATTGCTTGCAACACAGGGCCATGCCCTTGGATATCCACAAATTGCGCGTTATCTCGGAGGTGACGGTACAAAGGTCCATTTGCCGGACCTATTCGTCAAGCGCTTTTAGACGACAAAAATTTTCGAAAGGAATGTTTTTCAATGTTCGATCCCCGTGAAAAGATCGCTCTTTTCATCGACGGCGCCAATCTCTACGCCACGTCCCGCGCGCTGGGCTTCGACATCGACTACCGCAAGCTCCTGTCGAGCTTCCAGAAGCGCGGCTACCTGCTGCGCGCCTATTATTACACCGCGCTGGTCGAGGATCAGGAATATTCGTCGATCCGGCCGCTGATCGACTGGCTGGATTATAACGGCTTCAAGGTGGTGACGAAGCCCGCCAAGGAATTCACCGACTCGACCGGCCGCCGCAAGATCAAGGGCAATATGGACATCGAGTTGACCGTCGATGCGCTAGAGCTCGCCGATGTCGTCGACCATTATGTCATCTTCTCCGGCGACGGCGACTTCCGCACGCTGGTCGAAGCGCTGCAGCGGCGCGGCCGCAAGGTGTCGATCATCTCGACCATGGCCTCGCAGCCGCCGATGATCTCCGACGATCTGCGCCGCCAGGCCGATCATTTCATCGACCTGATGACGCTGAAGAGCGAGGTCGGCCGCGATCCGTCCGAGCGGCCGGCGCGCCGGCCGGAACCCGCCGAAGTCGACGAGGAAGATTATTGACGGCGGCGGCCTTGACCGCCGTGCCCTCCCCCGAACCCAGCCGTGACTGCCCGCTTTGCCCGCGGCTGCATGATTTCATCGCCGCCTGGCGCGAGCGTGAGCCCGGCTGGTTCAACGCGCCAGTGCCGACCTTCCTGCCGCCGGAGGGTGAAGATTCAGTCCGGCTCCTGATCGTCGGGCTGGCGCCCGGCCTGCGCGGCGCCAACCGCACGGGGCGCCCCTTCACCGGCGACTATGCCGGCGACCTGCTCTATGGCACGCTGATCGCCCACGGTTTTGCGCGTGGCGAGTTCAAGGCAAGGCCGGATGACGGCTTGCAACTCGTCGGCACGGCCATAACCAATGCGGTGCGCTGCGTGCCGCCGGAGAACAAGCCGGTGGGCGCCGAGATCGCCACCTGCCGGACCTTTCTCAAGCCGACCATCGCGCGCTTTCCCAACCTGCGCGCTATCCTGACGCTGGGTGCGATCGCGCATCAGTCGACGGTGCGGGCGCTGGGCGAGCGCGTCGCGGCCTTTCCGTTCCGCCATGGCGGGAGGCAGCAAGCTGGCGGCATCGCGCTGTTTTCCAGCTACCACTGCTCACGCTACAACACCAATACGGGCGTGCTGACGCAGGAGATGTTCGTCAGCGTGTTCAAGGAGATTGCGGCGTTCCTGAAGAGCTAGATTCAGGCGGCTTCCTGTCGGTCTGAGACCCACTCATACCGGCAGCAGCGCATCCGGCTTCACGTCGCCGATGGAGGTATAAGTGTGCGTCTCCTTCACTCCCGGCAGTGCGAGAATGACCCGCGTCAGGAAATCCTGATAGGCGGCCATTTCCGAGATGCGCGCCTTTACCAGATAGTCGAAGCCGCCGACCACCATGTGGCACTCGAGAACCTCGGGCGCCTTGGTCACCGCCTCGGCGAAGCGCTCGAAAATATGCGGCGCCGTGTGATCGAGACGCACCTCGATGAAGACGAGCGTACCGCGTCCGATCTTTGCCGGATTGAGCACGGCCCTGACCGCGGTGATGTAGCCTTCCCGAAACAGCCGCTTCACCCGTAGGCTGGTGCCGGTCGGCGAGAGGCCGACACGCGCCGCCAGATCAAGTGTGGTGCGACGCCCATCTTCTTGCAGCAATCGCAGGAGATTGCGGTCGACGCCGTCGAGGTCGCTTGCTTCAGCATTCACGCTAGATCTGCCTCCAATCTGCGAGTTTCGCTCGAATTTCGAGAAAAGAGCGTATTTTGCCGCGGGCTTTTCGGCAATAGCCTGCGCTTTCATCGCTTTGTGCGGAGATGATCTTCGATGGCGATGTCACGACGGCGGCGGAACATGGCGGACGCGCGAGACTCAGGAAACTCCAGGCTGGCGATCATCGCGGGTCTCATTATGATCGGCATCTACGCCATCCAATTCGTCGCCGCCCGCTTCAGCCTCAGGGAGCATCTGACGGCGACGGATCTGGCCGCCTTGCGCTTTGGCGGCGCGGGGGTGGTCTTTCTGCCGATCGTCTGGCACGGCGGCTTTGTAAGCATGAGGGCGCTCGGTTGGCGCCGGGCCCTGGCATTGGCGGCGCTGGCCGGATTGCCTTATCCGCTGATCATCAATTGGGGCCTGACCTATGCCCCTGCCGCCCATGCGGCCGCGCTTTGTCCAGCGTCGATCGTCTTCTTTTCGTTCCTGCTGTGACGCATCGTCTTCAATGACGGCGCTTCGCGGCAACGGACCATCGGTGTCCTCGCGATTGTCGCCGGCCTGTCGCTGTTCATCGCGCCGGGGCGCGACGGCACCGGCGGCGTTCTCTTCGGCGATATGCTTTTCATCGGATCGGGCCTGATGTTTTCGGCCTATGCCGTTCTTGTCAGGCGCTGGCGTGCCGATCCCGTTACGGCCACGGCCGCGGTAGTGCTCCTGTCCTGCCTGCCGCTGCCGGTTCTCTACTTCGTCGCACCAAGCCATATCCATGCCGCGGCCACCACGGAGATCATCAGCCAGATAGCGATCCAGGGGATTCTGGCCGGCGCGGCAGCCATGTTCCTCTATACCTATGTCGTCGGGCAGTTGGGGCCGCAGACGGCATCGCTGTTCCTGCCCGGCATACCCATCGCACCGTGGCTGTCGGCATGGCGGTACTCGGCGAAGAGCCGATGACGATCCAGTTCGCAGCCATTGCCATCATGGCCGCCGGGATGGGCTTGTCAGCGATCGGAGGGCGGATTGCCAATAGACGCCTTAATGCACCGGCGCCGGGAGATCGTAAGCCTTCAGCGGTACGGCAAGCGATTCAAGGACCGGCAATTCAAGGCGTCGGCGCAAACAACTTCGCCAGCGTCTCGCGGCTGCCCTTCAGGACGTTGAGATCGACATCGCCTTCGATGCCGTCGACGCGACCCATATTGTGATACTGCCAGTAGATCCAATCGTTCTCGCGCGGTCTCGTCGCCAGAGAACGCAACCAGCGCCGGCGGCTAAGAATGCTGCCGGAATAGGCGTCTGCCGCCTCGTCGGTCAGATAGAAAATCGCCTGCTTGCCGAATGCCGTCTCGACCGGGTCGAGGAAAGCGGCAAGCTCGGCGTTCAACTGCTCGGGCGATGGGCGCTGCGGACAATTGCCGCCGAACTCGATGTCGACCACCGGCGGCAGAAGCGGCTCACCGCGCGGCACCACCGACATGAAGTTCTTCGCCTGGTCGGCGCCTGGCCGGCAGAAGGTGAAGAAGTGATAGGCGCCGACCGCCAGGCCGGCCGCGCGGGCCTCGCGCAGGTTGATAGAGAATTGCGTATCGACATGGGTGCCGCCTTCGGTCGCCTTGATGATGGCGAAGGCGACATCGTCGGCGGCGACGCGGGGCCAGTCGATCTTTCCCTGATGATGCGAGACGTCGATGCCCCGGATCGGAAACTCCTCGCGATCCGGGGAAAAGCCGCGGAACCAGAAGAAGGCGCCCGCCACGACGGCACTGGCGACAACCGCTACGGCAAGGCCCCAGAAAACAATCCGCTTCCCCAAGACCACCCCTGCCGCAAAGGCTCGTGCGCGCCTGACCGGAGAACCGGCCAGTGGCTTTTTTCAGGCGGCCGGCGCTGCCAGCCCTGGAGGCTCAGCCGCGCTCCTTCAGCAGCCGGCCCTTCTCGCGCGACCAGTCGCGCTGCTTCTCTGTCTCGCGCTTGTCATGCAGCTTCTTGCCTCGCGCAACGGCGAGAAGCAGCTTGGCGCGGCCGCGGTCGTTGAAATAGATTTTCAGCGGCACCAGCGTCATGCCTTCGCGCTCGACGCTTTGCGAGAGCTTTGCCATCTCGCGCTTGGAGACCAGCAACTTACGACGGCGGCGCGGCTCGTGATTGAAGCGGTTGGCCTGCAGATATTCCGGCAGATAGGAATTGATCAGCCAGATCTCGCCGCCCTCGGCCGAGGCGTAGCTTTCCTGGATGTTGGCCTGGCCTTGGCGCAGCGACTTGACCTCGGTGCCAGTCAGCACCAAGCCGGTCTCGATCGTGTCGAGCACCTCGTAGGAAAAGCGCGCCTTGCGGTTTTCCGCAACGGTCTTGTTGTTGGGATCGGTTTTCTTGACTTGATTCATGACGTCCAGAGTCCGTTTCGAAACTCGCTCCTGCGAGTCAGGTGAAGGTGTCAACAGAGCGCCGCGCGTTTTCTAAACGCGCAAAGGACGCTCTGCAGCCCGACTTTGCGCATGGTCCTTTCCGAAAGCGGATGCTTTCGGGGCCATGCGCGGAACCGGAGCGGAGCGTACATATAGTACGTGAGCACCGGAAGCGCAGGTGGCGCCTTCAGATGGCCGCAGGAGTAGAGTTTCCAAACGGGCTCGCTAATTAATCAAGCCGGCGTGCTTGAGCGCCGCGTCGAGCTTCTCGGCGGTCGAGGACTCGACCGTCACCAGCGGCGAACGGACCACGTTCTCGACCTTGCCCAGCTTCGACAGCGCGTATTTGGCGCCGGATACGCCAGGCTCAATGAAGATCGCCTTGTGCAACGGCAAGAGTCGGTCCTGCAGCTCGAGCGCCTTGGCGCTGTCGCCGGAAAGCGTCGCTTCCTGGAACTCGGAGCAAAGGCGCGGCGCGACATTCGAGGTGACCGAAATACAGCCGACGCCGCCATGAGCGTTAAAGCCGAGCGCGGAGGCATCCTCGCCGGAAAGCTGGATGAAATCCTTGCCGCAGGTCATGCGCTGCTCGGAGACGCGCTCGACCTTGCCGGTCGCGTCCTTGACGCCGGCAATGTTCTTGAAGTCGTGGCGCAGCCTGCCCATCGTCTCCGGCGTCATGTCGATCACCGAACGCGGCGGGATGTTGTAGATGATGATCGGCAGCTTGGTCGCCCTGGCGATGGCCGCGAAATGCTCATAGAGGCCGCGCTGCGTCGGCTTGTTGTAGTAAGGCGTGACCACAAGGGCGGCATCGGCGCCGGCCTGTTCGGCATACTTCACCAGGCCGACCGCTTCCTCGGTGTTGTTGGAGCCCGCGCCGGCCACCACCGGCACCCTGCCCTTGGCTACCTCGATGGCGACCTTGACGACATGGCGGTGCTCCTCATGCGAAAGCGTCGGCGACTCGCCGGTGGTGCCGACGGGAACGAGACCCTTGGTGCCCTCGGCGATCTGCCATTCGACAAACGAGCGAAAGGCTTTCTCGTCGAAGCGCCCGCTCTTTTCGAACGGTGTCACGAGCGCAGTCAGCGAGCCTCTCAGCATGTCGTCCAAACTCCTTGGAACTTTGTCGGTTTATGTATGTCGTCGTCCCAAAACCGGTTTCCGCTTCTGGGCGACATGCATCGGTGTTTCATCAGATCGGTCAGTGCGCGCCTTCTACCCGAAAGCGAAGCCGCGCACCATAGTCTCGACATGGTTCAGCGGCAACATCGGTGTAATGCCAGTGTCGTGGTTTTCGATGTTCGCTAGACGTTGATATCAGGCTCGGGGCGAACATCGAAAACCAAAACGATACTGGATTCGACAGTTGGCTGGTGTCCTGCGATTCTGAAATTCGCGCCGCGCCCGATATCAAGGTCATGCGAATTCAGAATCGGGATACCAGCAAGCGCCATTCGAACGGCCTCGATAACCTTTTGTTTACGAGCCCTTCACGACCTAAGTCTAGGCTTCGCATCGGGTTCTCAATGCCCGCGCCTGCTGGCGATGTGCTAGGATCATAAAATGCCGACGAGGCGGCCCCATCTTTTCGCGCTGCTGGGCGCGATCGTCGCGCTGACGCCTACCATGGCGATCGGTGGCAGCGTCGACGCGCGCGCGACGGCCTCGATTCCGGCGCCAGATGCGCCACAGGCGCCGGGCCAGACGCCGACCGCCCTCGACATAGCGCAACTGAAGAGCGGGCTCGATGCGCTTGCCGCCAACAACATCGTCGGCGCGCGCAATGCGCGCGACACGCTGCCCGCCACCTCGCTCGACCGGCACATCCTCGCCTGGGCGATCGCGCTTTACGGCGGTGACCAGGTGCCGAGCGGCGAGATTGCCGACGCGGCCAAGATGCTGCCTGGATGGCCGGGCACGATCGCGCTGCGCAAGAACAGCGAGCGTGCGCTCTATCGCGAAAACCCGCCGCCGCGGGTGGTCGTGCAGGCCTTCGGCCGCAGCCAGCCGCTGACGCCTGAGGGCGTCATCATCCTCGCCCGCTCGCAAGTGGCGCTTGGCAACCAGGCCGCGGCGCGGTCGGTGCTGGTACCCTTTTGGCGCACGGAAAAACTGGAAGCGAAGGATGAGGCAGCCGTCATCAAGGAATTCGGCACGCTGATCCCGGCGGCCGACCATCGCTACCGCATGGAGCGCATGTTCTATGCCGACCGGCCGTCGTCGGCGCTGCGGGTCGCCGGCCTCGCCGGCGCACAGCCGCTGGCGGATGCCTGGGCGGCGGTCGACAAGGGCGACAAGAACGCCGCCAAGCTGTTGAAGGCAGTGCCCGCAGTGCTGCGCTCCGCCGGCTATTTCTTCGCCGAGGCGGAGTATCTGCGAAAGCAGCAGAAATTCGCCGAAGCCGCTGCTGCCGTGATGAAAGCGCCGACGAACCGCGATTCGCTGGTCGACCCCGATGCCTGGTGGGTCGAACGCCGCGTGCTCTCGCGCGAGCTGGTCGACCGGGGCGACATGAAGACCGCCTACAAGATTGTCTCCATGCATGCGGCCGAAAGCCCGGCAAATGCCGCCGAGGCCGAATTCCACGCCGGCTGGTACGCGCTGCGCGGCCTCAACGATCCGGCGACCGCGGCCACTCACTTCAAGCGCATCACCGAGCTCGCCCAGGGACCGGTGTCGCTGTCGCGCGCCTATTACTGGCTCGGCCGGGCGGCGGAAGTCGGCGGCCCGGGCAGCGCCAAGGATTATTTCAACCGCGCGGCCAGCTACGGCACGACCTTCTATGGCCAGCTCGCCGGCGAGCGCGTGGGCTTAAGGACCCTAAACATCGCCTATCCGAAGCCGAGCGCGGCCGACCGCCAGAGCTTCGACGGCCGCGAGGTGGTGAGCGCGATCAAACGGCTGCAGGAAGCGGGCTATGACCGCTACGCCGAGACGCTCTACCGCGACCTTGCCGGCCAGCTGACCAGCCCGGGCGAGCTGGCGCTGCTAGCCGTGCTGGCCGAAAAGCAGGGCAACCATTTCATGGCGCTGAAGGTCGGCAAGATCGCCGCCCAGCGCGGCATCGATGTCGGCGCGCTTTCGCATCCGCTGGGCGTCATTCCCGATTCGGCCAACATTTCCGGATCCGGCAAGGCGCTCGCCTATGCCATCGCCCGCCAGGAAAGCGAGTTCAATATCGGCGCCGTTTCCAGCGCCGGCGCGCGCGGCCTGCTGCAGTTGATGCCGGGCACCGCCAAGCAGTTGGCAAAAAAGGCCGGCATGAATTTCTCGCAGGCGCGGCTGACGACGGATGCCGGCTATAACGCGACGCTGGGCTCGGCCTTCCTCGGCGAACAGCTCGACCGTTTCGGCGGCTCCTATGTGCTGACCTTCGCCGGCTACAATGCCGGCCCGAACCGCGCCGCCCAATGGGTGGCGAAATACGGCGACCCGCGCGGCAAGGACGTCGACGCCGTCGTCGACTGGATCGAGCGGATTCCCTACACGGAAACAAGAAGTTACGTGCAGCGTGTGATGGAGAATTACGAGGTCTACAAGATGCGTATTTCAGGCAAATACGACATCGTGGGCGATCTCGTGAATGGGCGGAGCTGAGGTTCTTCCTTCTCCCCCTGTGAGGGCTTTGCACGGGAGAGTGAATTCTGTTTGTTGGGCTAATGAGGCGTTTTTTGAAGGCCATGGGAGCGGTT